>JAGPGT010000323.1 GCA_018055905.1 Phycisphaerae bacterium
CTTCCGCGTCGTTGCGGGCGAGTGCTCGGCCCAGAAGATGGTTGTTCCGATGGTTGCCGAACCGTTGGGGCCCGAAATAGTTGGGTACGCCGCGAGTGGTCAGGATCGCCAGGACCTTCTCCGCAACGGCCAGGGCCTCTTCCGGCGGCATCGCGAGTTGGCGAAGCCGAACGACGAAACGGTTGCCCCGCAGATGGCCGGGCTTGAGCTTGTTTGTGTGCCGGCTGGTTTTGAGTACGCGGACTTCTGCCAGCGAGAGCTGCTCCAGCCGTGCCGGATCGATGTGTTCGATGGAGATCCACTGGCGGGCCACCGCCCGGGCATCCTTGAGGCCTGCGGTGCCGATATCCCGACGCTGAACGTTCAACGCCTTCGCGATCCGGTCGAGGGCCTCCCGCGTGCCGAGCCCTTTCTTCTCGATCTGGGCATAAACGTGGGTGCCCGAGCCGCTCGGTTCGTAAGCGGGGATCTCCTCAACGAAGAAATCCTCCGGTCGGCTTTTGATGACCCCGCCGACGCCGGGAAGGCCCGTGGTCAGAAACGGTAATGAGTCGCTCATATGAGTTTGCTATTTTCGGTTTATGATTTACTATTTTGGGTTGTCGCGGGCTGCATGAACCCCGTCTTTTTCTGTGCAGTTCGCTCAATCGTAAATGCTAGGGCGTGAATAGTAAATTACGAAATGATCTTTAAAAAGAGGCGCAGAGAAAAACTGGCGGCCCGGCCTTTTCCAGCGGAGTGGCTGGCGGTTCTGGAACGGAATGTGCCGCTCTACGCCGTGCTGCCCGAGGCAGACCGCGAGGAACTGAAACGGGGCATCCAGATTTTTCTGGGGGAGAAGCGTTTCGAGGGCTGTCAGGGGCTGGAGATCACCGACGAGATTCGGGTTACCATCGCGGCCCACGCCTGCATACTGCTGTTGCATCGACAGACGGATTACTATCCGGGCCTGAAATCTATCCTGGTCTACCCAGAGGCGTTCGTCAGCCCCGAAGTGTATGAGGTCGTCGGCGACATGGTTCTGGAGACTGAGGAGATCCGCCTTGGCGAGTCCTGGCCCAGGGGAACCGTCATCTTGTCCTGGGCGGATATCCTCGACGACATCGACGCCGGCGACGGGTCGAACGTTGCCTTTCACGAGTTTGCCCACCAGCTCGACAGTTCCGGCGGCAAGGGTGACAGCACGCCGGTGTTACGGGACCGGGCGACATTCGACGCTTGGGCCAAGGCTCTCGGCCAAGATTATGAGCGGTTCCAGAAGGCGGTCCAGCGTCGTCGGCCGGAGGTGCTCGACGAGTACGGGGCCACCGACCCGGCGGAGTTCTTTGCGGTGGCCACGGAAACCTTTTTCGAAACGCCCATCGACCTGCGGCGGGCCTACCCGAGGTTGTACGAAGAACTCAAACGCTTCTACCAGCAGGATCCGGCGTCTCTGGGATCGTAGGAGCGGGTTTGCGACTTGCGCAATAGCAGTTGTATGCTCGTTGCCCCCCTTTGCGAAATTGCCGTTTCCGAATTCCCCGACATCGCGTATAATGCCGCCGAATTGAAAATCATTGTCTGGAGCATATGCGAAGTGTAAAGCGACAAGTGGAGATCGACGAGCAGATCTACCAGCTCAGCACGCTGGTGGCGGGCGACTTCTCTTTGCAGGAGGTGCTCGACAAGCTGGCGGAAGCCGCGGTCAAAATCATCGGCGCCAAAGCTTGTTCGATTCGTCTGCTCGACGAAGAAAAGAACGATTTGCGGATGCGGAGCACCTACGGGCTCAGCGAGGAATACCGCAGCAAAGGACCGGTGACCAAGGACGACGTGGTCATCAAGGCCGCATTTGCCGGTCAGGCCATTGTGATCGACGACATGCGGATCGATGACCGCATCCAGTACAAGCAAGCGACGGAGAAAGAGGGGTTGGTCAGCCAGTTGACGGTAGCGATGCAATTCCGCAACAAACCGATTGGGGTGTTGCGGCTCTACAGCCCGCAGCCCAACGATTTCACCCCCAGCGACATCGTCGTGGCCAGGGCGGTCGCCTCCCAGTGCGCCGTGGCGATCACCAATGCCAAGCTGTACGCCGAGGCCATCGAGGCCCAACGGTTCACCGAGCAGATGCGTCTGGCCGGATTGATCCAGCGTCGGATGATCCCGGAGAAGCCTCCGAAAATCCAGGGGCTGGACATCGCGGCCACATACATTCCTTGCTTCGACGTGGGCGGGGATTTCTATGATTTTCTGCCCATTAACAAGGATCGATTGGTCATCACGATCGCCGACGTCATCGGCAAAGGTGTGCCCGCCGCGATCATGATGAGCTGGTTCCGAGGGGCGGTCCAAGCGTACACCGAAGGGTTCCGCGAGGTGCTTCGCGACGTCGGTCCCATGGCCGGCGACCTCAACAGTGGTATGAGGAACGTCGTTCGCACCCGAAACGCCATCGAAAACTTCAATAAGTTGGCTTGTATGGAGTGCCGGGAGGGCGAGTTCATCACGCTTTATTATGCCACGATCGACGCGGCGGAGAAGACCATGACCTACTGTAACTGCGGTCATGAGCCGGCGGTGCTGATCCGCGACGGCCGGCTCCAGGACCTCTCGGCCGGTGGTCTGGTCCTCGGCGTGGACTCGCACGCCAAGTACGACATCGAGACGGTCGAACTCCGCGATGGCGATTGCCTGCTCTTTTACACGGATGGTCTGGTCGATGCGATGGACTTCAACAACGATCTCTGGGGTCGGGAACGGATGCTGGAGGCGGCGTCCCGATTCGCCGACTGCCCGGCCGATCACGTCGTCCGCAATGTCCTGGCCTACCGTCGCCGGTTCGCGGGCCTGGCCCGACAGGTGGACGACACAAGCATCATCGTGGTCAAGGTTGGCGATCCTCGCCGTAGCGAAGGGTGCGGCGTGTGCATGGTCGCTGAGACCCCCACCCTCGCCGGCGAGCGGTCCGAGGCCGGATGACTTCGATGGCGGATTGGATAGTGACAATCGACGGTCCGGCCGGAAGCGGCAA
>JAGPGT010000324.1 GCA_018055905.1 Phycisphaerae bacterium
AGGTCACCAGCGACTACTACAACGAATCGAGTCCCGTCTTTGACGTCGAGGGCAAGTACCTGTTCTTCGCCTCCAATCGCGAGTTCAACCCGGTCTACGGCGACATGGACTCTACCTGGATCTACCCAAACTCGACGAGACTCTTTGTCGCGACGTTGAGAAAGGACGTCGAGTCGCTGCTGGCGCCGCGCAGCGACGAAGAAGAGGTCAAGAAAGAGAAACAGGACGAGAAGAAAAAAGAAGAGCCGCAGAAGAAGGACCAAATTCAGGATGAAGAGGAAGAGGAGGCGAAGGACCCCAACGCCCCGAGCCACGAACAAAGTCCGGACGACGCGAAGGCCGAAGAAGGCAAAACTGCAGACAACAAGAAAGAGGAAAAGGGCAAGAAGGACGACAAGGGCCCCAAGCCGGTCGAGATCGACTTCGACGGTTTCGAAAGTCGCGTGGTTCAACTGCCGATCCAGGCAGGCAATCTCGGCGGCCTAAACTGCGTCGAGGGCAAGCTGCTCTTCGTCCGTCGTCTGCCGACCGGAGCCCGAAGGCCCGGTGAATCCCCCGGCCGTCTGCTCTACTTCGACCTGAAGGAACGAGAGGAGAAGACCATCCTGGACGGCATCGACGATTACGACATCTCCGCAAACCGCAAGAAAATCATCTACCGTGTTGGCGGCAGTTACGGCATCGTCGACATCGGTGAAAACAAGAAAACCACCGACGGCCGGATCGCAGCCGGCAACCTGAAGGCCTGGATTCATCCACAGGAAGAATGGCGGCAGATCTTTATGGACGCATGGCGGATCCAGCGGGACTATTTCTATGATCCCGCCATGCACGGCGTAAACTGGGAGGCGATGAAGTTGCGGTATTCCGCGCTGCTGCCGTACATCGTGGACCGCGAGGACCTCAACTACGTCATCGGCGAAATGATCGCGGAACTCAACTGCTCGCACACCTACGTCAGCGGAGGGGACATCGAACGTCCCGAGAGCCTATCGGTCGGCCTGCTCGGCTGCGATTTCGAGCTGGACGCGGCGAACAACGCCTATCGCATCGGTAAGATCTACGAAGGCGCCAAGTGGGACGCCGACGTGAGGTCGCCCCTGCGGGCCCCCGGCCTGAAAGTCAACGAAGGCGACTACCTCTTGGCGGTCAACGGCCGGCCCATGGACACCTCGCGAGACCCCTGGGCTGCGTTCCAGGGTCTGGCGGGCGAGATCGTGCGACTGACTCTCAGCCGCACTCCCGACGTCAACGACGCCACCGAGGTCCTAGTCCAGCCCATGTCGAGCGAGTTCCGGCTCCGCAACCTCGCCTGGATCGAGAGCAACCGCCGCAAGGTCGAAGAGGCGACGCAGGGCCGCGTGGGCTATATTTATGTGCCTGACACCGGTCAGAACGGCCAGAACGAGCTGGTCCGCCAGTTCGGGCCGCAGTTCGACAAGGAGGCACTGATCATCGATGAGCGGTTCAACAGCGGCGGCCAGATCCCCGACCGGTTCATCGAGTTGCTGCGCCGGCCCACCTACAACTACTGGGCCCGCCGGGATCATCGCGACTGGCAGACCCCGACCCTCAGTCACACCGGACCGAAGGTCATGATCATGAACGGCTGGTCCGGCTCCGGCGGCGACGCCTTCCCCTACTACTTCCGCGAGGCGGGGCTTGGACCGCTCGTGGGCATGCGCACCTGGGGCGGGCTCGTCGGAATCAGCGGCAATCCGACCCTCGTCGACGGCGGTTCGGTCACCGCACCGACGTTCGGTATGTACGAAGACGGCGCTTGGGCGGTTGAAGGTTATGGCGTCGATCCGGACTACGAAGTCGAGAACGCTCCTCACGAACTGGCGGCCGGACGCGATCCGCAGCTCGAAACCGCGGTCGGCGTCGTCCTGAATCTTCTGGAGAAGAATCCGCCAAAGAGACCGAAAAAACCCGTGTACCCGAATCGCACGGCCGATGCGAACTGAACCGTCTCAGTGAACGAAGAGGATGCAACCAAGAGCCGCGGAACGGTTCTTGTCATGCTGAATGAAGTGACTCGCACAAACTCGTTTGTCCGTGGATGGAGCCCTTGTACTAACGGAGACCCATGATGATGAAGAATCTGGTGATTGCGGCGACGTTGGCGACGGCGATGGTTTCGCCCCGCGCGGATGCGGCCAATGCGAAGGAGAAAGCCTTGAAGAATTTCATTGCGACCCATGTCGAGAAGATCAAACCGTTGGAGAAGCAGGCGAACCTGGCCTGGTGGGAGGCCGCCGTGACTGGAGATCCGAACGCCTACACCCGATCGAGCGAACTGACGCTTCAGATTCGCAGGATCTACAGCGATGCGAAGGACTTCGCATACCTCCGCGAGCTCAAGGATTCCCGCCAAATCAAGGACAAGCTCCTGGCCCGACAATTGACGGTCCTCTACAACAGCTACCTCGCCAATCAGATCGAGCCGGAGTTGCTCAAGCAGATCGTCGAGCTGGGCACCCAGATCGAGAAGAACTTCAGCACCTTTCGCGGCACGATCGACGGTCGCAAGGTCACCGACAACGAGATCAAAGAAATTCTCAAGAGCGAGACCGACTCTGCGAAGCGTCAACAGGCATGGCTGGCCAGCAAACAGGTCGGCCAGGCAGTCGCCGGCGACATCGTCCGCCTGGTCAAGCTCCGCAACCAGGCGGCTCGCAAGCTGGGCTTCAACAATTATCACACGATGGCCCTGGCTACCGGTGAACAGGACGTGAAGGATCTCGACAAAATCTTCGCGGAGTTGTACCACCTGACGAACGAGCCGTTCCGTAAAGTCAAAACCGAACTCGACGCGATCCTCGCCAGACAGTTGGGCGTCTCGCCCGAGAAACTGATGCCCTGGCACTACCACGACCCGTTCTTCCAGGAGACGCCGATGGTCTACGATCTGGACCTCGACGACTATTACCAGGGCAAAAACATTGAGCAGCTCGCCGCGAAGTTTTACCAGGGCCTCGGCCTGCCGGTCGAGCAGATCCTGGC
>JAGPGT010000325.1 GCA_018055905.1 Phycisphaerae bacterium
GCCAGGGCGGTCAGCGGGGCCACGGCCACCACGCCCAGGCTGCCGACGAGCGTGTTGAGCACCTCGGCGGCCATGAAGCCCCGATTGAACATGCTCAGCAGAGGGATGCCCTGGCCCATGAAGAGCATCAGCAGGCCGATGTAGCTGCCGGAGTAGGCCAACAGCAGCGTGGTGGTCATCGTGCCGACGACTGCGCGGCCCACCGCCATGCCGGAACCAACGTGCTCCCAGAAGCCGATGTCGGGCTTCTTCTTGCGGATCTCGTCCATCGAGGCGGCGATGTCCATCGCCAGATCCATGACCGCCCCCGAGCAGGCGATGAAGATGCTGGCGACAAAAATGCGAGTGAGGTTCAGGCCATGGAAACCGGAATACAGAAGGGTCTCTGCGAAAGGCAGGACCGCCCCGTGCAGACGCAAAGAGCGGGTGGAGAAATGGGCGAGAACGCACGTCAGCACCAGGCCCGAGAACGCTCCAGCGAAAGTCACAAGGCCCTTGCGTGTCAAGCCGCCGACGAGAAAACTAACCGAACCGGTCAGCGCAGCCACGACGCACAAGGCCACGAGAATAGGGTCCCGTTCCCGCAGAAATAGCGGGATCATCACCTTCCAGATCACCAGGACCGCGAACAGGAACGAGAGCATCGCCTTGACACCGGTCCACCCGGCGACCAGCACCAGCACCGCCGCAAACAAGACGACCAGGAACAACTCCGTCCGCAGGCGGTAGTTGCCCCTTGCCACGGCCGATCCCACGCTCCCATCGCGGACGGAGTGCTCAACGAGGATCTCTCGCCCTTCGATCAGCACGTCGTCCAGCTCCATCTTGCCGGTCAGATGGTTGACGGCGACCGCCTGCTGACCGCGGAAGGGGCCGCTGAGGAACTCGACCGTCAGGTTCTGCGTTCCGGTCTTGATGATCGCCGCACGATGGACGTGCGTGTTGTCCACGTCCAGGACGCGGGCCCGAGCCAGGTGCGAATCTGCACGCCGACGATTCTCGAAGCCCGTGGGCATGAAGGCCAAACCGATGCAGAACAAGGCAAAGACGCTCACCAGCACAAGGTCTCTTTTGTTCGACGCGGATTCGGTCCATTTCATTCGAATGCTCCTGAGGGAAGAGAATGGGGCGGAATCTCCAGCGGATTGCGCCCCATTCTTCAGTGTGTGTCGGGTGTGGTTAGTCCAGGCTGACCCCCATGATCTCGATAAGCACCTTGTTCAGGTCCGTGTTGTCGTAGTAACCCCCAAATCGGGCGTCATTCGCCATCACCGGAACTGGGGCCGCCGTATGGCTGTAGCTCGTCCAGCCCAGGCCGGCGCGGGCGTTGCTGATGTGGGTGCAGGTGACGGCCAACGGATGATAGCCGCCGAACATGAGGTAATCCTCTTCGCTGCCGCGGATCAGCTGACGAGTCATCTGGCGGTCGTAGGCCTCTTCGAGCTGCGCTTTCTGCACATCCGTCAGCGTGGCATAGTCAAGGCCGAAAGCCTGCTTGATCTTGGCCAGCAGGACCCTGTCGTCCGTCAGGTTCACTTCGCGGATGTCGGCATTCTCGGGTCCGAAGATCTGGAGGTAGATGCTGATCCAGTTCCACAGGCTGGACGGATCGTTCTGATAGGCGGTCAGCCATTTGCCGAAGGCCTGGAAGGTCATGGTCTGGCCCATGAGTTTCTCATAGGCGCTGGCGTATTGCGTGCCGGCCCACCCCATGCTCAGACCACCGCACTCATGGTCCGCGGTGACGACGATGAGGACCTCGCCGGGATGGCTCTTGGCGAACTCGACGGCCTTCGCGACGGCGTTGTCGAACGCAATCGTGTCTTCAATGCTGGCGCGGGCGTCGTTGGCGTGGCAGGCCCAGTCGATCTTGCCGCCTTCGACCATCATGAAGAAACCGTTGGGATTGTCCAAAATCCGAATCGCCTCGGCGGTCACGTCCGCCAGGCTCCACTCGCCGGCGGTTGCCCGGTCGAGATCATAGTGCATCGCAGCGCTGTCTTGTGGAGTCGGCGTGGCCGCGACGCACTTGGTGCCCGCCGGGATGTTCCGGAGGTCCGAGAGGTTGTGTACGATGCTGTAGCCGTTGTTCTGGAACTCGGTCCAGAGGTTCTTCACGCCAGGGGCCCCCTTGGCCAACTCGGGCCAGGCCGTCGCGGCTTTTCCCGTGTAGCCGTCGATATACCGGAAGGTGCCGCCGCCGAAGAAATCGAACCCGCTGGCGGTGGCCTGCAGGGCGATGTGGAAGTACTGATCGCGGCTTTCCTGATTGGCGTAGAACACTGCCGGAGTCGCATGATCGAGCGAGACGCTCGAGAGAATACCGACCTTCATGCCCTTTTCCTTAGCGGCCTTGGCGACGCTCTTGTACCCGACTGTCTTGCTGGGGTCCAAGGCGATGACGCCTTCATAGGTCTTGTGACCGCAGGCCAGGGCGGTTCCGGCCGAAGCCGAATCGGTGATTAGTTGGCCGAAATCATAGGTCGTGCAGACCCCCGCGAAGGGGAGTTCGCCTGTCATCACCAACCTGACCGACTTGTTCACATCGTTACAGTCGGTCTCCTTGCTCTGGGTCGTGGCCAGGTACGCCTCCGCGGAGTGCACCTGGGCGAAACCCATGCCGTCGCCGATGAAAAAGAACACATACTTGGGCTGGCCGGTCAAGGGCGCCACCTGAGCGGACCCGATGCCGGCCGCGAACAACAACACACACGCTGCGAAAACCGTTCTTCTCATGTCACTATCTCCTTGTTCTGACAACTCATTCACTCTGCCACATCACTGCGGTGACTTGTCGGCTGGACGGTGCAGGACACCTCCTTTCTTCGTTTGCCAGCGAGACCCGAACGGGCGCAAACCTCCCGCGCAGGCCCCTGGGACCGCGAACGACGCTTGAGAGGAGACACGTGAATTGATAGAATGGGAGATGGTCAGGGGGCTCTGCAAAGCGCCTTGACACACTCGGTGAGCCGGCAGCGCCGACCCAGCTGCTCGCCGGCTCAC
>JAGPGT010000326.1 GCA_018055905.1 Phycisphaerae bacterium
AGGCCCGCGGAGTTGGAGCCCGGCCGCACCATGGGCGAGGGCAGCAACGGTCTCCTGATCCTCGGCAGCAAAGGCACCCTCATGGGCGGCGGTTGGAGTAAGTCGCCCCGCCTGATTCCGGAGTCCAAAATGAAGGCTTACGGCCGGCCCCCCCGGAAATTACCCCGCAGTCCCGGCCATCACCGCGACTGGCTCAACGCCTGCAAAGGCGGCCCGAAGGCATGCAGCGATTTCAGCTACAGCGCCCGCCTGACGGAGTTCGTGCTCTTGGGCGACGTCGCGATCCGCGCGGGCCAAAAAATTCTTTGGGACGGCCCAAACATGAAGGTGACCAATGTCCCCGAGGCCCAGAAGTTCGTGCAGGAATCGTACCGTCCCGGCTTCGACCTGGCGACGATCTGAGGGGGCTGTTGTGAATAACCGAGTGTGTGTCCTCGGTTCAGGCCCGGTTCGTCTGATCTGGAACGAATTCTCTGCCCGACCGGTGTATCTGGCTGGGTCATTTGGACTTTGAACCTTCGTGCTGGTTTGGGATTTCGAATTTCGGATTTCAGCTCTGGTTTCTCGTTTTTAGTCTCAGCACCGTCAGCGAGTAGGGCTTGAACGTGTAATCGAACGAGGGACCGACGCCTTTGATGGGGTTTTTCACGGGAATCAATTTCTTGGGTTCCGCCAAGGTGTTCTCATCGGTGAGCTTCTCGCCGGCCAGGACGGTGGCCGTCCCCTGGATCGGACGGCGGCCTTCGATCTTCAGCGTGGCCGTCGTCGCATGCGGGGCGCTGTTGACCACCTTCAGGATGATCTCGTTCGACTTGTCGTCCCGGCTGGAGGTCACGTACAGGCCCGGCTGCCTGCTGGTCGGCGGCTCCTGACCGGCGATCTCGACCGGCAGGACCACGTCGCCGCGGTGGAGGCTGAAAAGCTGCTGGACGTAGTAGTTGACCGAGGCATAGGACTGGAGGTTGTCGAACCAGATCAGGTCGGGACGCCACTGCCAGCGTTCCTCGTGGCCCAAGAGCGGGGCGTAGCAGCTCATCGTGACCAGGTCCGCGTTGCGCTCCAGGCCGGTGAGGAAGGCCGCTTCGGACAGGGCGCAGTTGAGGTTGTTGCGGTTGTTCGGGCTGGCGACGCCGACGCTCTGGGCTGCATATTCGCCGACGAAAACCTTCGATCCGGTTCGTGGATAATTGTCGTAGTGGCCCGCGCTGTCGAAGAACCACTCGGGCTTGCGATAGAAGTGCTCGTCGATGATGTCGGCCTTGAGCTCTTGCAGCTTCTCCTGGAGGAACTTCACCTCCGCCGGCCCGTTCGGGAAAATCTGCGGGTCCGAACCCGTCGCGCCGATCAACTGGACCTCGGGGTATTTCTCCTTGAGGGCCTTGACGAAGGGGATGTACCGCTCGATGTACTGCGGACCCCATTGTTCATTCCCGACGCCCAGGTACTTGAGATTGAACGGCTTGGGGTGACCCATCTTGGCTCGCTTGGCGCCCCATTCGCTGGTGACCGGGCCGTTGGCGAACTCGATCAGGTCCAGGGCGTCCTGGATGTACGGCTGGAGCTCCTCGAGCGGGACGAGCTCCTTGGAGTTGAACTGGCAGGCCATGCCGCAGTTGAGGATGGGCATGGGTTCGGCCCCGATGTCTTCGCACAGAAGGAAGTATTCGTAGAAGCCCAGGCCGAAGGTCTGAAAGTAATCCGGCGCGGGTCGGTGCTTGAATTCGTCGTTCCAGCGGTTGATGATCAGCTTGCGGTCCTCGGGGTCGCCGATCGTGTTCTTCCACTGGTACCGCGTGCTGAGGTAGCGGCCCTCGACGATGCAGCCGCCGGGGAAGCGGAAGAACCCGGGCTTCAGATCGGCCAACCACTGCACCAGGTCCGCCCGCAGGCCGTTCGGCCGGTTCTTCCAGGTCTTCTTGGGAAACAGAGAGAGCATGTCCAGGTCCACCGTGCCGGGGCTATCCAGCACGATCCGCAGTTGGGCCTTGGCCTCGGTGGCTGAGGGACGCAGGGTTGCGGTCTTCTTCGCCCACTTGGCATCGAAGCCCTTGAGGGTCGCTTGCGCCAGGACCTGCCCATTCGACGAGACCAATTCGGCCCGCACGGCTGTCCTGCCGCTGGCGTCGCGGCCGAACGCGGAGAAGAGGTAGTTCTCGTCCTTGCGAACGCCCATGCCGGCGAAGCCTTCGTTGAGGATGCCGTAGCCGGCGGCCCCGGCCTGGATGCGGACGTAGTGGGGACTGGCGGCATTGAAGGGGTCCTGGTCCAGCGTCTGGACCGAGCAGCCCACAGCGGACCCTTGTTTGACCTCACTCCAGGCCATCATGGCGTTGGGGAACTCGAACGAGCGGTTCTTGACCAGCTCGGCGTAGAGCCCGCCGTCGGCGCCGAAGTTGATGTCCTCAAAGAAGATCCCATACATGGTGGGGCTGATCTTCGCCCCCGGCTGATCCGCCTTCACGGTCAATTGGACGGCGTTGCCCTGTCCCAGGCAAGCCGAACAGATGACGACGGTCAGGATGGCGAGGACGCAGATCTGCGGCGATACTCGGTTCATGGCGTTCTCCTAAGCCGATATTTCCCACGGTATCTTTGCGACATCTATACCACACTTCGCGTCGGGAATCCAGGTGTCAACCGGTTCGAATTGGCTTCGTTTCGCACGACGTTGGCGCGAGTTTCAAGTGTCAAGTCGGCGCCGTCACTTGAAACTTCCTCCGACTTTGGTTCTGCGCCAAACAACGCCAATTCCGTCGGGATCGCGGGCTCTCGATCGACGGCCAGGACGTCCTTCGAACGCGGGGGGAGGACCGGATTGACCGGATTGACCTGGTTGACCTCGCGATCGCCCTGCGAAGGGGAGACTTCTGCCGCCCTGCGGGCCCGACGCACCGACGAGTTCAATATCCACAACCTCAAGACCGGCCAAGCCCTCATCGGCGACTACCGTCGCTGCGGCCTGACGCACCAACAATACCGCACCGCGCAGAAACATCTG
>JAGPGT010000093.1:0-5751 GCA_018055905.1 Phycisphaerae bacterium
GTCTGCTTCGTTCCTGCCTCTTGTTTGAACGCGGCCAAACGAGAGCTGATCAAGCGACTACTTGAGATTCGCAACGCGAATCGGCCCCGCGAGACCAGAAATGTCCAACCGAACGAAGTGCCCTATCCACAAAAGCATCTGACCTACCTGGACAACGTACTCAATCAGAAGGCCGACGCCTTTTACCGCCGACACGGAGTTGCAACCATCGAACCCGCTGCGGAAACCGGCATGGATCTGTCCGGTCAAGTCGTCATGAGGACGAAGCTGTGTCTGCGAAAAGAGCTCGGCCTGTGCCATGGATATGAAGCGAAATCCCCCGCCGAACCGATGATTCTGGAAGATGAAGACGGCCTGCGGTACCCGATCCGGTTCCGTTGCGGTCCCTGTGGAATGGAGATCCTCCTGCAAGGAGACAAAAACAAATGAGCGATCACGTGGCGGAACTGACGACAGGATTGGCGGGATTGGACCAAGCCCTCAAGGGCGTGCTCCCGGGCGACAACATCGTCTGGCAGGTGGACGCGGTGGAAGATTACATGGCGGTGGCGGCTCCCTACGTGAATGCGGGTCTCCGATCCGGTCGAAAAGTCATCTATTTTCGGTTCGCCAGCCATCCCCCGGTCGTCTTTCAGGGCCGATCGGTCGAAATCCACGAGATGGACCCCGCCGAAGGCTTCGAGACGTTCATTGCAAAAATCCATGGCGTCATCGAGGCCGCCGGGCGAGGCGTTCTGTACGTCTTCGATTGCCTGTCCGAACTGGCTGCGGACTGGTATTCGGATTCCATGCTCGGCAACTTCTTCATGCTCACCTGCCCCTATCTCTACGACTTGGAGACCGTGGCGTACTTCGCGATCTTCCGCAACTCGCACAGTGCCAAGGCCATCCGCCCGATCATGGAGACAACGCAACTGTTCCTGGAGCTCTACCGCCATGCCGGCGACTTCTACGTCCATCCCATCAAGGTGCAGTTCCGCTATTCGCCCACGATGAACATGCTGCACCGATGGCACAACGATCAGTTGCAACCTGTGACGTCCAGCGTACTGATCTCCGAGATTCTCTCGTCGGTCAACTGGTCCGACCTGAACGCCGACACACGCCCCGGCTACTGGGATCGCACTTTTCTGGAGGCCCAGCGGATCCTCGACACCTCCGAGACGAACGTCTGCCCACCCCAGAAGCTTAAGGAAACATTCGACCACCTCAGTCGGATGATTATCTCTCGCGATCCCGGCATGCTTAAGCTCGTCTCCCGCTACCTAACGCTGGAAGACGTGCTGAACATCTGGAAACGGATGATCGGCTCCGGCCTGATCGGCGGAAAAACGGTCGGCATGCTGGTGGCCCGCAACATCTTGAAAAAGAAGTCATCGCGTTTGGCCGAATTACTTGAGGAGCAGGACTCGTTCTACGTCGGGTCCGACGTGTTCTACACCTATCTGGTCCGAAATGGGGTCTGGTGGTTGCGTCAAAAACAGCGCAACCCCGCGACTTTCCTCGAAGGCGCGGTCCAAGCCCGCCAACGGATCCTCCAGGGTCATTTCCCCGAGTACATCCTGGAGCAGTTCGAGCAGATGCTCGATTACTTCGGCCAATCGCCGATCATCGTGCGGTCCAGCTCGTTGTTGGAAGACAACTACGGCAATTCCTTTGCCGGAAAATACGAAAGCGTCTTTTGTCCCAATCAGGGACCCCGGGAACGTCGCCTGGAGGATTTCCTCTCGGCCGTCAGGACCGTCTACGCCAGTACGATGAGTGAAAAGGCCCTGCGGTACCGCGAACAACGGGACCTGCTCCAACACGATGAACAGATGGCTCTGTTGGTGATGAGGGTCTCCGGCGCAATGCACGGCCGCTATTATTACCCCCAGGCTGCGGGTGTAGGCTTCTCCTTCAACCCCTACGTCTGGAACGAGAGCATCGATCCCAAGGCCGGGGTGTTGCGGCTGGTCTTCGGGCTGGGCACCCGCGCGGTAGACCGCTCGGACGACGACTACACCCGCCTGGTGGCGTTGAACGTTCCGGAGAAACGTCCTGAGGCCAATTTTGAAGAGGTTCGCCAGTATGCTCAGAGACGGGTCGATTACATTGATCTCCAGGCCAACCGTGTCATGTCGGGTCACTTCCTCGACGTGATCAAAGAGAGTACCGACCTGCCGATCGAAATGTTCGCCTCCGCGGACGAGTCCCTGACCCCTCCGAGCGGCGGCACGGTCTGGGTGCCCACGTTCGACACCCTGCTGACCAAAACCGATTTCGTCCGCGACATGCGAGAGACACTTGCAACGCTCCAACAGGCCTATGAGTATCCTGTCGACGTCGAGTTCACGTTGAATTTCGTGGACGATCGGTCTTACCGAATCCACCTCGTCCAGTGCCGGCCGCTGCCGGTCAAGGGAACAGAGACACCCCGCCCGCCGGAGGTGGAGATCCCCCGGGCCCAAGCCATCATCGAAGCCAGTGGAGCGGTCGTCGGGCACAGCCGCCACGTGAGAATCAGCCGGTTCGTCTATGTCGCGCCGCCGATCTACAGCCGGTTGTCGCTGCAGGAACGCTACGAAGTGGCCCGCTTGCTCGGCAAAATCAACCAAATGTGCGGATCGCTGGAAGACGGGTGCTTGATGTTTCTCGGACCGGGCCGCTGGGGTACGAGCGACCCCTTCCTGGGCATTCCGGTCGCCTTTGCGGAGGTCAACCGGGCGGCCGTGCTCTGCGAGATCGTCCAGATGCATGAGAACCTCGTTCCGGATGTCTCGCTAGGAACGCACTTCCTCAACGAACTCGTCGAGACGGACATGCTCTACTTGGCCTTGTTTCCCGATCGAGGCAGCAACTACCTGCGGATTGACCTGTTCGAGAACTCCCCCAATCGCCTGTTGCAACTGGTCCCCAAGGCGGGCAAGTGGGTCGATGCGGTTAAGGTCGTCGACGCGTGCGAAATCCCTTGTGGCGGCATCTTCCTCAATGCGGATGCCTTCAAACAGAAGGTCGTCTGCTACTTCGCGGAGGCCTGAGACGACGAGGGGGTCAGACAAAGTGTCCAGGGGAGGACGAAATGAAAACAGGCGGCAACGCAGCAAGTTCCTCTCGCATAAGACCCGGCTGCCTTGCCGCCTTCACAATGAGGTTAACCCTCGATTCTATCGATGGTTATCTGCAGATGCTTCTGCCGGTGGCCGATCCGCTTTTGGCTGTTTTTGCGACGACGGAACGTCGTGACGAACAGCTTGGGCCCCTTGACGACCGCCTCGGCGGCATTGGGCTTCAGTGAAGCGACGACCTTGGCGCCCTGGATATAGGGTTGGCCGATCTTGCTGGCGCCGTCGCCGCCGATGAAGAGAACCTTGTCCAACTCAATGGTGGTCGCATCGGGAGCGACATCGGTCAGTTCGATCTCCACCTTGTCGCCCACGGCCACTTTGTATTGCTTACTGCCCTGCTCAACAATCGCGTACATCGGGAAACTCCCAATCCAATCCAAATATCCAAATCTCGGTAAAACTAAAAGCATAGCGCATGCCGATAAGAATGTAAAGACTTTTCTCAAGGAATTTTGTACGCTAGTCCTTTTGTGCCCCTCTGGGATGATCTCCGGAGGAGGGGCGTATCCGGCTAATCAAAGGAGTCTGTGGCATGAAACTGGCTATCGTCAACGACCAACTCATCCCGCAAGAGGAGTTGGACCCGATTTACTTCGACCGCGGTCTCTACTTCGGCGACGGCGTCTACGAGGTCCTTCGCAGCTATAACGGTAAGATCTTCGCCCTGGACGAACACTTGGAGCGGTTCGCCGCGAGCATGGCGGCGATCCGCATCACCGGCATCGATATCGGCACCATTCGCGAGCGGGTCCTGCGGGCCTTTGAAGCCGCCGGTTATGCCAACGCCAAGATCTACTTTCACGTCACCCGAGGCTCGGCCCCCCGAAATCATACCTGGTCGAAGGACATCCAACCCAACTTCTTCCTGACGATCAGCGAGCTAGGCGACCACTCCAGGGAAAAAACCCAAGGGATCGCGGTCTGCACCCACCCCGACCTGCGATGGAAACGCTGCGACATAAAATCGCTGAACCTGTTGCCGAATGTGCTGGCCCGCCAGGAAGCGATGGAGAAAGGCTGCGAGGAGGCGATCTTGGTCGATGAGACCGGACTGATTACCGAAGGAGCAGGATCCGCCTTCTTCGCGATCATCCACGACGCGTTGCAAACCGCCCCTTTGGCGGCCAACATCCTGCCCTCGATTACCCGGCACTTCATCGTAAAAGCCGCCACCAATCTGGGAATGACGGTCGAACAGAAGTGCCTGACGCCTGCCCAGGCCGCGGCCGCGGATGAGCTGTTCATCGCCGTGACGACCAAAGACATCGTCCCGGTTGTGAAGTTCGACGGAAAACCCGTCGGCCAAGGCGTTCCCGGCCGCTGGGTCAAGGCGCTCATGACGGAATTCCAGAGGTTCACCGTTTGATCCACGGCGTTTCTCTCCCACCGGAAAACATCATGCTGTCCTCGTCATGAGCGCCCGGACGGTCCGCCCTCGGCTTGACGCCTCAGACGGCTCCTTTAAAGAACAAAAGCAGCGCCAGGACACAAACCGCCATGATCGCGCCGGGCACGGCCCACAGTCTTTGCCACTGGAATCTGCCGTCGATTCTGAATCTGTCCATCACAACCCCAGCCAGTTGGGTGCCGAGAAACAAACCAAGACCGCTTTGCGCTGTGATCACCAATGCCTGCACGGAGGCCCCCGTCCCCGCCGGGGCGACGGTGTTACCGAAAACCTGACCGGCGATAATGAACAACACATACGCCAAGCCGTGAAAAGACTGCGCCACGACGATCCCCCCCCGCGGAGTCGGGGCCACATAGAGAACATACATGGTCAGCCACGAGGCGGCCCCCAGCACCAGCGTCCACTTGAAACCGCCCCCCCTGAGAAGTTGACCAAGAACAAACCAGGTCGCAGCCGCTTGAACGGCTTGGGCAACCGCCATAGCCGCCGGCACGTTCTTGGCTGCAATGCCTCTGTCCTGCATGAACTGCGCTGTGCCAAGAAAATAGAATTGCATCATACCGGCGGCCGCAATCGAGATCACAATGAAGACCAGAAAACTCGAGCTGCGCAACATCCCCATCGCTTGGAGCATCGGTGTCCCGGCCGTGCCCTCCGGTGGAGTCTGCGGGGCAAATCCTCCGCAAAGCACCGCCATCACAACGGACAACACCGCCGCCAGAACGAGACAGTCTCGCCCTTCCTCTGCCGTTTTGAAAATCCACCGCCATCCGGTCAGGAAATAACCGGCCAGTGCCCAAGCGACGGGCGCCCAAATGAAAATCTTCGGCGCAACGCTATTGACGGCCCCCTCCACATCCTGGGTTCCCGCAAAGGCCAGTCGCAAATGATGGAACATCAAAGAATTCACCAATGGAATGGTCGCGGCGTAGCAAAGCGAGTACAACAGGATCACAGTGAAGAGGGACTTGAATTCTCTCCTCCACGCTGCAACAAACAACAGGAGAACGCCTATGAGGTGCGCCCCGGCAAGAATCAACTCCGTGTTGATGTATGTATCCGCCACTTGGCCCGCCACCAGCGGCATAAAGATGCAACCCAGCGGGATGGCCGCATAGATCCAGCCCGTTTGCTTGCCGGTGAACTTCAAGGGTCCCAACAAGCGAGCAGCCAATACGGGGTACCATGCTCCCCAGATGGCATACTCCAGAAACATCATCGCGCTGAGTTTGA
>JAGPGT010000093.1:5851-13282 GCA_018055905.1 Phycisphaerae bacterium
ACCTTGCCGGAGGCGTCTTCCACCGCGGCCCGAATCCCCAAGTGCACGTGTTCGATACCTACTTCCTGCATTGCCTTGGCGACGCCGGGCACATCCGTCCGAAGAGACCAGCTACACACCGCAACAGGCCAATTCTTGCATTTCATAGTCAAAACTCCAAAGAAGTTTCAAGTGCCAAGTGCAACCGGCACTTCTCCGACTTTACACTTCACACTTGTTCTTCAGTCAGTTGATCGAAACTTTTTTCCCACTCTGGATGGACTTTTTCTCGGCCTCGACGATTCGGACCGAGTTGCGGGACTGTTCCAGCGTCAGAATCTCCGGAACCGGCTTGCCCTGGACGCTTTTGGCAAAGTGTGCGATCTCGAGCGAGTATCCGTCCCCGGCGGCGACTTTGGGCGAGAATTCTGCGCCTTGGGCCGGACAGACGCGAAACATGGGCTTACGCGTCAAATCGTAAACGAGGGTGGCTTTCTCTAGGATCAGATTGAAGCTCATCTCGAATCCGAACGTCGGGCTCATACCCCATCCCCCCTCGGCGGTCACCACCATATCCGGACCGTATTCATACTGGGTGACGATGTGGATCAGATGCCCTTTGGGACTCTTCGCGCCATGGCTGCATACCGCCTTGGGCATACCGAAAAGATACTGCACATAATCGGTGTCGTGGATGTGCAGATCCAGAGCCACCCCGCCGCTGCGGGTCTCGTCGACGAACCAGTTGTCGATGCTCCAACCCGGAGGGGAGCCGAGTCGCTGGAACATGGCTGCGACCACCTGACCGTACTTGCCGCTGTCGACGATCTCCTTGGCCTTGGCGTATTCCGGCCAGAACCGCACGCAGTGGCCGATCTGAAGGATCTTGCCGCTCTTGCGAGCGGCTCGGATCATCCGGTCGCAGTCGGCCGTCGTCAGGGCCATGGGTTTTTCGCACAACACGTTGACGCCGCGAGACAAAGCTTGCTCCGAGCAGCTCGCGTGAAGGTGTGTCGGCAGGGTCAGCGAAATGGCGTCAAGGTTGGCCTTGTCGAGCATTTGCACGAAATCGTGGTAGACCTCGATGCCCGTGAAGTCGATATCGCTTTCGGCCCCCGCGATGTTGCCCACGGCCCGCTTGGTGTCTTCCTTGATGTTCGGATTGGCGTCGCAGATCGCGACGACTTTTGCGCCCTTGAGGGCCTTCCACTGCCGGAAGTGCATTCGCCCCATGAACCCGAAGCCGACAATCCCTACTCGCAACATTCCAGTACCTCCTTGCCGCGCAGCTCGCGGCTTTCAAGACCCGCCCCCGATGATTCCGAATGTGGTACGATCCGCCTTGTCATGACCTTCTACCTTCGTTCCAGTGGGCAGCGATTCTACCAGATGGGCCTTCGCCCCGCAAAAGGTTTTCTCGGAAGGCCCCCGCCAAAAAATTGAGAATTCGGTCCCCGTGAACCCCACCGCCAGTCCGATAAGGTCCCCACCGGCGATCGTGCCCCAATCTCTTCACGGGATTGTGTCTCGCTCGCATCAGAAGAACTCCCCCCAAAAAAACGTGAATCCATCCGCCAACCGTCGTATGATATCCTCGACAGTCCCGCGCCGGACGACTGCGGAACGGTGACTTGGTGACAAAAGGGATAGCCATGACGCCGAAAGAACGAGTCTACGCCACGATTCGGGGCCGGTCTCACGACCGTCCGCCCGTTACGCCCATCTTCATGGCCTGGTCGGCCCACTACATCGGACGGACCTACCGCGACTACTACCTCGACGGCGACGTGCTCGTCGAATCGCAACTGGCCGTGACGCGGGCCTTTAACCTCGACCAGGTTAGCGCGATCAGCGACCCCTGGCGCGAGGCCTGTGCCTACGGCATGGTGCTGGACTACCCCGAAGAAGGCGTCGGACGGCCCCGCGAAATGCTGTTGGACCGTCCCGCAGATTTTGACCGCATTCGTCCGCTGGAGATCGAAAAGGCCGAGCGGTGCCAGCAGCGAATCGAAAGCGTGCGGAAAATGGCCCAGGCAGTCGGCTCGACGCACAGCGTGCTCGGATGGTGCGAAGGACCGCTGGCCCTGTACGCGGACCTTCGCGGAGTCGAGAACATGTTCATGGACCTGATCGACAATCCGCAGCGATACGTTCAGGCGGCCGAGACGATCATCGACAACCAGATCCGCTTTGCCCTGGCTCAGGTCGAAGCCGGCGCGGACATGATCGGCGTCGGCGACGCGGTCGCCAGCCTCGTGAGCCCCAAGATGTACGAGCAGTACGTACTTCCCTTCGAGAAGAGGCTCTTCGACGCAATCCATCAGGCGGGGGCTGCGGTCAAGCTCCACATCTGCGGCGATGTCACGAACAGCGTGCGCCTGATGGCCCAGACCGGCTGTGACGTGATCGACCTTGACTGGATGGTCCCGATCCCCCAGTCGCGGGCCGCCGTCGGACCCGATGTCACCCTCTGCGGCAATTTCGACCCCACGGCGGTCCTTCTCCAGGGTGTACCCCAGGATGTGGCCAACGCAGCGGCCCAGTGCATCCGTGAAGGCGGCCAACGTTTCATTCTCCAGCCGGGTTGCGAAGTTCCGCCGGGAACGCCCGAGCAAAACATCCGAGCCTTCTGCCCCTGCGAAGGCTGCCTGATCCCGGACCTGCTCGGCCTGGCCTGACCGCGCGTCACGACAACGCCCAACGGTGGACGCGGCAGGCCGATGCGGCGGCGACAACCGTCCGCAGTATGGCACCGAGGATGTCTACCAGACGTTTGCTTTCGAACTGCTTGCGGTTCCCATGTCTATTTTCTTCCGGTGTCTGCTTCTCGTCGGCGTTGAACTACCCGCTTCAGGCTCCAACCCATTCTCCCTTGGCGTCACGCCAGCGAGAGTGCAGGGGGACAGAACGCAAGAGCTGGGTCTCGCGATCTAAATACAAAATCGTAGCCAAATCCACCATAGATTACATTTTTGTACGAGACCTTCAACGGATCCTCCAAAAATCAGAATTCACATAACCAATTGTTTAAGAATAACTTACGATCTAATCCAACTTTTCCACAACAACCTGGAACACAAATTGCAAATGACTTTCAAAGTTCGATTTTGGGGACCGTAGGCCGAATGTGGACCCGTGAACCTGAGAATGCGTCCGTGTGACGACGCTGGGTCGAACAATCGAGTTGGAAAGGGTAGCAACGTGAGAAGTAAACGACTGTGCAGACTGTGGATCATTTTCGCCATCGTGGCGATGTCCGTTCCGGCGTGGGCGGGCGAGGCGAGCGAGCCTTCGCCCATCGACGCGGCCAAGGCCGAGGTCCAGACGAACCTCAACATCGTCTGGACGCTGGTCGCGGCGTTCCTGGTGTTCTTCATGCAGGCGGGGTTCGCCATGGTCGAGACCGGGTTCACCCGGGCCAAGAACTCCGTCAACATTCTGATGAAGAACCTGTTCGATTTCTCGATCGGGTCGCTGGTGTTCTTCTTCATCGGGTTCGGCCTGATGTTCGGACAGAGCAAAGGCTTCTTCGGCACGACGATGTTCGCCCTGGGCGGGGTCGAGCCGGGCAGCGGCGACTGGAACTGGACGTTCCTGATCTTCCAGACGGTGTTCGCGGCCACCGCCGCGACGATCGTCTCGGGCGCGATGGCCGAGCGGACGAAGTTCACGTCGTACCTGGTCTACAGCTTCTTCATCTCGCTGGTGATCTATCCGGTCTTCGGATCGTGGGCGTGGAACAGTCTGAGCGGATTGGAGGGCAGCGCGGGATGGCTGGAGAACCTGGGGTTTCATGACTTCGCCGGCTCGACGGTGGTGCACTCGATCGGCGGATGGCTGGCCCTGGCGGGCGCGGTTGTCCTCGGACCTCGCCTGGGAAAATACGGGCCGGACAAGAAGCCTCGCGCGATCCCCGGCCACAATCTGCCTCTGGCGGCGCTGGGCGTGTTCATCCTGTGGTTCGGCTGGTTCGGTTTCAACCCCGGCAGCACCACCACCGGCGAAGGACTGGCGGGTTACATCGCGGTGACTACCAACCTGGCGGCCGCGGCCGGTGCGGTGACCGCCCTGATCACCTCGTGGGTCGTGGTCAAGAAACCCGACGCATCTATGGCCCTCAACGGTGCCCTGGCGGGTCTGGTTTCCATCACCGCGCCCTGCGACGGCGTCTCGCCGATCGGCGCGGTGTGCATCGGCGGCATCGGCGGCATCCTCGTGGTGCTCAGCGTGCTGTTCTTCGATTACGTGCTGAAGGTGGACGACCCGGTGGGCGCGGTCAGCGTACACGGCGTCTGCGGCGCGTGGGGCACGATCTCCTGGGGCCTGTTCAGCATGAGCGACGGCCTGTTCTATGGGAGCGGCTTCAAGGCGCTGGGCGTGCAGCTCGTGGGAGCCGGCGCCGCCTTCGTGTGGGCCTTCGGGTTGGGACTTGGGATGTTCTTCCTGATCAGCAAAACGGTCGGTCTGCGTGTGACGGCGGAAGAGGAACTCAAGGGCCTGGACATCGGCGAACACGGCAACGAGGCGTACTCGGGCTTCCAGGTCTTCACCACCGCGTAAGGGCCCGCAACCAATTGAATCCTCGCGGGCCAAGAGACCCGATTCAGGAGAACAGGCATGAAACTGATCATCGCATACATTCAACCGCACAAACTCAATGACGTGAAACAGGCGTTGTACAAGGCCGAAGTCTACAAGATGTCCGTGACGAATTCGCTGGGTTGCGGACAGCAGAAGGGATACCACGAGTCGTATCGCGGCGTGCCGATGGAGGTGAACCTCCTTCGCAAGGTGCGTCTGGAGATCGCGGTCAACGAGAACTTCGTGGACCGCACGGTCAAGGCGATTATCGAAGGAGCCCGCACCGGCCAGATTGGAGACGGCAAAATCTTCATCCTGGACCTGCCCGAGTGCATCCGCATCCGCACGGGAGAACGCGGCAATGCAGCCATAGGATAACGTGATGCGTCGCTACCTTATAGACCATCATTTCTGTGCCCTTCCTCGGGCCAGAAGCCGGGCCCTGTCGCCATCGACAGGGCCCCTTTTCATTCAGCGATCCCCGGCGACCGCGGCGATACGCAGGTCGCGGATCTGGACCGCGGCGTCGAACGTGCCGGGGATCTCCCAACCGAGGTTCATGTTGGCGACTGCGTAATGGTGCGGATCGGTGTCCTTGAGATAGCCCCGCTTCACCGCCTCCTGCACGCCGTTGCGAATGAAGGGCAGCAGATCCACGCCGAACGAGAGCCACTGGCCCGTCTTCATCGGCGTCACCCCCACCGCCCTGCCGTCGACGGTGTAGATGAACTTGCCTGTGGCGTCGTCTTTGCCGATGTCCTTGGCCATATACTCCGGCGGCACGTCGTAGCGGTTGTCAAAGAACGGCACGCCAAACCAGTAGAAGTTGCCGTGGTCGGGCGACTCTGGGCTGATGTTCTTGACGATGAAGAACATCTGAAACTGAGCGGCATGGAGACCTGGATCGTACTGGTCCGCGGGCATACGATTCTCGAAGCGAAGAAGCCGCAGGTCGAGCGAGAATCGGATCTCGGCCAGTTCGTCGAGCGGGCGGATCACGACCGCGTCCTGTTCGATCAGTAGATGCGGCCAGCCTTCGCCGGAACGTCTGGCCTGCCGCCATACTCCGCGCCGCCCCGCACCTCCAGGATCAAATCCCGATTCGGCGAGTTCGGCCCGCCGACGAGGACCCTCTTGCCTTCGTTTTCGTAGAGCAAGTCCCCGTCGGTCCCCCGCACGCATGGCGTGGAGCCCAAGCTGTACTTCGTGGCCCACTGGCACAGTCGCCAAGCCGGGACGTTGTTCGCGTCCCCCAGAGAGAGCACCGCTTCCACCGCTCTTCCCTTCGCGGAGTCGGGATAGCTCAGCAGAAAGCCCCGCCGGAACTGGAGATCGGCGAATAGACTCTTCTCCGCGTCCTCCACCTGTCCGACCTGAACAACGGAGCCCGCCAGCAGACTCGCGAGACCGACAAGAACACTTCGAATCGACCCCATCATTCTCCCTGTCAATCAATCCAAGTTCCGAAGACACGTCCGAAGAACCCACCCTACAGATGCTCATTCGACTCCTATAGACCGCACATGCACGAAACTGGCAATCTCCTTACACAAATCGAGTGAGCAACCACAGCATGAATGCCAAGAGAAAGACGCCCAGCAGAAGAAACAGCACCGCCAATACCGGGATTCTGATCCAGTTCGGAACTCTGGCCTCGCAGGTGAAGGACCCGCCCAACAGAACCCCGATCGCATCCGCGATTGTCATTTTGGGAAGGGGTTGCTGCCTTCTTTCCCGTCATTCGAGGATCAACACCTGAATTGGAACGAGCATCACCGATAGTAGGAATATCGCGCCAAACCCGATGATCGTCTTCGACCAGAACGGGTCCTGCATCATCTGGCGTTCATTCTCAAAGAAGAGCCATTGGACGATCTCACAGAACGCAAGCCCTATGAGGCCCAGTGACAGTCCGATGATGGCCAATCGCCTTATGTGGTTGGCACTTGCCATGCCAGCAGCCTCAGAGCCGTCTTTGGGCAGATGCCGGGGACTTGAACTCGTACGAGCCGGGACGGACTTCGAGCGTTACCTGGTTCGGCTGGGTTGCGATCGGCTTGACGCCCTTGGCTTTCCCGAGCGGTTGGCCGCTTTCTGTGACCGTTTTGGCGTCTGTCGTCGGCAGGATCACCGTGGCGGTCGTGTTTGGCGGGACCGTGACGTTCCATGTCAGCACGCCGGCGTCGTCGATCTTCCAGTTGCTCACAATCCGGCCGTAGAGGCTGTCGTAGTTG
The DNA here is from genome assembly GCA_018055905.1 of Phycisphaerae bacterium. Classification (GTDB taxonomy): domain Bacteria; phylum Planctomycetota; class Phycisphaerae; order Sedimentisphaerales; family Anaerobacaceae; genus PLanc-01. The sequence goes on from JAGPGT010000093.1 coordinate 12,646, forward strand.
GCCTTCACCCACGTCAGCGACGGGTCGTCCACGATGCCCGGCTTGAGGACGAACCGCTGGAAGCCGGGCGACTGCAAATCGGTCTTGATGCCCGCCAGACCCTCGATGAACCACGTCCCTATGTAGAGGTATGAACTGTGGCACAAGGAGTTGTCCATGTCCCAGGATTCATAGATCGAGGTCGCGCCGGTGCGGAGCATGTCACCCCAGCCGGGATAGGTGGTCTTGTTGGCCATTGTATAGATGAGATCTTGGCGGTCGAGGGCCAGGAGGGTCTTGAACAGAAAGGCTCCGCCTGTGATACCGGCGTGGATGTGCCCTTTGCGGCGGATCAAGATCTCCTCTTCGAGACGTCTCTCGATGAACGGGCGGACGTCCTGTGGCGGCAAGTCCACCAACAACGCGATCGCCAGGTAGGCCTGGAAACCGTTGACGTAGCTGTTGACGCCGGGGATGAAGAACTCGCGATGCACGGCCCTGCGGACCTCATCGGCGCGGTCGGCATACTTCTTGGCGTCCTCTGCCTTGCCGAGAACCCGCGCGATGTCCGCGGCGGTCTGCAGGTTGAAAATCCAGTAACAGTTGTTGAAGAACAGGGTCTCGCGAGTGTCGCCATTGACGCCTTTGGCGCCGGGCC
>JAGPGT010000094.1 GCA_018055905.1 Phycisphaerae bacterium
GCTCGATTCTCAAGAACGTCCTCGCATTGCGATTCGTTCGAGGGCCTCGTCCAGAACGGGAGCCAGACGGGGCCATTCGAATCGACGCAGGTAGGTTCTCACAGACTCGCCGGCGGCAAGCAATGAGCCGTATTGTTTCAGATGCGAGGCGAGGTCGGCCAGTCTGTTTGCGAGTCCCTCGGTCGTGCCGTCATAAAGGAAGGCGTCCGTCGACTCACCGGTCGAAGAGGCGAAGACCTCGGGGTAGGCAAGACGACGGGGTACGAGCGGATACGCCCCGGCCAGCGCAGCCTCCACGGCGCTAAGGCCGAAGAATTCGTGTCGGGCGGTTGAGACGAATACGTCGGCCTCCAGTAGGGCGGCTTCATAGTCGCTCCGTTGCGGTTGATAGCCCCAGCGGTCGATGTGGTCACAAAGCCGCATCTTGACTTGGGCGAAGACCTCCGGGACCTCGCGAAACTGCTCCCCGATAACGCTGATTCGCAAGGGGATGCCCCGATTCTTGAGTTTCGTGATGGCTTCGAAGAAATCTTCGGGATTTTTGTCATGTTCCCAGCGTGCCGCCCACAGGATGCGTACTGGGCCCGGGGTTCGATTTCGACGTGGGGCCAACGGCTTGACGCCGGGAGGGTGGACCTCGGACTTCTCGCGGATGCGTTCAATGGCCTCGACGGGTTGATGGTCGGGCATGCGGTTCAACAAGGAGCCCAGGGCATCCAGGAACGAGTCGCGATGAAAGGCCGAATTGAACCAGACCGCGTCGGCAGCCAAGGCGCTGGTCAGATTCGTCATCGCGAACTGGTAATCGCGTTCGGTTTCGCATCGAACTGGATACGTCAGTTGGTTCTCGTGAAAGTAGACGACTGTGGGCAGATCCCGGATTTCCCGAGGAGCCAAGCCGAGGAATTCCGCCAGATTCAACATGTCTGAACACAGCAGCAGGTCCCAGCGGTCTCCTCCGGCGAGCTGCTGTTCCACCTGGCGGGCGAAAGTGACCGCGGCGTGGCGCATCCGCCATTTCCATTTGTAGGGAGGCAGCGACAGTACGGACCATATGTGTCGTCCTGCCTCGGACCATCCGTCCAGAAAGGCCTTATGGCTGCCGCCGTAATAGGGCTCCAGCGCCAGAATCCGCATCGATACGTCACCCGGTCGCATTCGGTTCTTGGCCGAAGCGCGGACGGGTCTCCACCCGTCCGAAACTGCCTGCTCCGACCGTGCTGCGAGCCAGTGTACCGGTGTCCGTAAAGAACACAAGACGCTCCGACATCTAGTCGAAGGCGTACCAGGAGACTCCCTCCAATTTCCACACATCAGAGGACTGTTCGAGGAGGTTCTTCTTCTCGGTTTCACTGATTGTGTAGAAATGACGGTTGTTCTTCTCCGACCAGAAGTGATACACCGGCTTGCTGCCGACCGGCGCCTGGTCGGGTGGGTACGCATAGAAGACAATCCCCTCGAAAGTCCAGGTCTGCGAGAAGTCGCGGATCAGTCTGTCTTTTTCCTCTTCGATGATCGTGTAGAAATGGGTACCCAGCTTTTCGGACCAAAATCGATAGACCGGCGCCAGGCCGGGATCACTCGCAGGTGAACTCTGCGTTGTGAGAAGTTCGAAGGCCAAATCCCACGCGACGCCAGGAGGATTCTCGATGGGGGAACCGGCGGCCCAACGACTGCCCACAGCGGGCGGCCAAGTGTTCGTCACGCTGCTTCTTGAAGGAGCGACCGCTGAAATTTGCACGGCGTCTTGGCCGGAGTGTTGTGGTCGGGTGGTCCAGCCCCAGGGATGGACAGGTGTCGAAGAAGTCGTGTCGTAGAGAACCGCGATGCTCAGCCAGTAGGGGGCCGGGATCGCCGTGTTGTTCTTGTCTCTGGCCAGGGGCGGGTTGAACCACTGGTCCTGCGAGAGCATGCAGGTAAACTGGAAGCAACTGTCGTCGCCGAGCCCGCGAGGGTCGCTGTGATAGCCCGCCAGACTCCAAGTCCAATCGGTGCAGAACTTCTCCCAAACGAGCGTGTCGGGGTGTCCTTGGCCGGAGTCCGTCCACATCGTGATGTAAAAGGCCAGAGGCAGCACCGACGGAAGCATAGGTTGGGTCCAACCGTCAAAGGCACCCCACCATTGGATGCCCGTAATTGGTTGTTCCTCTACGTGCTGCCAGTCGTCGGCGGCCACATGGTGCAGGTTCAAGTCCGACCGTTCGCTCCAACCATTGAAAATGAACGGGGTCGTGGCGTCGAACCGCTGGGGCGCCTGGCTCCACTTAAGCCCTCCTTTGCCTGAGTTGGTCTGTGGTTCGAACTGGCGGGCCAGGGTGATTCGGTAATCCTCGACCTCACCGTCGGTGGCAAGGCCGTAATAGGAAAGAAGGCCGCGGGTGTTGAAGCGGAACCGCGCGTAGGTTGATCCCGCCGCTGCGGTTGCCGGGATGCGGAAGGTCAGTCGATTCACGCCGGTTTCGATCAGTTCGTCCGAGAAGATTTGTTCGTCCGGGTCGGCAAAGTCCCCGTCTCGATTGAAGTCGATCCATGCGTTGATATAACCGGTGGTGGAAGCAGTCGCCTCGAGAGTTGCCGATGTGCCCGGCAGCAGGGGCGAGGTGAACACGATTCCGTCCTCGTCGGCGCTGCCGTGAAAGTCGTCGCCCAGTGCCGTGGTGTCGGGCCTTCCATCAGGTTCGACGTCACAGCTTCTGCCCAGATAAACGCCGTTGACTTTGACATGCCTGGCGCCGTCGCTGGAGATGAGGGTCTTGTAGCTATTCGGCGCGTCGCCGAAGTCCATTCCGCTTGTGATGTCGGGGATGCCGTCCTCTGCGATGCAGGCGGCACAGGAACTGTCCGGTCCGAGCCATTCCAGGGGCGACGGGCACTCATCCTCGTATGTGATGTTGCATTCGCCCGTTTCGCGGTTGCAGCAGGCGCCGGGTCTGGCCCGGCATTTATGCATTGCTCCTCGAAACAGGTATGCGTTTTGTCCGCGAACGTCGATCGAAACCCATTCCGGGTTGTACTCCTTGATGATATGGCTGTAGATCGGCTCGATCGTCCCGATGTACCAGCCGTCGACGAGGTATACACGCCGGGATGCCATGTACCGGGCTTCCAGCTCTGGGGTTGACGCGTCGCCGGGAAGCGGGGGGCGGTTGAGTCCGAGTTTGGACCATTCCGGCGTCGTCCAGTTGAAATTGACTTCGACATAGGTCAGTCTGGACCGGTCGATGGCTTTGATGTAGACCTCGTACTTGAGATATCCTTCGCGGCTCTCGCTGAACGGCTCGTTGTAATACCACTGCCGATACCAGCCGGTCTGGGGGTAGTAGTACCAAGTGCCGTTATTGTAGCCGTGTCCGTCGCCCTCGACAATCTTGCCGTCGGAGCCCAGGAGGATGCGGAACCAGGCGCCGGGGTACAAGTCCGGATTCTCGTGGTCGTTGTATTGCGCCCGGACGAAGGGTACGGCGACGGTCGACACGATCAGGAAGGTGAACAGGAACAACTTGCGAGCGTTCGAGAGACTCATACACGTATTCCCATCTCAGGCTTTCCAGGGTTTCATGCGTCGAATCGGATGCAGTCGCCTTGGTCGTGCCTGGACGGAGCCTGGCAGCATCCGGTTCCCTATCGAATCGGCGTTCGGAGCGTTCCCCTGGAGCCCAATGCCGTCGGGTAGAACCTCACCGGATCCACGATGGCGAAGAAAGGGTCTCCTGAAAGCGGCAAGATGCGGTTTGCGACCGAAAAAGAACCGCGAATTGGGCCTCGAAAGGTCAGTGGCGATGTCCGACCCTGCCATGGACCGGTTGATCCTTACTGCCACGACCCTTTTGCTCAGAGCTGTGTATGGTCCCGGAGCGTCCGAGAAGATCGGGGCAAGTCGGCGGAATGAACCTCGGGCCGGCGAAGGTGTATAATCTCGGTGCCCGGTCCGTTTCGGGCGATCGATTGCAGCCAGGGTCCCGGGGAGATTCACAGGGCAATGATTCAATCGGAACGAATCCAACGGATCAACCGTCAACCTGTTCGAGAGGGTCGGTACGTCTTGTACTGGATGCAGGCGGCTCAGCGGGCTCGGTGCAACCATGCCCTGGAGCACGCCATCGACAAAGCCAACGAACTGGGCAAGCCGGTCGTTGTCGCGTTCGGCCTGACTGCGGATTTTCCCGAGGCCAACGTTCGACACTTTCACTTTCTGCTCGAAGGGTTGCGGGACACGCGGCGGGAACTGCGAGAACGGGGTATTCAGATGATCGTTTGGGCGAAGTCACCCACAGCCTGCGTTCCCGATCTCGCTCGAGAAGCCTGTCTAGTGGTGGTGGATGCAGGGCACCTGAGGCTTCAGCGTCAATGGCGCGCCGAGGTGGGGCAGGCCCTCAGATGTACCCTAGTTGAGGTCGAAACGAATCTGATCGTTCCGGTCGAAGAGGCGGCGGACAAGGAGAACTTCTCCGCCGGGACATTCCGCCCGCGAATCCGCCGGAAGCTCGATGCCTATCTGGTCGGACTGAAGCCTCGCACGGTTCGCAAGGACTCTCTGGGTTTGAAGTTCGACAGTCTGGACCTGGGCGACATCGACCGCTTGGTGCGAAATCTCAAGGTGGACGCCTCCGTGGGTAAGGTGAACGGGTTCATCGGCGGGGCCGACAAGGCACAAAGGCGATTGGACGAGTTCCTTGCGAACCGACTCGACGCCTATCCGACGGATCGCAACGATCCCAACCTCGACGGCCAGTCCCATTTGAGTCCCTATCTGCATTTCGGGCAGGTCTCGCCGCTCGACGTGGTGTTGCAGGCCAGGCGAAAAGGAGGCCGGGGACTCGATGCGTTTCTGGAGGAATTGATCGTGCGACGGGAGCTGAGCCACAATTTCGTTCACTATAATCCTCGGTACGACAGTTTCGAGTGTTTGCCGCCATGGGCGACGCGGACGCTGAACTTTCATGGTCGCGACAGGAGAGAGCACGTCTACACGCTGGAGCAGTTCGAGGCCGCACGGACGCACGACCCCTACTGGAACGCCGCTCAGCGGGAGATGGTCCTCACCGGCAAGATGCATGGCTATATGAGAATGTACTGGGGCAAGAAGATCCTGGAGTGGTCGGAGACTCCAAACGAGGGGTTCAGGATCGCATTATATCTCAACAACCGGTATGAGCTGGACGGGCGCGATGCGAACGGCTACGCGGGCGTCGCGTGGTGTTTCGGCAAGCACGACCGGGCCTGGGCGGATCGGCCTGTTTTCGGCAAGGTCCGGTACATGAACGCCGCCGGACTGAAACGTAAGTTCGATCCCGACGCATACGTCGAGAGGGTCGAGCGATTGGGCGTTCGGGAGTAGGTGGACATGGCCAAACGCATCGTGATTTCCGGGGCGACAGGGTTCATCGGCAGGTCGCTGTGCAGAGACCTCTGCGACCAGTACGAGATCGTCGCGCTTTCCCGCGACGCCAAGCGGGCGGCCGACTTGCTCGGGAAGCATGTCCAGGTGTTCGAATGGGACGGCAGGACCGCGAGTCTCTGGTCCGCTCAGGTGGATGGGGCGTATGGGGTCATCAATTTGGCCGGGGAGAACGTGGGACAAGGCCGGTGGACCCAGGCCAAGCTGGACAGTATTATGCAGAGCCGCTCCAACGGCGCCGCAGCGATCGTAGACGCGGTGGCCGGGGTGAAGAACAAACCGGCAGTGGTGATCCAGGGTTCTGCCGTCGGCTATTACGGTTCGCGGGGGGACGAGATTCTCACGGAGGACTCTGCCGCCGGTGTCTCGTTTTTGGCTGATGTATGCCGACGATGTGAGGCCATCGCGATGCGGGTCGAGAAACACGGGGTTCGATATGTCGCGATCCGCACCGGCATTGTGCTCGGCCGGGACGGCGGGGCCCTGCCCAAGTTGATGACCCCGTTTCGATTCTTCCTGGGAGGGTATGTCGGCAACGGCAAGCAGTGGTTCCCTTGGATCAGTCTGGAGGACGAGGTCCGAGCGATTCGTTTCCTGCTGGAGAACCCGAGCCTCCGGGGGGTGTTCAACCTGACTTCCCCCCATCCGGCGACTCTCAAACAGGTCGCCCACGCGCTGGGGCAGGCACTTCGCAGGCCGGCATGGGTGAGGACGCCGGCTCTGGCGGTTCGACTTGCGAGGGGTCGGATGGTCGACGAGATGCTCCTGGCCAGCCACAGAGCGATTCCCCAAAGATTGATCGACGCAGGGTTTCAATTCAAGCATTCGCAACTGGATGCTGCATTCGCAGCCATCCTTCAAGGAGAGAACTATGAGTCTGAGTGATTACTTCAAGAACGTCAAAGGAGTTGGAATCTTGGCGACCGCCGATCGGCAGGGCAACGTCGATGTGGCTCTGTACGCCCGACCACACGTCATCAGCGAAGAGGAAGTGGCGTTCATCATGAGCGACCGACTCAGCCACGACAACGTCGCCGCCAATCCGCATGCAGCTTATCTGTTTCTGGAACAGGGTGAACCGCAATCCGGCGTCTACAATGGTCTTCGCCTGTATCTGACCCGCCTGGAGGAGGAGACAGACCCACAGAAGATTGAGACGTTTCGACGCGAGAGCCGCAAAGGTCGCGATTACGGCGACCAGAAGAAATTCCTGGTCCATTTCAAGGTCGAGGGGACTCGTCGTCTCGTCGGAGATTGATTGGTTCGGTGTTGCTTGCGGTTGATAGATACATTAGTTCTGAGGGTGTTAACATGTTTTCTGCATTTTTTTGTGACGAAGCGAATAAAATATAATTTCTTTTGTAGTAAGGACTTGTAAGGGCATCTCCACCAGGCAAGCGAGAAAATAACGACGGCGGATGGTTGACAGGGGGGAAGGGTCTATCTATAGTGACATCATCACCGCTTGTGAATGTGAACGCAAGCACGAATGGAGTGTGGTGCGCGATGAGGTATCGAAAGATCCCCGACGAGACGGTGCGGCGCCTGCCCGTTTACCTGCGAGGCCTGTTGTTGTCGGCCGATCGGGGTCGAGAGCACATCTCCAGCCAGGCCTTGGCGGATTTCGTGGGTGTCCAGTCGTGGCAGATTCGAAAGGATTTTTCCTATTTCGGGGATTTCGGGACCCGCGGCGTCGGATATTCGATTGAGAAACTCGCTCGCGAGATCAAACGGATCTTGAGGTTGGACGTGATCCGCAAGGCGGCCTTGGTCGGAGTCGGTGATTTGGGCACGGCTCTGTTGGCCTATCCGGGGTTTTGTGGGTACGGCTTGGACATCGTAGCGGCCTTCGACATTGATCCGGACCGGGTCGGAAAGATTGTCAACGGCGTTCGGATCGAACCTGTATCACAAATCGATACGTTGTCCGAACGGGGCGTCATTCTGGCCCTTGTCGCTGTCCCGCGGGCGGCCGCGCAGGCGACGATCGATCGACTTGCGGAGGTGGGAGTTAGGGGGATTTTGAACTTTGCGCCGTGCAAGGTCGTGGCCCCCCGTCGGGTCAAGGTCATCTCTCTGGACATCGCCATGGAGTTGGCTCGGCTGCCCTATTACATCTCCACCGGGGGCACCGGCGAACATCCCTTGACGGGCCGGAGTTTACGGCACAGAGCGTCGTAGCGTAATGGAACTGTTTTTCGTAGTTTTTGGAGCCGGGATTGTCTCATGAGTGTGAAGAAGATAACCAAGAGTGGTTTCGCAGACTTCGTCTCCGCCCTGATCCAGACGGAAAACGTGATCGGCGTGCAGGCGAAGGGGGACCGGTTCGATTTCGCCCCGCTGGAATCGGCGAAGGATCTTCGGCTGGATTATGACGTCACGCTCCAGCCGCCCAAGAAGTTCTTTTTGCCGCCGGTGGAGGTGCTCCTGACCTTCGACGTGGGCGGCGGATACAAGTCCCAGATGGATTCCCAGAAGTTTATTCTTCTGGGTGTGCATCCCTACGACATGATTGCGATCAATCAGATGGACGAGTTGTTCCGCCAGGACAACTACGACGCCCATTACATGACTCGCCGCAACAACGCGACGATCATCGCCTGCGACGTGGCCCGATCCTCCGACCATGTCTTCGCGTCGTCCATGAACACCGCCGTCGTCAGGGAGGGATTCGATGTGCTCCTGACGGACATCGGCGACAGTTATGTGATGGAGGCCGCTACCGCCAAGGGCAATGATCTGGTGGCCCGCGCCAAAGGCGCGGTGGAGGCCGATCCCCAGGCCCTTCGTTGTAGGGAGGATGTCTGGGCACACAACCGCAAGTCGCTGAACAAGCACCAACTCAAGTGTGACCCCGCCTATTTGCCCCGACTGCTTGCCAAGGCCTACAAACATCCGGTCTGGGAGGAACGAGCCAAGACGTGCTTCGCGTGCGGTTCCTGCAACCAGGTGTGCCCCACGTGCTATTGCTTCAACGTCCAGGACGACGTGAATTGGGATCTCAAGACGGGCCAGCGGGCCCGCGCCTGGGACGGTTGTCTGCTCGACGGGTTCACCAAGTGCGCGCCGAATCACGAATTTCGCAAGGCCCGCGCGGACCGCTTCCGGCATCGCTTATACCGCAAGGGCGCCTATGTGCCCCAGAAGATCGGCGGGCAGATCGCCTGTGTCGGTTGCGGCCGGTGCGTTGGGGCCTGTTTGCCGGATATTGCGAATCCGGTCAGCGTGTATAACCGCCTGATCGACGATCTGGGGATCGGTTGATGCAAACCGCAAGTCGTGAGTCGTAAATCGCAAATTGTAGATTTTAAGGATTTGCCCGATGTGTCAGTGTTGTGCTGAAAAGAAAGACATCTATCTGCCGCAACTGGCGACCGTAGCGGAGATCAGCCAGATGAACGCTACGGAGAAATACCTGCGGCTTTCGATGGACGACGGCATGTTCGACTTCCTCCCCGGCCAGTTTGTGGAGGTTTCGATCGCGGGCATCGGCGAGGCCCCGATCACGATCAGTTCGTCCCCTACCCAGAAGGACGGATTCGAGTTGGTGGTACGGAAGATCGGCAATGTCAGCGCCGCCATCCACAACCTGAAGAAAGGCTCCAAACTGGGGATTCGCGGACCGCTCGGCAAGGGTATCTACCCCGTCGAGGAGGCCCGGGGAAAGAACCTGGTCTTCATCTGCGGCGGCATCGGCTTGGTCCCCCAGCGGTCGTTCATCAATTATGTGCTTCACCATCGTGGCGATTTCGGCGATGTATCCATTCTCCAAGGCACCAAGAACTACGATCTGCGGCTGTTCTCCTCGGAGATCGAGGCTTGGAGCAAACGCGGTGACGTACAGATGCTCGAAACCTTGGACGAAGGACATCCGGCATGGAAGGGCGACGTCGGCGTCGTGACCAAGCTGATCCGGAAGGTCGATACCGACCTGAAATCGGCCAAGATTCTCGTCTGCGGGCCGCCGGTGATGTACAAATTTGTTCTCATGGCTCTGGAGGAGTACGATGTCCCGCACAACAACATTTTCCTGAACCTTGAGCGAAAAATGAAGTGCGGTGTGGGCAAGTGCGGGCATTGCCAGATCAACAATGTCTACGTCTGTATGGACGGTCCCGTGTTCCGTTATTCCGATTTGGCTTCTCTGCCGGAGGCGATTTAACCATGGCCAAACCCAAGATTGCGATATTCGATTTTGCCTGCTGCGAAGGGTGCCAGCTCCAGATCGTCAACCTTGAGGAGGAGATTCTCAGTCTCCTCGGGGGCGCGGATGTCGTCGAGTGGCGAGAGGCGATGAGTGAGAAGAGCGATGAGTACGACATCGCCGTCATCGAAGGGTCGATCACCCGACTGGAGGACGAGGAGAAGCTCAAGCTGATCCGAAGCCGGGCCAAGGTGCTGATCGCTTTGGGCGCCTGCGCGACCATCGGGGGCATTAACAAGCTTAAGAACAACTTTGATGACCTCGACGAAGTCAAAAAATGTGTTTATGGAAAGGCCGCGAACAAGCCGCACTTGCGGACGGGGCCGACCAAAGCCGTCGACGAAGTGGTCCAGGTGGACTTTTATGTACACGGTTGCCCGATCGACCGCAAGGAGTTCACGTACATCGTTCGATCCCTTCTGATGGGCAAGACGCCTGAGATCCCCGATTACCCTGTCTGCGTGGAGTGCAAGGCCAAGGGCAATCCTTGCCTGTGGCAATACGACCAGGTGTGCCTGGGGCCGGTCGTTCGGGCCGGCTGCGGGGCTCGGTGTCCGTCGAACGGCTTCCGTTGCTTCGGGTGCCGGGGTTATACGAGCAATCCAAATGTGGATGCCGCTAAGGACGTCATCGTCCGTTACGGCCTGAACATCGACGACCTCAAGACCAAGATGGTTCTCTTTGGAAGCAAGCAGGAGCCGACGATCTATGAGTAATGGAACAGTCAGCATCAACGTTCATCATGTGACGCGCATCGAAGGGCACGGCAACATCGTCCTGAACGCCACCAACGGCAAGATCGAGAAACTTGAATGGCAAGTGCCTGAGGCTCCTCGATTCTTCGAAGCCATGGTCCGCGGTCGCAGTTACGAAGACATCCAGACCATCGTGAGCCGCATCTGTGGGATCTGTTCGATCACTCACTCGCTGGCCTCGACCAAGGCGGTCGAGAACGCGATGGGGATCACCGTCTCAGAGCAAGCCGACAAGGTCCGTATCCTGATGCACTACTCCGAACAGTTGCAAAGCCACGTGTTGCACGTCGGCTACCTGGCGGCCCCGGACTTCTTCGGTGTGCCGTCGGTGGTGCCGCTGGTGGCGATGGCGCCCGACGCGGTCAAGACGATCATCGGTCTGCACCGCCTGGCAAACGAATGGTCGGACCTGATCGCCGGCCGGACCACGCATCCGGTCACGCTCAAGCCGGGCGGCCTGACGAAGTTCCCCACGGAGAAGGAGCTTCGTGCCCTCCAGGAGCGGCTCAAGAAATCGTTGCCTGATCTCAAAACGGTGGCCGAGGTCGTTCTGTCGGTGGCCGGCAATATCCCGAAGTTCAATCGGCCCACGGAGTATGTCTCGCTCAAGCAGACCCATCCGCCCACCTACACGTTCTATCATGGCGACATCACGTCGACGGATTACGACGGCACCGTCGCGATCAACGACTGGAAGACGGTGGCCAACGAATACGTCAGTGATCAATCGACTGCCAAGTGGACGCGATGGCACCGCAAATCCTATGCGGTCGGTGCTCTGGCGAGGTTCAACAACAACGCCGAACTCCTTTCTCCCACGGCCAAAGCGGTCGCCAAGATGTTCGGACTCGAGAAGGGCTGCTGCAATCCGTACATGAACACGGTCGCTCAGCTTGTGGAATGTGTTCACGTCGTCGAAGTCAGTATTCAGATGATCGACGAACTGCTGACTAAGGGGATCAAGCCCGAGACGGTGAAGGTGAGTCCCAGAGTCGGCAAGGCCAGCGGTTGCGTCGAGGCTCCGCGAGGCATTCTGTTCCACGAGTACGAGTTCGACCGCAAGGGCAACTGCGTCGGGGCGGACATCTGCATCCCGACGAACCAGAACCACGCCAGCATTCAGGAGGATTTCGAGGCGCTGGTGCCGCAGATCCTCGACGAGCCCGAGGACAAGATTCGTCTGAAGCTCGAGATGCTCGTGCGGTCCTACGATCCCTGCGTCTCTTGTTCGACGCACATGTTGGATGTGAAGTTCGTCCGATGAAGTGTGATGTTGGGAACGTGAAGGAAGGGCCGACGATCGAACCTGAGACTTCGACAACCAAGCCCGTCGTGGTGCTTGGTTTGGGCAATCCGCTGATGGCGGACGAGGGGATTGGAGTCTGCCTCGTTGTGCAGTTGTCACGACTTGCCTCCGAGCGGGCCGAGGTGGAGTTCGTCGACGCCGGGACAGGCGGGTTGGCGGTTTTGCACCGGATCCGGGATCGGCGAAAAGCGATCTTTATTGATTGTGCATACATGGGTGAGACGCCCGGCACCCTCCGGCGATTCACGCCCGAACAGGTGTGCAGCCGCAAGGTGTTGGCCCATCAATCGCTCCACGAGGCCGACCTGCTGCGGATTCTTGATATGTCGCGTCAGCTCGGGCAGATGCCGGACGAAGTGGTGATCTTCGGCATCCAGCCGGAACGAATTGAGCCTTCGCCGGATCTGAGCCCTTCGCTTACGCGCAGAATCGACGAGTATTTGACCGTACTCTTGAAGGAATTGAATCCATAACCGGCAGGGGTATATCACGCATGCCATTTCTGCCAAGGAGGACACATGAGAGAAGGCAAGATTCTGATCATCGATGATGATCCGGACATTACCGAAGCAATGTCGGTTGTTCTGAGGAACAAAGGGTACAACGTCCGCGTCGCTCACGACAGCGACCAGGGTCGGGAGCGGCTTGAGGAGATGAAGCCGGATCTGATTATTCTCGATGTGATGATGCGGACTTCGCAAGAGGGTTTCGAGTTTTCCCGTGAGATTAAACAGGACGCACGCTTCAAGGACATTCCGATTCTCATGCTGACCGGCGTCAAGGAGAAGAAGGGCATCGATTTCAAGAGCGCCGCCGGCGATGAGAACTGGCTGCCCGTCCAGGCGTTTCTCGACAAACCGGTGAAGCCGGACGTGCTCATCGAGAAGGTGCAAGATCTATTGGCCACGCCGCAGGCATGAGAATTTACGATTTACGATTTGTTGCTTACGGTTTATTCTGTCGAGCGTCGGTTCGCGGATACGGCGTAGCGGCCGAATCGTAAACAGGAAACTGTAGATCGCAGATCGTATGCAGAGCCTGCTCAAGAGCACCAGCCTGGTTCAGAGGGCTTATTGGCTCATCCGGTTGCGGTGGGTGGCGATCGCGGCGCTGGCCGCCGCCACTTTGGGGGCCAGCGAGTTCATGGGGGTCTCCCTCCCGGTGGAGCGGCTCTACACGATTGCCGTAGTGGTGTTTCTGTACAATTTGGGTTTGTATGAGTTACTTCGGTATTGGACGCAGGGTGGCAGAGAGCCCTCAGACGCGAGGATCGGGAGCATTCTGGCGATGCAGATCTCCATGGATCTGTTCATCCTGACCGCCATTTTGCATTTTTCCGGGGGAATCGAGAACCCGTTTTTCTTGTTCTTTGCATTTCACATGATTATTGCCAGCATCCTGCGGTCGAGGCTGGAGAGCTACCTGCAGGCTACCTTGGCGGTCATGCTTTTCGGGGGGCTGGTCGTGTTGGAAGCGGTGGAGGGGTTGCCGCATTATCCTCTCAAAGGGTTCGCCGGACATGGGCTCCACCAGGACGGCCGGTATGTCCTGGGCACTGTGTTTGTGTTCAGTGTCACGCTGTATCTCATCGTGTACATGACGACCTCGATC
>JAGPGT010000327.1 GCA_018055905.1 Phycisphaerae bacterium
GGCCGCTCAGAAATGACGACTCCGTCTCGAAAATCGCGCCAAGAATCTCGTGCTCGCGTACTTTGGGCCAATCATGCGGCCACGACCCCGAGCATCTTGAGGCAATATCGGTCGGTCATCCCGGCGATGTAGTCGCAGACGGCCCGCTGAAGGCCGTGCTGACGGATGAAGCTCTGGAAGTAGCGGGGCATCTGGTCGGGCCGGCGGCACAGCCGTTCGAACAGCTCGGCGATCCAGCCCCGCACCTTCTCGCCCGTCTTGACGAGTGACTCGTGGTGGTAGAATCTTCGGAGCAGGAACTCTTCCAAGACCCGCAGTTTGTGGTCATTGTCGGGCGACAGCGAGATGTGATTTGCCGCATCGGCACACGCCTGGTCGGCGGTCTGAATCCCCGCCGACTCGAGGTTGGCGCCGCTGGTCGCGATGCAATCGCCCACCAGAATGTCTATGATCGCTTTGGCCACGCGGGTTCGCTTGATGGTCCAGTCGTCGATCGCGTCGAACTGAACGCGGTCCTTGGCCTGTGAAAAGAGCTCGATGTCTCGCATCGATTCGGGTTCGATGAGTCGGGCCCTCATTCCATCCTCCAGATCGTGGCAGTTGTACGCGATTCGATCGGCCAGATCCGCAGCTTGGCCCTCCAGCGTGCAATTGGCCTCTGGGAACACACCCGCGTCCGGCTGGTCGTACCGGCTTTTGTGTCTGGCCAAGCCCAGGCGGGTCTCGTACATCAGGTTCAGGCCCATGAACTGCGGATACGGGTGTTCGAGAAGATCGACAATCCGCAGCGACTGGGCATTGTGCTCGAAGCCTCCGTGGTCGGCCATCACCTCGTTCAGTGCCGCTTCCCCGGCGTGGCCGAAGGGCGGATGGCCCAGGTCGTGAGCCAGGCAGATCGCCTCGGTGAGGGCCTCGTTCAGACCGAGCGACTTGGCGAGCGTGCGGCCGATCTGCGAGACCTCGATGGTGTGCGTCAGGCGGGATCGGTAGTGGTCGTCCAGACCCGGTGTGAAGACCTGCGTCTTGCCGTCGAGCCGACGAAAGGCTGAACTGTGGATGATCCGGTCCCGGTCCCGCTCAAAATCGGAACGGTAGGGATGAGGCGGCTCGGGATACGCCCTCCCTTTGCTGGCCGCCTCGGTAGCGGCGTACGAACACAAGCCTTTGACCATGCGATTCTCTCCGCAGACCAGCGTTGCCATCCGTGCCCGGGGTCCTACCGGTCCGATCGTCCCGATCTCACAGACTCGGCAGCGAATGTTTCTCGCTGGCTTGCTTGAGCTCGGCCCACAGGTCGGTCATCGACTGGCTGATCACCTTCGTATCGCTGCAAACACCCATGAAATTCGTGTCGCCCTCCCATCGCGGCACAACATGGATGTGCATATGGCCCGGCAGGCCGGCCCCCGCGCAGCGGCTGAAGTTCAGGCCCACGTTGAAACCCATCGGGTGGATCGCCAGGGACAGCGCCCGCTGCGATTCCCGGATCAGCTTGACCAGCTCCAGCATCTCCTCTTCGGAAGTCTCTTCGAGGGTTGCGATGTGCCGGGCCGGGGCGATCAGCAGATGACCGTTGTTGTAGGGGAACCGGTTGAGGACCACGAGGCTTCTGCCGGTCCGCCAGAGCACCAGGTTCTCTTCGTCTTGTTCCGGATGCGCCAGATCGTGACAGAGAAAACATCCGTCGCTTTTTCCAATATCGCGGATGTAGGGAATCCGCCAAGGCGCCCACAGGTTGTTTCGTTCCAAAATGCGACTACCTCCTGATCCACAAAAGCCCCAAACCCGAACAAGCACGAATGACCAAAGTCCGAAATTCAAAACGGCTTATCAGACGCGACGGCAGCGGTTCGGTCATTGGGGTGGGGGGCCTTTGAATGTGTTTCGGATTTCAAACTTCCACTCATGGATTCTCCGTCGTGTTCTTCCAGTAGTTCCGCCACCAGCGTCTGCTCGATCGTGATGTGCGGATGCGCCTCGATTCCCATCGGGGGGACCGAGGCCCGGATTAGCATCGTGTACGTCTGGCGTCGCTGTTCGAGCCGTCCAGCCTGCATGTTGTACAACTCTTCGCCCATACCTTCCAGCGAAAGCGCCTCATACGGGCCCAAAAACCCGAAAGTCCCGGCGACCCGGAATCGCCCCGAATACGGCACCGGCCAGTCCGTCGGCGCCGAATCGGCCAGCGAATACGTACTCTCGATCACCGCCGCTGCCCCGCGAGGGCCTGAACGAATCCCGTTGAATCGATACGTCACGTCGCGGGCCTTTCGCATCACCATCGGGGTCGGTACGGAAAGCTGCGACGTCCACGTCTGTCCGATCGCCAGCCCCTCGGCCGGCCGCGGAATCGTCGCGACCCCGTCCCAGAGGAACCACACGCCGGCCACGAAGTCCCCAATCATGTCGGGGTTCTTGATCCGCCCGCCTCGCCCGCCGGTCTGAAAAGTCTTTTCACCCATCTCCTGAATCAGGCTCCTCAATTCGTTGGTATCGACGATCCGACCGCGCGCATCGACCTTCAGCAGGAAGCTCTTGCCTGTGGCGCTCTCGACGGCGTCGACAGCTTGCGAACGCGCGACAACTCCCCCGCTGCGGGAAACGCTGATTGACTCCACCGTCGCGCAAACGGTACTGACGCCGTAGGAGTCCACCGCCGCCGGCTTGTATCCGATAATCGCCTCCATCTGCTCCTGGCGATGCTCCACTCGGTTTTTCGCGGCGGCCGCATTGGGGTCCCAGTCCAACGTTACGGCCCGTTTCGACGCGATCCGGTACCGCAGCGTCTTGCCTTGTTCGAAATTCACGGTCAGATATACGCGGCTGCGATCCCGGGCCGGTGCCGTGGTTTCCGCAGCCTTGCCCTCTCCGTCGGTGGGCGCCTGGCAGCCTGCGATCCGAGCGGCAGCGGCCGCTAGGACGAGTATCCATCGGGCTCTCACGCGTTTCCTTTCAATCCCATCCTGTATCCTGTCACGCCGTGACTA
>JAGPGT010000328.1 GCA_018055905.1 Phycisphaerae bacterium
AGACCCGTGTCTGCTGGAGCATGATTTCCGAGAGCCAGATGGCATACGGGTCGGTCGTCCGCCGCCAAGGGAGATCACGTGCGGCGGCGGAATACCAGGTCAGGAGAGCCTGCCGGATGCGGATGCGGCGTTTTCGATCTATCATGGAATCTCGTACCGAAATCGGTCCTCCAAAGTTCGAAGGTTCGACCGGTCCCCTGCGAAAAACTGCTCATCTTCCTTGTCCAGCGGCAATTCACAGGATTTGATCCTTGCCTTGGGGTTTCCGGGTTGACGATTCGACGGGTTTCCCTAACAATGTGGCGACTTTTTGGGTGTGCCGTCATGGCGGCAGGATGAATTCTCGGTGAAACAAGAGGGTGCCCAGGGATGCTGCAGAATGTGGGCGTTTTGATGAATAGGTACAGGCTTGTTTTAGGGATGGTCCTCGTTTTCGGCGGATCCGCTTCGGCGGCTCTGACGGAACGGATTCACAAGGTCGCGGACCCGCACAAGTTCAGCGAGTATTCGATCAACATCGTTGAACCGGAATCCGAGACCGTGATTTACAGTCACAACGCGTACAAACCCCTGATCCCGGCGTCCAATATGAAGCTCGTCAGTACCGCGGCGGCTTTGAAGTACCTCGGCCCGGGCTTCGAGTACAAGACACGCGTGGGCCTGAGCAATGGTACGATCGTCGTGATTGGCAGCGGCGATCCGATCCTGGGCGACAAGGATACCGACGCCAAATACGGCCGTCCGAGCGGCTGGGCGTTCGAGAAGATCGCGCAGGCGCTGCGAGACCGGGGTGTGACCGAGGTCAACGACATCGTCGTCGACACGACCGTCTTCGATGACGAGCGAGTGCATCCAAGCTGGAAACCCGCCGAACTGAACAGGGCCTATGCGGCCGAAATCTGTGGCCTGAATTATCATCTCAACTGCATCGAAGTGACGGGCGTCAATCTCGGGGGCAATATTGCGCTCCAAGTGGAACCTCAAACGTCGTTTGTTCAGGTGACCAACCAGGTAAAAGCGGTCTCCAGCGGCGGCCGGGGCATTGGTTCCTACCGAACCACGCAGCCGAACAAAATCGTGGTGTTCGGCGAGATCAGAAGCAGAGAAGGCCCAGTCAAGGTGGCGATCGAGAAGCCCGCCGGTTTTTTCGGTTTTCTCTTGGCGGAGCATTTGGCCCGTTCAGGGATTCCCGCGCGAGGAAAACTCATTGAGAGGGCTTTCCGAGAGAGCGAAGGGTTTACGCCTCTGGTGGAATTCGTTACGCCTTTGAGCGATGTGATCAACCGGGCCAACACGGACAGTTTGAACCTCGCCGCTGAGGCCCTGCTTAAGACCATTGCTGCATCCGGAAGCCCGGACGGCAAGAACGGCAGTTGGGCCGGTGGGCGTCGGATGATTGGGCGGTATCTGGAGGGTCTGGGGATTCCGGCGGAGGAATTCCGGATCGACGACGGATGTGGATTGAGCCGGGAAAACCGTCTCACCACCCATTTGATTTCGCGTGTCCTGCTCGATCAGTATCGGGGGGGAAACTGGGAACTGTTCAAGGTGTCCCTGGCGGTGGGTGGTGAGGAGGGTACCATCGATCGGTACTTCAATGAACCGCGGTATCGCGGCAAGATTCACGGAAAAACCGGCTACATCAGCGGGGTACGTGCCTTCTCCGGCGTGTGTCTGACTGATCGCGGTCCCTATCTTTTCTCCATCCTCTCTAACGGTCCCAAAGCTCTGACCCGCGACGCGATCAACGGCGTGGCCATGGCGATTATCGACGAATACCGGGTCGTACCTGACTCGCGACGATGAGCCAGCACCTTACGGACGGAAATACGCTTCCAAAGCGTCCACATCCTGTCTGTCCCAACCCGGCGGGACGATCTGACGCAGAGGCTTCTCCAGATCGGCGAATCGCTTACGCTCGACACCGACGATCACCCCGGCGGGGGGGCGTTCGTTCACCATCTCGGCGAGCGTCGCAGGACCGACCGTGTGGGTAACCCGACGTTCCTGCGGCGTCATCCGGTCCGCGATTCGGTATACGATCGAACCACTCGAAAGCTCCGGATAGATTCCGCAGCCTGCTTCGATTGCATACAGGGGACCCAAGGTCAGTACGAGTTTGGGCTCTTGGATCTGGCGGGTCAACTCCTGCGACAGTCTATGCAGTCGAATCGGTTCCCACTCCTCGGGAACCAGCAGCGAGATCGTTCGCGACAGGACCGTTGGATTCGCCAAGACACACAGAAGAGCTGCTGCCGACAGAGCGATGGTTTCGGCCCGTACGGTGCATCCTGTAGGTTTGCCCCGTCCCAGTGCCAGCAACGGATACGCCAAGGCGATCACGAGGAACGGCACAGGGACTGCCAGATACTGGAGCCACATCGTAGGGGGGATATAAGCGATGACGAGGAACAGCAAGGGCAACAAAGCGGCGACCGCCGCTCTTTGTCTTTCCCAAGGAGCCAAACGCTGGCGATAATGGAAGCCCGCCCAGCCCAGTCCAAAGGCCAGAACAACCAAAATCAAGTAGCCCGGTGTTAGGACTGCTTGGACTGTCATTGCACCTTTGTCCAGCGTCATTCCGATCTCGTGCAGCCAACGGCCGTAAAGTGTGGGGATCCGTACGAGGTTGAGCCAAAACGCCTGCGGTGATCGGACGATTATCCACAACGGCCAAACCCCCGCGATGACCACCCCCGCCAAGAACGACAGAACGGTCCAAAGCCGGTTTGAGAGTGTGCCTCCTGCCATCCAGAACAACGCCACCAGAAACGCCAGCTCGACAATCACCGTCGTGATACGCATGCCGGTGGCCACCGTGAGCAGGATTCCCAGGCATGCGGCGCGCCAGCAACGAGGCTGGTCCTGGAAATCGGTGGTCAGCAACAGCCACAGAGCCCCGACGACGCAGAGGATTACAACATCGTGATTCCACGCAAAGCCTGCGGCGTAATCTACGAACGGGTTGAATAGGTACAGAACGGCT
>JAGPGT010000095.1 GCA_018055905.1 Phycisphaerae bacterium
CCGCAACAGCGTCCGCAAGGGGTGTCCCTCGCTTGGTCTTGAGTCATTGCACCCGAAAACTTCACAAGTTCAGATATAAATCCTACCGTAAATAGAGTAATATGGAGGTCGCGAAACGCATCACGCGTCCCTCTACCTTTGCCTGGTGTTGCACGAATTTGTCGAAAAATCCGTGGCTGGCGGTCACGTGATTTGGTGTAAGTTTCGCGCCGCAAAGGAGTAAAAAAATCTGTGGGGACACCGGTTTTGGCTTTTCAGATGTTGCACGAATTTTGCTATTCCTACTTCGAATCGGAGGAATTCCGCTCGATACCCCGGTGTTTTCGTGGGTATTTCGCGTGACCAAGAGGGCCGGTGTTTAGAGATGTCAAGAGTCTGGATTTGGTAGGGACATCGAACTGCCGCGCCCGGTAGGTCGAGATACAGGCAGACCGGGGACAACCGGTGAGTAAAGACATCGCTGCCTCCTGCGGCCACGGGTTCGCGGACTTGGGATTTTTGCCAGAAGAGACCGCGATTTTTACAAGAGGGGAGGATCTTCGCGTCAATCGGCAGCCCGCGCAATGCGAAGGGCCAAGGACTCTTTGAAAGAAGGGCTTGCCAGCGAGCATGGGCCGCCGGGGTGGCTCAGGGGCTCTGATTTCGACACCGCGCCGTCGGCCGGGTTGAGCCATTCGATTTGCCACGTGCCCGAAGGCAGGTCGAGCTTCAACTCCGTCGGGAAACGGCCTTCCATGTAGACGGCATAGGCCCGGCCGGGATGGCTCAGGACCCGCGTGACGACGCCGGGACTGGATCGCACGAAGTCGCGGTCGGGTCGGAGAGTCGCCAGGTCGAACGAGTGCAGGAAGTCGCTGAGGATTTTCAGTTGCCTGCGGAGCGCGGGACTGCCGCCGCCGGGGGCTTGGTTGGCGGTGTCCGTGCCGTCCTCTTTGCCGACGGTGAAACTGTAGTCCAGGTTGTTGAAGAGGCCGCCGCCGCTGAGGAGGAAGTTCCAGGCTTGGCGGCGGTAGGTGGCGTCGTCCCGGCCCGCAAAGCCCGTCTCGTCGTAGCCGATCGCGATCGGCAAGGACAGGTTCCAGGTCGCCGCTTCGGGATAGGCGTAGTGGAAGTTCACCAGCCCCGCGATCGGAATTAGATCGGCAGGGCGGAGCGGCAGGCGGAAGTTCGCGATGTTCTGGGCGATCAGGTGCCGCTTCGGCAGACGCGATTCTTCGTCGGCGATGATGTCTGCGATCTTCGCCTGCCACGCGACGGTTTCGGCGGTCGGGATTTCCACCGCGTTGGGCCAGCGGTAGTTGTCCGTCATGTACGGATTGATCACTTCGCCCATCGTCCGGTTGTCGGCCCAGGGCTCGTTCTGGATCTCCAAGAACACGTTGTCGAAGGTGTTGAGTTCGCGGACCAAGTGGCGGACGAGCTTCTCCTGGTAGGCAAGGGCAGGACCATTGTCGAGCGTGTTGAGCTTCCGCCAGTTGCTCACCGCCAGTGTCTGGACGTTGTTCTTCGGATTGAACGGATGCACGGACCACTGGCTGTCGCCGTAGGTGGAGCAGAAGAGCGTCAGTTCGACGACGATGCCGCGTCTGCCCGCCTCGGTGAGGAAGTCCTTCAGGCGAGCGAGGTACTCAGGACTGAAGCGGTCGAGGTCGAATTTGTTGCCGCCGCCGGCGTAGCCCGGCTGGTCGCTGCGGGCCCAAGGCGACAGGAACCGCCCTTGCGCCGGGGCCAGCGTGTTCCGCTCGATCCCGAACGCGCCGGCCGGTTCGACGTAACTGCCGGAGAAGATCCGCGTATAGTTCATGCCGTCATGCTGGAGCGTTTCGAGGTAACGACGGTAGTCGAAATCGAGATTCAACACGGCCCCGTAGTGCTCGGCGCTGGTGATCAGCGCGACAGCCTTGCCTCGCCATTCGAAGTATCGCGGATTCTGCGGGTGCAGGCGGATGGGTATTGAGCCCGCAGCCCAGGCGTGAGTCGTCGCGGCCAGGGCCAGTCCGGTCAGCAGGGTTCGCACGAGATGGTTCATGGTTGATTCTCCTTGTCCGGCGTTGAACGGGTGGGTCGAGAGTCCACGCTGTGGACACGACCCCACAGGTTTCGCATGGTACCCGGCGGGCCGGGGGAATTCAACTGCCAGGCGTCACATGGCAGACATCCACCCGGATCTGGCGGGCCGGCTCCGAACCTCGAACTTCCGACTTTCCAGCCCTTGCCATGGAGAATGGGGCGGGTGTAAGATACTCGGCGTGTGATCGCAGGGACCGACAATCATCAACATCCGGAGAAGAACGATGGACAAGAACGAGTTGGTTTCGGGTTGTGCGTGCTGTCGGCTGAATCGGCGGCAGTTCCTGGCGGCCGGGTGCGGGGCGGCGTGTGCGGGGGCTGCGGGATTGCTGACCAGCGCGGGGGCGGCCAGGGCGGCCTCGGGCGAAGGAAAGATGCGGATTCGGATCGTCTACGCGCTGCACGCGCCGGTGCAGCCGGGACCGGATTGGCCCAACGTTGGGTTCGACTTCAAGCCGGTGATGGAGAAGACGAACGCGGGGCTGGCCCGAGAGTGCCCGCAGTTCGAGTTCGTCTCTTCGATGGCGACCGGCCCTGAGCAGGCCCAGAAGATCCTTGACGAGGACAAGTCCGGCGCCATCGGCGGTTACCTCGTCATGCAACTGAACTGTTGGAATCAGGTGGTCCAGACGATCGCGAAATCGGGCAAGCCGGTGCTGTACGTGGACTTCCAGTACGGCGGCAGCGGCGGGTTTCTCGTCTACACCGCCGCTTTTCTCCGCGCGCAGGCGGCCAACGTCGGATTCGTGGCGTCGTCGCGGTTCGAGGACTTGGTCGAGGCGGTCAAGTGCTTCGACATCGTCCGCAAGGGCGGCGCTGCCGCTCAGTTTGCCCAGGCGACGACCCGGGTGCGGATGGGACGAACGGCCCCTCTCGGCGACCTCGCCTGCACGTCCGATCCGATCAAGTTCCTATCCACGAAAGACTGCCTCCAGCGGTTGAAGGAGTCGAAGATCCTCGCCGTCCGCGACCAGAACGCCGGTCCGGCCCAGCCGCTGTTGGGCATTCCGATGGAATGGGTGTCGTTCGCGGAGATCAACGAAGCGTGGAAGACCGCGGACAAAGACGAATCCCGCGCCGTCGCCAACCGCTGGCGAAGGAACGCCGCCAACGTGATCGAGGTCTCGCAGGAGACGCTCGAAACCTCCGCCGCGATGTACCTGGGCATGAAAGCGGTGCTCAAGAAGCACGGGGCCAACGCCATCACGGTGAACTGTCTCGGCGGCTTCTACGGCGGACACATTCACGCGTATCCCTGCCTGGGCTTCCATGAGTTGTGCAACGAAGGTCTCGTCGGCGCCTGCGAGTGCGACACCCGCTCGACCGCGACGATGCTCATGGTCACCGCGCTGACCCAGGGCCGTCCCGGCTACATCTCCGACCCGGTGATCGACACCGCGAAGCGTCAGATCATCTACGCGCACTGTGTGGCTTCGAACAAGGCGTTCGGACCGCAGGGCTCGACCAATCCGTTCACGATCATGACGCACTCGGAGGATCGCCAGGGGGCCTCGGTTCGCTCGATCCTGCCGCTGGGCTATATGACGACGACGCTCGAGGCCGACCAGGGACGCAAGGAGATCCTGTTCCATCGCGGCAAGGCGGTCGCCAACGACCCGGACGACCGGGCCTGTCGGACCAAACTGGCCGTCGAGCCCGCCGGCGACATTGAGAAGCTCTTTACGATGTGGGACCAGTGGGGTTGGCACCGCGTCACCGTCTACGGCGACCTCAAAGAGCCGGTCTTCGCGCTGGCCGACGCGATGGGTTTCAAGGTGGTCGAAGAAGCGTAGTTGCGGATGAACCGGAAAATCAGGATCTGAGATATGTAATTTAATGCCGGCCGGGGGCGAGGGTCGCAGCACGCGGTCGATTCGCTCTCGGCCGGAATTTTCCGGGCGGCAGCAGCCCACGAAAGCCCGCCTTCCGCAGGATGCGAAACGGCTCCCCCAATCCTGGGTCCGGGAAAATCAAGGAACGGGTTACGTTCTGGTCGGGACGTTCAACAAGAACAAAAGCATTACGAACAAGGTCAGCAACATCTCATTCATAATATTCTCCACCCCAAGGCATCATCATCGTATCGTACCACCGCGGTGGTCAAGAATCAAGGGGTCTCGTGACGGCCGGGAGAAGAAATCGCGAACCAACCCAATCGAACCCGTCGGAACGTGCGGAGAAACCACAGTTTCTAGGACTCATGGCGTGATTTTTTTTCTTTCCTCAAGAAGACGTGCCCAAAAGATGATTCGGATGTGAGTTGTGTTCGGGGGCGGAACATTTCTCGGAAAGCCCGTGAACTACAGTGCCCGGATGGTGTAATATAGAGGGGGCTGGGCGTTCATGCCTGACGCGAAGGATTTTATGGCCATAGGTTTCATACGAGGGGACACAATGGCATCGACCCGACAGTACGTGGGGCGGGTATTGGGGCCTCCACGAGTCTCGGTGTGTACGGCGGTCGTGGGGCTGCTGGGGCTCTTGTTGTGGGGTTGTGCGACGCAGCGGGTCACCGACCCGGAGCGAACGGCCACGGAGCAGTTTCTGATTTCCGAGGCGGTGAGAGAGGCGGTTGCGCCGCTGAGCTTCGAGGCCCTTCACGGACGGAAAGTCTTCGTGGACGACCGTTTCTTCGGTTCGCCCGACAAAGCGTTCGTTCTGGGTGAGATCCGGGCCAAACTGCTGCTGGCGGGAGTGCAACTGATGTTCGACATGCGGGACGCGGAGATCATGCTTGAAGTCCGCAGTTCCGGCGTCGGCATCGACCGGTACGACAGCCTCATCGGCATCCCCTCCATCGGCGCAGCCGCCGGCAGCGGCGCCAACGCGGCCGGCGTTCCCGCAGGCATCATTACACCGGAAGTGGCCATCGTCAAGGAGATCAAGCAGGTGAGTTTTGCCGGCATTTCCTACGTCGCTTATTGGTCCAACACGGGCGAAGTCGTCGCCAGTTCGGGCCCCTCGGTCGGACGGGCCTATCGAGACGACTGGTGGATCCTGGGTTTTGGTCCTCGGACCCTCGGCACCGTCCCGCCGGTGGATCATCAGATCGAGTGATTCCCTCGCGGCTCTTCGAGCTTCCCCTGCGGGGTGAGGATCCTGCGGCGAACATGTGATTGAGGGGACAACTTTCTATGTTGAGATGGACGATCCGGATTCTGATTGTCTTCGTCCTGCTGATCCTGGCGGGTGCGGGGATCGTCCATCTGGTTCTCCAGAGCGCGTGGCTGCAGAGACGAATCCTGGCCGAGGCCGGCGACGCGATCGGGATGAACGTGACGGCGGATTCAATCTCCATCGAATGGGGCGGTCGTACGACGATCCGCAACGTTGTGGTCGCACTGCCCCTGACCGGCGACGTGACGCTGGCTGTCCCCAGGATCGAAGTCGTCCACGAAATCCTCCCCTTGCTGCTGGTCGGGCGGCCGGTGAACCTGCGATCGGTGGAGGTGGACAGTCCCGAAGTCCGCCTGCGGAGACATTCGGATGGACGATGGAACATTCAGGACGTGTGGAGTCGCGTTCAGAGGGGCAACGAGGACCGGCAAGGGGGGCGGTCTCTTTCGTTGCCGCAAGTTGTTGTCCGAAAGGGTCGGGTCCGTATCGAGGAACCCAACGACATTGCGCAGACGGTGGGCCCGGTGACTTTTCACGCCCGTCCAGAGGGGCGATTGCTCTGGCGGTTCGAAGCGGAGGTTCCGCGGATCGTCGGGGCGCACGGCCGGGTGGCCCAGGGTCGAGACTGGGCGCACGAGGTGGACTTCTCCTTGGACGATGTCGCTCCGCTGGTGCAGACCCTGGTCGGACGTGATCTCTCGCCCATCCGAGCGACGGGGCACTGGGAGGGCAAAGTCGGACGGGATTCGGTTGTGGGAACCATCCGCTTCAATTCGTTGGGGGTCGGGCCCGTCACCGCTCGCGGCGCGATTGCGGTACAGGCGGCGGCGGATCAAGTCGTCGTGACGGCGAAGGACCTGATTGTCGGAGATCCGAATGCTGCCGGTCGGGAGATTCGCGTGGGCGGCGAGGTTCGCGCGGTCAACGGCGAGGTTCGGATCGAACAGCTTGCTGCGATTTGGGGCTCGGTTCTCGCTCAGGCCCAGGGCCGTTGGGATCTGAACGCCCGGTCCGGCCAGTTCAACGGCTCCTGGGCGACAACAGGCGAGGAACAGGGAGTCCGGAACGAGGGGACGTGTCAAATCGCCGTCCAGTCCCCGCGTTTCGGACGCAAGACGCTCCTTGCAACCCTCCGCGGCGCAGCGAAAGATCCTTCCGGCCAGACGGCTTTGGCCGTTGACCTGGAAGGCGACGGTTTGGACTGGTGGCAATCGCAATGGAAACTCTCGATCCCGACGATGCTCTTGTCTCGTCAGGGCAGACGGGTGGATCTCGCGGAGGTCGGCGCGGCGATTCGCGTGGCTTGGCCTGCGATTCGCCTGGCGGACCTGCACGTGCCCGGCGCGAAGGCGACCGCCGCCAGCGCGGTTTTCGATTTGCGCACACGACGCTGGTCGGCGTCTCTGGCAGTCGATGGCCTGCCTCATCTGTCGCCTTGGGGCTTGCCGTCATTGGACGTGCGGCTGGCTGCCGAAGGGGACGAACGGGTCGCCCACCTGCGGGAGTTTCGAGCGGCAGAAGGAGAGCGAATCGTCACGGCCGCAGGCGGGTTGTCTTTCCGAGAAAAGGATCTTCAGAACGTCCATCTGACGGTGGACTGGCCGGCGGACGAAGTTCGCTTCGATACGACGCAGACCGAACGGTCTCCGGGACGCTGGCGTCTGGAGGGCGATGTCTTCGGTCGCGTTGAGCCGTTGGGAATCGAGATGACCGGTCAATTGACCGGCCAGAACATCGTGCTGGGCACAGAGACGGTCCATCGGCTCGAAGTGCCCGTGCGGCTCAAGGCCGACGACGAGGCGATCGGGATGGCGACCGATTCGATCGACCTGTTCGGCGGTCAATGGCGGCTCAGCGCCCGCCATGACCTGGCTGCAGGTCTGACTCAGATCGGCGCGACTGCGGACGGCCTTTCCCTGGAGTCCTTGGCGGTCGCAGCGGGTCTGACGGTCAATGCACGCGGACGGGCCCAGGCGGAGATTCAAGTGGCGGTTGAGGATTTCGACCTTCGTTCGGCAGTCGCCACCGGCAGTTGGAGCGCACAGCAAGTCGATATCACGCCGCTTCGGGTCGAACGGGTCCAGGGCAAGCTTCGCATCGCCGATGGCCAGGTGCAGTTGGACGAGATTCTGCTGGAGCAGGAGGGGGGAAAGGCCAACGCGAGCGTCGGGTTCCGGATTGACGATCCGCATTACCTGTTCGTGGATCTGGCGACCAAACGATGGCCGGTCCGTTTGGAGGGAAGTTCGTTGCTGTTCTATGCCGATGGCACGTCGCGACTGCGGGTGAACCTCGCCAAACGGACCGCCGACGGCGAGGCCGCTGTTGCGGGCACGGTCCTGGTCGAAGAACAGGAACTCGCCCGAGTTCGTCTGGTCGCGATGGCGCAGGATCAGATGCTGAGCGTCGAAGAGCTGTACGCGGAGACTCTGGGCGGCGAGGTGGAAGGCAAGGTTCAGATCTGTTTGGACCGACTGCTCACCAGTTCCGCGAAGCTGCGATGGCGAGGCGTCGAGCCAAAGTTGCTGCAGCCTTGGGCGCCGCAATTGGCGAGATTCGAAGGGTTTGTCTCCGGCTCGTTCGAGGCCGAACACGTGGGCCCGGAGGCCCGTTCGCCCGAGCCGTTGCGGTTCTCGCTGGAGGCACAGGTCAAAGACGGGTGGTTTGGTCCGGCCGGGGTCGAGTCCTTGCGGATTTCAGGAT
Organism: Phycisphaerae bacterium; assembly: GCA_018055905.1. Classification (GTDB taxonomy): domain Bacteria; phylum Planctomycetota; class Phycisphaerae; order Sedimentisphaerales; family Anaerobacaceae; genus PLanc-01. The sequence goes on from JAGPGT010000095.1 coordinate 7,891, forward strand.
GTCTTGGCGACTCGCGGTTGTTGATCGATCAGGCCGATTTGAGGGCGTTCGAAGGCCAGGTGAATGCGAGGGCCCGCGTCAGTACGCACGCGGGCATCCGCTACGCCAGCCTGATCGCCGACTTCAACGACTTGAACCTGGATCAGATTGTCCACGTCATTGATCCCGAAGCGATGGCGCAAATCGGTCATCTTTCCGGCGTCGTCGCACTGCTCGGGTCGTCGGCCGTGCTGGACAAGAACTTCTCACCGCTGCAAGGACAGGCGAGGGTCAATCTGACAAGGTCCGACCTTGGCAACAACAATATCATTGGGACCCTTTATGACACCTTGAACCTTCAGTTTGGACCGCAAGGACCCACGGGCACCGGCGATCTGACGATTCGGCTGGAAGGCGCGTCCCTGGAGATCCCCGCCTTCACATACTTCAATCGTGGCGTCGAGGTCCGTGGCGCGGTGAGGATCGCCGATCTCCAGCGGGGCGCTCAGAGCGAGATCGAAGGCTTCGCCGTCGGATCGACGAGGGTCCTCAGGGGAGTGAACCTGCCCGGCGTGCGTGCGCTGGATCGGCTGCTGGCCACCTTCCAATCGGGGGCCGCCTCCGTGAGTATCGGCGGGACGCTCGGTGCGCCCCAAGTCCAGGTGGTCCCGCTGCCGGTGGTGCTGGATCCGTTCCGCAGGCTTCTGTGGGCGCAGCTTCGACAATGACCTGTCTTAGCCGGCTTTCGGCGTTCGATTCGTCAGGAACACGCCGGACAGGACCAGAGTTGCTCCGACCGCCAGGGACCAGGTGATCGGTTCGTGAAGCAGGGGGGCTGCCAGCAGCACCGCTGAGATGGGAACGAAGTTGATGAACAGGCCCGCGCGAGGGGCGCCGATGGCCAGGACTCCTTGATAGAACCACACGAAGCCCAGAACCGTTCCGAACACCGCCAGGTAGGCGATCGACGCCCAGTCGAGCCAAGAGGCGTTGCTAAAGTTCTTGATGGGGTTTTCCATCGCCGCCGGTACCGCCAGAGCCAGAGCGCCGAAGGCTGAGGAATAGGCGACGGCCGTCAGGGGCGAGAGACTTCGCATCGCGACCTTGCCCAGCACGGAGTAGATGACCCAGTTCAACACGCAGCCGAGGATGAACAGCTCGCCCAGGCCGACTCCGCCGGAGAGGATCTGTCGCAGGTCGCCCCGCGAGATGACCACGATCGCGCCGAGGATGGACAAGGGAATGCCCGCTGCACGCAAGGGATGGGCAAGAAGCTTGGAACTGCCGTCGTGGAGGAACAGGGCCGAGGCCACCGCGATGAAGGCCGGCGACGTCGCCACGATCAGGGACGCTCGGCCGGCTTCGATCAGATGGAGCCCCTTGAAGAACAGGACGTTGTACGCGAAAACGCCGGTGGCGCCCAACAAGGCGACCAGAACACACTGTCCGCCCGTCAATTGCGGGAGTCTGCCTTCCCGCCGGTAAGCCAGCGTCAGCAGGAGCACGGAGGCCGTGGCGAACCGCAGGAATGCGATCGTGAAGGGGTCCAGATGTTGCGAGACGTGCCGTCCGGCGATGAACGTCCCGCCCCAGAAGAAGGCGGTCAGGAGGAGTTTGACATAGACCATCTCAAGAAGTCCTGGGCTCCCGACCGTTCTGGAGCAGTCTCAGGAAATCCACTGCCTTCAGTTCGGTCAGGTTGTCCACGATATAGTCCGCGTGGATCAGGTCTTCCCGTTTGTGGGTGGTCGTCACCGCGACGACGACCATGCCGCCGGCCTTGCCGGCCTGCACGCCCTGCAGGGCGTCCTCGACCACCGCACATCGCGAGGGAGGCAGTCCGAGCTTCTCGGCCGCTTTGAGAAAGGTCTGCGGCGAGGGTTTGCTCTCGGTCACCTGTTCGCTGGTCACGCGGGCGTCGAAGTAGTCCGCCAGCGAGTGTGCGTCCCAGAAGACATCGAGGTTTTCCGGCGGCGCGGACGAGCCGATCGCCAGGCGAAATCCGTGTTGCTTGAGGTCCTTCAGCAGAGAGATTGCCCCCGGCGCCAGGTCCGGACGCGTCCTGGCGACCTCGCGATACCGCTGCTCTTTCCACTGAGACAGACGCCGGATCTCGTCCTTGGAAATCCCCGGCCGCAGCATCGGCAGGATCGCCGCGTTCTGCATGCCGAACGTGCCCCAGAAGAACTCGTCGGACATCGGGAAACCCTCCCTCGCCGCGGTATCGAACCACGCCTGGCGATGGGCCCAGCCTGTATCGACGAGGACTCCATCCATATCGAAGATCACACCCAGCGTTTCGCTGCCATCGGTCATTCGCACACATCCTTTTTCAGAACCCGCCGGCACCGGCCTGTCCAGCACAGACCCGATCCGCCGGTTATTCGAGAACGAGAGTTCCTCATGGTATCGAGAGTTGGGGGCAGGTCAAGGAGGACAAAGCGAACCCTCTCCGAAAACGCGCGAGAGTCCGCATGGGAGGATCGGCAATCGTTGGTGATGCTGCGGATTGTCGCCTACCGATTGCTGCTGGGCGTGTATCCCAGTTTTGTCCAGACGCCTCGCTGGACGGCGTGCAGGTCCTCATTGCCCGGAGAATTGGACATCGGCCCATTTCGCAGCGAACCCTGCCACAAATCGTAATCGGCCTTGGCGACCTCCAGGGTTCGTGGGTCTTTCCACTTCCAGTATTCGCTGTGGCCGTCGGCAAAGCCGAAATTCGTTCCGTCGCCGTGGCGGGCGGTGATTTGATCCCACCACCGTTCCTGGTCGTACCAGAGCGTCCAGCTATTGGGACTGAGACGACCCTCGTCGAGGAAGACGATTCTCGCGTCGGCCCGTTTGATTTTGATCCGTTTGTACACCATCAGATCTTTGGTTCCGGGGATGCCGTCATAACCGTTCATCGCGTCGGTGATCGCATATGTCACAACCTCTCCGCGGACGCCGGTGGGGCACTTGTACAGCTTCACTTCCGGGCAGTAAGGGAATAGAAGTCCCTGCCTGATCCCAGCAATCTTTTGGTCCTGTGAGGCGCTGGCTCCGGGGTACCGGACCCAAGCGCCTGTCGACAGTCCGGTGTTGGCCGGCACGATCTTCTCGTTGTTGTCGTCGGCGTACATGATCCAGCCCTTCATCATCTGCCCGAGATTGTTGAGGCAGGCGACACGTTTTCCCTGCTCTCGGGCTCGGTTCAGGGCCGGCATCAGAATCGCCATCAAGACGGCGATCACCGCGATAACAACCAGCAGTTCGATCAATGTGAAAGCTCTTCTGCGCCCCATACCTCTGTGTACCTCCCTTTGAAAACGACGCTCGACGATCGTACGATAATCTCCGGTCCGCCGGCGGTCATCCTATTCTACCGAAACCCCAAGGACCAACGCAAGCCTCTTGTTTTGACTCAGAGCCACTTTCCCTTGGAGGCCAGAGGCGCAGAGGATATAATAAGGATATCCTGGGATATGCGGGGGGCGCAACCGGGTGATCTTCATTCCCGGATTACGGAACCGATTGGTGAAACAGACGCCACGGGCGTCTGTGATGCGGAAATGGTTTTCGGGTCTTTTTGTGTGGTTTGGAGGTCCGAGAAATGAAAACGTCTCGGATTGTTGTTATGCTCGCGGTCTGCCTGCTCGGAGCAGCCACGAGCCAGGCTGCGGTGGTTCTGGATCAGTTCATGGACGATGAGGACTGGGTTGGTAATGCTTTCATCGGCAGGATTTTTTCCATGCGGGGCCAGACCTTCACGGCGGGTCTTTCGGGGCTGCTGCACCATGTCGACATCGGCAACACCGGCGGCTCTGCGCTACCGCCGGAGTCAGCCCCTGTCGTGGAGATCTGGACCACCACGGCGGGACTGCCGGGCCCGACGGTGCTCGGCTCGGTCACCTCACCTAATCCCATCCCGTGGAGGGGATGGCTTAGTGTCGACTTCCTTGCCCTGGGAATCGGTCTGACCGCCGGCCAGATGTACGCGATTGTGCTCTACCCGGCGACGCAGGGGAGCTATGTCACTGTGGGCGTACAATTTGATCCACCCGATCTCTACGGACCTGGGGAGTTTTGCTCCTATGACAGCGAGGTCGGTTGGGTACACGGTTTCAGTTTGGGCGGTCCCACGGGCGACATGCAGTTTCGCACGTACATGCAGGTTGGTCCTACGGTCCCAGCCCCCGGTGCGGTCGTGTTGGGTACGCTGGGCGCGGGTTTGGTCGGCTGGCTGCGACGTCGTCGGACAGTATAGGGCCTTGCGGGTTCAGAATGACTGGGTCGTTTCGCGGGTTGTCTCGATCAGACGATTTGCACGGACCCCACGATTTCCACTTCGGACTTGACAATCGAGCGCTGGAGTGGCACAATACAAGCGTGTTGTGACCAATGGATGGGGGGCATGTCTTCCCCAGGGAAGACGGCCAAGGGCCGACGTGCGTCGGGGTAAGGGAGTTCGGACGCCGTCGGGGAGTGTTGCAATTCGCGTAAGTAAGGATGCCGATCGGGTCGAGCTGCGAGTTCGTCCGCAGGTGGATCGGTTGCAGGGATAGGATGAACAAGAGTGTGGTGATGGTGTTGGCTCTCGCGGCCTGCGTGATGCCCGCGTGGGGTGGGATTGTTGTCGAGTTCGACGAACTGCCCCCTTGGACGCCGCCTCAGGTGGAGGCTAGGGGTCTGGACTGGGGCCGGTCCCTGGTGGAGCCTGTAGCGGGCGATCGGGATCTCAGTTCGGTCTCCTTTGCCGGCCATCTGGGCGCGATGGTGGTCGGTACTTCATCGGGGCAGCCGCTGACGTGGGAGACGATCTTTCGGCTGGCCGACCGACCGGGCGCGACCGACGGCCTCATGGCCAAGGGCTCTGACGGCGGATTCACGCTGCACGACCTCAAACATAGTTTCCCAGAGGGCCCGCCGGTGCCGGCTCCCGCGGCGATCCTGCTGGTCGGCTTGGGGGTGGGGGTGGTCGCTTCGATGCGTCGTTGCGGCATGATGTAGACGGTTGGATCTGGAATCAACACGCAGGGACTGGCAAAGGGGGCATGGGGTGGAGTACCCAATCGGCGTTTTTCCGGTCAAAACTTCGGATTGCGGATTGGCGCAAGTCCTTGCAAATCAAAAGGATGGAGACGAAGGGAATCGAACCCTCATTCCGGCGATGCGACCGCCGTGTGCTCCCGTTACACCACGTCCCCGAGAGAATCGTAAACTGCATTCTATGTTCTATCGTCTC
>JAGPGT010000096.1 GCA_018055905.1 Phycisphaerae bacterium
AACCGCGTCGGCGCGATCCCATTCTGCTCCATCAACTGCTCCACCGAGATCGCACGGTGCACCGACAGATGCCAGTTCGTGGGATGATCGACCTTCGTCTGGGGTCTCAGGATCGGGATATCGTCGGTGTGACCGGCCACAATAATGTGGAATTCCTTGGCGGCTTCAGTGTTGAGAATGCCGCACAGGGTCTTGACCGCCCCGGCCGCCTGACTGGTCACCGCATCACTGCCCTTCTCGAACAGCAGGTCGCTCTTGAACTTCACCAGGCCTCGGCTGGCGTCATACTCGACCATGTCGTTGCCCTTGGCGAAATCCTCCAACGCGGTGTTTAACTCAACCGGCAGCGGCGAGACCCCCATCAGCCTGGCCTGCATGGCCTTGATCAACTCTTCTTTCTTGGCGATATCCTCTTCAAGAGCGGCGATCTTCTGCCTCAACGCGTCGACCTCGACCCCTCCGGTGGCGTTGGCGGCATCCAGCTGCTTCCGAAGCTGATCCAACTGCAGCCGGGCCGTCTGCAACTGGCTCTCAAGTTCCGCGATGCGGGCCTGCTGCGTCTGGTTGCGTGTCCTGAGATCCTTCATCTGCTGCGATTCACAGCCGCTGAGAAAAACCACCCCGACGAACAAACCCAGGACGATCAGGACGGTCGAACGTGTCACACTCCGCATTGCTGAATCCTTTCCAAGAACCGAAATCCGTTTTTGAGTCCCATAAGAAACGAGCGGATAACTCAGAACCACATGCCACCAATTGCCTCGACAGCCGGACCGGCTGCGAGATGTTAATAGACTGGATTTGCGCAAGTCCGTCAAGGATAAATTAGGGAATCCCTCCGGCAATTCTGTATCTCCGACGATGTCGCGAGAGCACAAGAATGAAACCGCCCCTGCCACAGATGCCCCGACCGCAATCCCTCCGGCCATTCTGGACATGCGATGACTCTACCAACCGAGCACACGCCGCATCAACAGAAAGATGTGCACCGTCCCCCCGCTGCCGAGGACTGTGCAGAGACAACACAACCACAAGATCATACGCTCACATCCTCTCATTCCTTGGCTCCCCTGTTCTCGTGGGGATAACGGGGGACGGGAGTCTGTTTCCATGCTCCTCATTCGTGCAATTTCATTCGCTTTTTCATCCGTTTGCCGTTCGTCCTCGGGCCTTCTTCGTTGCACGCTACGACGTCGGCGACGCCAGGGCGCGGCCCAGGGTCAGGCCGCGGTAGAGGGCCTCGTCGGCGTTGATGTAGGCCCATTCGCCGAACCGACCGACCGTGTGGATTCCGCGATCGAGCAGCCAATCCTTCAGGCGGGCGACGACCGCATCGCGGTCGTGCGTGGGGACCGGATAGCCATAGGGCACGGAAACGACCTCGGTCGCTCGAATCGCGCCGGGCGACGAGATCAGACCCCATTCGACCAACCGGCTCGCCACCGCACCACCCAGGTTGTCCAGAATCGCCCCTTTCTCCTGCAGGGCCGAGACCTCCGCCACGATCGCATGCTGGGGCAGCGCCCGCAGAGAGGGCGAAGAATTGTGGTTCAAGGCGGTCTTGTGGGCGGGATACTCGGGGTCCGCACAATAGACACGCTGGATCGGCGTGTCCACGGGATGCCCCACGACGACAATCGCCAGAGCCAGCGGCAACGCCTGCAAACGCGCTGCGGCCGCTCTGTGCTCCGACGGCACGTCCGGCAGCATCGCCAGCAGCCGGTCGAGCGGAATCGTGGACACCAGGCGATCCCACCGCAGGCTCGTTCCATCGGCCAGGCTCAGCAGGCGGTCCTTCGGGTCCACGCGTACGACGGTCCGTCCCAGCCGCAGGTCCGCCAAAGGTCGCGACAATGCCGACATGATTGCGCCGAAACCGCCCTGGGCGGGATAGGCGACGGTGGTGTCGGACTGCAGGGGCTTGCGGCGGCCTGTGGTCTCGTCGAACCGCTCGGTCGTCCCCTGCGAAGCGGCGACCCGTTCGGCCGCCCAGTCCGCGGTCATACGCCGCAGGTCCGTCCCCCAGAGCTTGCGGTTGTACGGAAGCAGGAAGTGCCGCGCGATGCCCGGCCCGAAGCGGCGTTGGAGGTACTCCTCGAAATCCGCAGCCTTTCGTCCGTCCTGGGCCAAGGCCAGTCCCGCCCGGCATTCCTCGACGACCTCGGGTCGTCCGATCGCTTCGAAGTGCGCCTGGAACGGATAAGGGATCATCGTGCCGTTCGTGGCGCAGCGTGCGTCGCGTTTCTGCTCGAACATCTCGACGGCCGAAAACACGAGGTCGCGGATCGCAGGGTGCGGCGTATGGAACGAGTGCCCGCCGTAATCGCAGACCGCGCCCTCTCGCACGAGGGTGCGGCACAACCCGCCCGGCTCGGCCTCCCGCTCGACCACGATCGCCCGGTCGCCCAGAGCAAGCCCCGCGCCGATCCCTGCGGGACCGGCACCGATCACCACGATTCGCTTGTCGTCCTGCATGACTTGCCATCCTGGAACGATACGCCGCGTTCGACTGCGGACGGCATGGTACTCGGGACCGAACGTCCTGACAAGGGCGTGTCCGGATCAGAAAGTACGCCAAGACCGGATGAGCCTTTTTTCTGTCCCCGCCTGCCTGTCGGGGGTAAACTACCGTCTTTCGTTGTCCAATGGGGCAAGTCCCCGCGCGATTGCGACGTCGATTTCGGGAGACGACATGACGGTCTTTGCCTTTGGAATCTGCGTGACGCTGCTGGTGTGGGTTGCCGTCCAGGCGGCGCCGACCGTGGCGTTCGTCCGGGCCCTGCGCCGGGATCGACCACCCCTGCTCGCCGACGAAGACTGCCCCCAGGCTGCGATTCTGCTCTCCGTCCGCGGCGACGATCCCTTCCTGGCCCAGTGCGTCGAGGGCCTGCTGCAACAGGATTATCCGCGCTACACGGTGCGGATCGTCGTCGATCACGTCCAAGACCCTGCCTGGGAGGTGATCGACCGCGTCGTGAAGCGTCATCCCGGAAGTCCCGTGCGCGTCGAGCCGCTGGCGGAACGCTTCGGCACCTGCACGCTCAAGGCCAACAGCCTGCTCCAGGCGGTGGAGGGGCTCGACGCATCTTGCGAGATCTTCGCCATTATCGATGCCGATGTCGTGCCCCACCGCACGTGGCTTCGCGAATTGGTCGGGCCCTTCCGGGACCCCAACGTAGCGGCCGCCACCGGGAACCGCTGGTACATGCCCGCCAAGCCCACCCTCGCCAGCCTCGTGCGCTACGCGTGGAACGCAGGCGCCGCGGTCCAGATGTACTGGGGACGGTGCACCTGGGGCGGCGGCATGGCCGTCCGCGCGCGACTGTTTCGCGAAACGGACCTGCGCGAACGCTGGCGTCACGCCATCGCCAGCGACACCGCGCTGGACGCAGCGGTGCGACAGGCAGGCGGACAGACCGCGTTCGTGCCTGCGATGATGAGTGTCAACCGCGAGTCGTGCACGATGAAGGGCCTCTGGCGGTTCATGCAGCGACAGCTCCTGCATTCGCGCCTGAAAGGAAAGGATTGGCCTCTGATCCTCGTGCACGGAATCGCAACGATAGGGGCCCTGCTCGCGGCTGCGATCGTGTTGGTCGTCGCGGTCGCGCGGGGACAGGCGGTCCCGGCGGCGCTGGCAGGCGGGGGCCTGGCCGTGTACGGACTGGCGATGTTCGCGATGCTCGGCCTGCTGGAAGCTGCTGTGCGAAAGGCAGTGCAGGGTCGAGACGAGCGAACGCAGTGGCTCGGACCCGGGACACTGTTGAAGCTTCTGATCGCGGTCCCGCTCGCGCAGATCGTCTACGCCGCAGTGCTGCCGACGGTCGGCTTCCTGAGAGATGTCACCTGGCGAGGCGTCTCGTATCGCATCGAGGACCGAGGCGTCCGTCTGGTGCGTTACGAGCCATACCGCCGCAAGGGCGGATCGCCCGCCTCGTCCCACTCGCTGTGACGCACGATCGCCCGCCGCGGCCGCAACGCAATCCCTGGCTGCGGAAAGACTTATTGAATGCACGTGGCGCCCTGGGTCGCATCGGGATTCCTTTTCCGCTGAGTTCCGCGACTGACGATGGTTTCTTGCTCTCGATCGTCTCGGGTGTTACGATGAGGTCCGTCTGGACACGACAGTCTTGGTTCCTCAGAAATCCGAGAGTCTTTCTTGGAGCAGTCAGAGATGAAGTGCGTACGATCCGCGACAATCCTTCGGTTGGTTCTCGTTGCCGGCAGCGCGATCGCATTTCCCCGTCAGGACTGGACGGAGGCAACGCCCGAGTCTCAGCAGGTGGATTCCGCGAAGCTCCGAGCGGCGGTGTCCTACATGGACGCGAGTTTCGGTCCGGACGGCGCCGATGAGCTCGTGATCGTCCGCAACGGACATCTGATCTGGAAAGGCCCTCGCAGCGATGCCCATCACAACGTATGGTCCTGCACCAAGACCTTCACCAGCACGGTCCTCGGCGTTCTTGTCGCACAAGGCGTCTGTGCGCTCGACGATCCCGCGGCGACCTACCTGCCAGAACTGGACGATGACTATCCGGTCTATGGTCGTATCCGCTTGCGACACTTGGCGTCCATGTCTTCGGGATATCGGGGACAGGTTGTCAACGTCACCACCGAGCAGCCCTGGGGAGAACCGCTTGCCTATCTGGAGCCGGGGGAACCATTGTTCGAACCGGGGACCCAGGTGCAATATCACGATCACCAGGTGTTTCTGTTGGGCCGGATTCTGACCCGCCTGGCGGGGGAATCCCAGCAGTCTGTGTTCAAGCGGCACATCGCCGACCCGATCGGGATGACCGGCTGGGACTGGGGCGTCAGCGGGAAGGTCGAGGGGATCGACCTGAATAACGCGGCCGGGACTCCCACCACCCCCGGCATTCGAACCACCGCCCTCCAAATGGCTCGTCTGGGACACCTTTATCTCAACCGCGGCCGATGGGACGGCAGGCAGCTTCTCCCCGCTTCCTTTGTGGACGAGGCCACCCGCAATCAGGTTCCCCGCGTGGGGGCCAGTTCCTTTCTGCATGGGCGCTACGGTTTCTACTGGTGGACCAACGACATCCGACCCGACGGCAAGCGTCCCTGGCCTTCGGCGCCGCCCGGCGCGTACATGTCTCACGGTCACAGCGCGAACTTCTGTTGCGTGATCCCCGAATGGAACATGGTCGTGGTGCGAATGGGGACCCATCCCGTGGCTCAGGGCGTCCAAGGCATCTGGGAAACCGAGGCCAAATGGGACTCGTTCTTCGCGAAGCTTGCGGAATCGCTGACCGACCCGTCGTCCCCGGTCGCGGAGAGCTTCACGCCTCGAACTTGCGTATCGATTCGCGACGGTCGGTGGTTCGTCAATGAGTCGCCAACCTGCCCCGGCACAAAGGCCGAGGGATTGTTGATGAACGTGCGGATGGTCAACGCCGTTTTCGAGGACCGCCACCGCCCCGAGTTCGACCCGCAGGCGAACACGGAGGAGTTCATCGCTCAGATCCCCGACTACGTCGCTCACGGTGTCCGCGCGTTCACGATCGGTCTTCAAGGGGGCATGCCAGGCTATGAGGGCGCTGTGAATTCCGCATTCAATTCGGACGGTTCTCTTTCCGCCCCCTATCTCCGGCGCGTGCGACAAGTCGTCGAAGCCTGCGACCGCGAGGGAGCGGTTGTGATTCTGAGCTGTTACTATCAACGTCAGGACCAACGACTCCGGGATGAAGCCGCTGTCCGTGCCGGCGTCGTCAACGTCGCGCAGTGGATTTGCAGAAGCGGCTTCACCAATGTGATCCTGGAGATTGCCAATGAGTTCGGGCACTCGGGATACGATCACCCCCTGCTCAAGACCTCCCAGGGCGTCGCGGAGCTGATCGGTCTGGCGAAACAGACTTGCCCTTCCCTGCTGGTGTCCGCCAGCGGTCTGGGAGATGGTCGCTTGCCCGACAACGTCGCTCAGGCGAGCGACTTTCTCCTGATCCACTTCAACGAAACACCGATTGAAGAGATCCCCTCTCGCGCAGCTGCATTGAAGGGACTCCACAAACCGATCGTCTGCAACGAGGATGACAAAATCGGCGAGGAAGGGGCACGGGCCTGCGAAGTCAGCGTCGCCCACGGGATCTCCTGGGGGCTTATGCTGGTGGAACTCAATCAGCGTTTTCCCTTCACCTTCCGCGGTGCGGCCGACGATCGCCAGGTCTACGCCGCGATGCAACGAGTGACATCGAGCGCCGCAGGGGTCTCGGAGCCGTCGCCGGCGCGTTAGTCCCTTTTCGGGAACACAAGCGTCTTTCTCTCCACAAACCGCGAGGAACCGAAAGCGAAACCGGGCGACACACCACGACTTCACCACCACGCCTTGAAGCGCAATCGAATGTCTGCCCCCCGCAACCCATTTCAAGGACGGCCTTCGCGGCCATCTCTGTGACGAATATTTTCTTTTATGTTTGTTATATTTTTGTTGAAACGCAGCCTTGTTTATGGTATAATATACATATTGATCGCCATCGTCGGGCGATGAAGCGTGTATTGTGAAGCGTGAAACATAAACCATTCGTTCGGAGGGATCATCATGGCGAGTGTGGCACAGATCCAGGCGAATCGTTTAAATGCGCAGAAGTCCACCGGGCCGCGGACGGCCCAAGGCAAGGCGAGAGCTTCGCAAAATGCCGTCAAACATGGGCTTTTGGCCGAGCAGGTGGTCATTCATGGAGAAGACCCGGCCCAGTTCGATCTCTACCGCGAGGAGATGCTGGCGGAACTGGCGCCGGTGGGTGAGATCGAAATGATGCTGGCCGAGCGGGCGGTGAGTCTGGCCTGGCGACTGAGGCGGGCCGAGCGGCTGCAAAGCGCCATTTTCGCCACGGTCTATCGTGAGAACGCGGGCGATATCGTGCTCTGGCCCAAGCATGGCCTGCCGATCGAACCGAAGCCGGACGAGGAAGCGGTGATCCTGGGCCAGGTGGTGATGACGGACTTCGCCCGCGCCCAGATCCTGGACCGGCTGCTGGTTTACGAGCGACGGATCGAAAACAGCCTCTACCGCACGATGCGCGAGCTGCGCCGGGAGCAGAAGGCTCGCACGGCGGCAGAAACCTCCCCTTCGCAGGCCGATCCCAAGGTCAACAAGATCAATTCGGTCAATGCGGTCCTCCCCCCGCGTTCGAAGGACGTCCTGGTCGTCGATCGAGAGCCCGCGATCCCGACGGAATTGGCTTCGTTTGGCGCAGAGCCAAAGTCGGAGGAAGTTTCAAGTGACGGCGCCGACTTGACACTTCAAACTTCACACTTGAAACTCGCGAAGTCGTCCTGCGAAACGAACCCAATTCCACAAGGCCGGCCGGGGTGCGCGGGATCGCAGGAATGGAATGGGGACAGTCGCCCGGTTGCGGAGGGCGACTGTCCCCATTGAGAACCTGTAGCGACGCTTCGATTACGGCAGCGGGACGCCGAAGCCGATGTCGTCGATGTAGATCGTGCCGGTCCCGCCGGGGGCGGGGGCGGCGCGGTTGCCGACACCGATCGTCAGCGACTTGATCGCGGTGGCCTTGACGTCGCCCGAGGTCAGATCGGTCAGCGGAATCAGCCATTGCTGCCAGCCCATCCTGGCGCTGGCGGCCGCGTCGGGATTCACGACCGTCTTGCCCTTGCCCGCGCTGTCCTTGACCGTCAGATACAAGGCCTCGGGCGAGTTGCCCTCGCGTTGAGCAAGGCCGATCTCCGCGATTTGCCAGGCACCGGAGACGTTGCCGGTGAAGGCGATGTCGGAGAAGTCGGCACCGGTCAAAACTGCGGCGTTGTGGCTGCACAGCGCCAGGCCAATCAAGACCGGCCCGGTCATCGGGATCGAGACCGGCGCTCCGATCCGGGTCCAGGCGACACCGTCGGGCGAGATGAAGCCGGAGAAGTTGTCGCCGGTGCGTTCGAGCTTCACCCAGTAGGGAGCCGCGACCAGAACGGCGCTATTGTCGTTGACCGAGGCGGCGTCCGCAACGGGCCTTCGTTGGAAGCTGGCGCCGTTGCCGGCGCTGGCGCCGCCGGGCGTGATGCACATGAAGCTGTGGACCGCGCCGGCGTTGGTGCTCTGGCGGATCATGACGCCCGCCTTGGCCCAGACGTTGCTGTTGTGGACGCTGTTGACGCGGGCAACGATCGTGCCGTTGCCGGTGAGGGTCTTATGGGCAAAGCGGAACTGGTCGGCGGTGCCCCAGATGTCGGCGCCGAGGCCATTCATCAGAATATGACCGGAAGGCAGTTCCTTGAACCCCGGCGTGACGCCCTGGAAGTAGAGCGACACGGAGCCGGCCCCATGGGCGGTCCAATCTTGAGGCGTGTCAAACGTCCGCTCAGCCTCGGAATAATACGGGGCCTTCGTGTTGTCGTAAGTCAGGGGCATGGACTGCGAGCCGCCGTAGACGATCGTCCGCTCGGCAAAGGGGGCGGTCATGTAGCCGACGGTCGAGCCGCTCAAACCGTTGGTCAGGCCGTCAATCCAGGATTCATAGATCCGGCTTCCCTCATTGTCGGTGTAACCCTCCATGTCGTCGATGGAGGCGAACGATTGCGTCGTGAAGCTCCAGAGATCGCCAGGGTAGGTCTCGGCGGCGCCGACCTCATCGACCTTCCAGAAGTAGCGAGTTGCGAACTTCAGATCGGCCGGAGCGAAGGTGGGTTCGGTCACAGTCTGGGCGGCCACCGCGCCGCCTGCGACCGCCTCTCGATCCGTGCCCAGGTAGACCTTGTGCGAAGCCGCGTCGCGGCCCGATCGCCAGAGGAGCGGGGTCTCGACGCTGACGCCCGTCGCGTCAACCACCGGCTGAGGTGCAAATGCCTTGACCGGAATATAGAAGAACCGGACTTCGCTCAGGCTCGCCTGAGGGGTAACACCCCAGGTAGTGTTGATGGTGAGCCGGACGTACTTGGCCTGGACGCCGCCGAACGAAACGGTGGTATTGGCGGTGTAGGTCGGCAAGCCTGTCCCCCGGGCAAATTCCGGCACGCCGTTGAGAGTCGTCCATATCTGACCGTCGGTGGAATACTCGACGGTAACGTTCCTGGCCCCGAAACCCACGAAGCTTTCGACCACCTGGTTGGAGTTCCAGACCCACATCTCGTGCAACCTGTAGACTTCATCGAACTGGAATTGGATCCAGTGTGGCTTGGCGTCGGTCGCCATCCACATCTGCATCGCATCGGTGGAGTGCTGGTCCAGGCCATTGAGGCCCGAACCGTTGACCGTGTTCTGGGCGCTCATGCCCGCTTGTGCGCTGGAGGCGGTGGCGGTCACGCCAGAAATGGGGTACCCATAGGACTCCGTCGTAAAACTCCACACTTGACCTTCGAAGACCTCATTGTCCGGCGCGTCCCCGACTCCATCCACGCGCCAGTAATAGGTTTGGCCGTAGTCCAGGAGCCCGACGTCCAGGGTCGTGACCTCCAAAGGCAACCCTTTGGCGACGAGCGTTGCGGGATTGGCCGCGGCGATTTCCTCGCGAGAAACGCCGAAGTACACGTTGTGTGTGGCGGCATAAGCCCCCGGCGTCCAGCTCAGATCCGCACTGACGAGCACGTCGTCTGAACCGTTGGAGGGCACCGGTTTCGAAGCCCCTTTGCGGACGAAGAAATTGTCGCCCGCCCGTCCGATGGCCGCAATCTCGTCGGCGGTCAGCGGTTTGTCCCAGAAGGCCACTGTCGAGACATTGATCGGCGCGTCGTCGCGGTCCTGGTTGTTGCCCGCACAAAACAGCAGGATCGTGGAGGCCAGACTGAATCGGCCGTCAACTCCTTGCTGATTGCCCTTGAAGATCTCGACACCGTCGAAGTAGATGTCGTGCCGGGTTCCGTTGTCGACGACCAGGACCATGCGGTACCACGTGTTGCCCTTGGTGGTGAAGCCTTTGGTGCTGGAGTAGCCGACGGCGCCGATTCCGACGGCACCGGAGGAATTGATGGTCCAGTCGGCGTCGTCGACATTGGTCGGATTGGTCTGGAACAGGTCGTTGTAGCCGCTGGGGGGATCGGACAGGCTGCTCGGCGGATAACTGAAGTCGATCAGGAGCGTCCATTCGTTGACTTTCGTGCCGCCGCCGTTGGGGGCGATGCCGTGCGTGCAGATGTAGTAGCTTCCCTCGCCGATCTGCACGGCGCCGTCCCCGGGGTTGATTCCCGCGACCGGTTTGACTGTGCCGACCAGTTCCAGCGGGACCCCAAGGGTCGCGGCGCTGAAGTCCGGCGGATCGAATTCCCAGATACTCTTGGGCTCGGGAACAACGGCTTGAGTTTGCGATACGAAAGCAAAGATCAGAACCAACCACGTAAGCCTTTTCATGCCTTTCTCCTTTCTCCGCACAAACCATGATGACAGACGATCACATCCATCGGCAATCAGGATCGGCATACGCCGGATACCCGCGGCGCAATCATCCCTCGGTCTCCGAAAACGCCCCAGTGGGGCCGAGTTCCATTGTAGCTCCAGCCACCCTGGGACAACAAGGGAAAAACCCGCATGGGGCGGCCACGACGGTCGCTGCGCCCCTGGGCCGGGGCCTCTTGCCGACGGCACGCGGACATCAAATACCCGATCCCTGTTACGACAGGATCAGCGATGCGCTAAATCTCCGTTGGACCAGGCGAAAAACCGAAGACGCCGCGTCACTTGGCGGGCAGATACAGGGTGAAAACGCTGCCTTTGCCGGGCGTGCTCTCGACCGTCACCTGTCCGCCGTGGACCTGGGCGATGTGCTTGACGATGGCCAGTCCCAGACCGGTGCCGCCGAGCTTGCGGCTGCGGCTCTTGTCCACCACGTAGAACCGCTCGAAGATCCGCGAAAGGTGCGAGGCGGGGATACCGCAGCCCGCGTCCTTGACGTGGATCGCGGTCTGGCTTTCCCCCGGCTCGACGCGGACTTCCACCGCGGCCCCGGGTTCGCTGTACTTGACCGCGTTGTCGATGAGGTTGACGATCGCCTGCTCCAGAAGGGGCGCGTTGATCTTCGCCTGGACCTCGTCGGGGCAAATGAGTGAGACCGTGATCTGCTTTTGCTCGGCCTTCACCGCAGCCAGTTCGATGGCCGCTTTCAAAATCTCCTTGAGCGAATGGGATTCGAAGGAGATGGCCCGCCGCTCGGCTCCGTCTTCGAGTCGGGACAGACTCAACAGATCCTCGATGATGGAGTTGAGCCGCTGAGCGTGCTTGCTGATGATGCTCACGTACCGCTTGGTCTGCTCGGGATCGGCGACGCCCCCTTCCTGCAGGGCCTCGGCAAAACCTTGGATCGAGGTCACCGGTGTTTTCAGCTCGTGTGAAACGTTGGCCACAAAATCGCGACGTAAGCTTTCCAGGCGTCGGATGCGGGTCATATCGCTGAGCACAATCACCGCCCCGGCCCGTTCGCCCCGCGGATGGACCAGCCGGGCCCCTTGGACGTGAAAGAACCGCTCCCCTTCCGCGGAAAACGAGACATCGTCCTCGGTAGGTTTGTCGCTGGCGAGCGTCTGACGGACGAACTGCTGGAGGCTCAAGTTACGAACGACCTCCTCGACGGCGCGGCCTTGAGCCGTGGCCGGATCGATGCTGAGCAACTGAGCGGCCGCCTGATTGAGGCTGACGATACGCGCATCCGCATCGACCGCGAGAACCCCTTCGATCATGCTGGACAGAATCGTCTCGAGCTCGTTGCGCTGCCGCGTGATGGTAACGATCCGATCGCTAAGCTGGGAGGCCATTTCGTTGAGGGCTTTGGCCAGATCGTCCAGCTCGGTTGCCGCAGCGGCGGGAGCCCGGACGTTGAACTGCCCCCTTGCAAAGGACTGCGCCACTCGCCTCATACTCACAATCGGCTCGCTGATGCTCCGGGAGACCCATAAACTCAGGATCGCCACGCACACGACAATGATCAGACCCGCCCAGAGAACGTGAGACCGCATGTCTTTGATGACCTGATCCATCGCATTGGCGGAAATCGCCAGACGCACGACCGCACGGGGGGCGGCGTTTTCTTCCACCGGCACGGCGACATAGAGCATTTCCCGTCCCAGAGTCGGGCTCAGACGGACCGATTCTCCGTAGCCGGTGTGGAAAGCCGCCTGGATCTCCGGCCGATCCGAATGATCCTTGACGTTGGAGAGGTCTTCATGGGACTCGCCCAACACACGGCCCGCAGAGGTTATCACGGTGAACCGAAGGCGATCCTGCGTTGCCTGGCCGAACCGCTTGCACAAAGCGTCGATCTGGGCGGGATCGCCGTCGAGCATCCGAACGATCTGCGGCGCAGCCACCACGGCCAGGGCCCGCAACTCGGCCCTGGCTTCCCTTCGATAAAATGCGTGAAACGCCTGGGAAAAATAGACGGTTACAGCCACAACGGCCACCAAGGTGACCGCCAGAAACAACGGATACACCTGCCAAATCAGACGGGATCGGAACATGAGTCTTCAGTCCTTGAATCGGTACCCGACGCCGCGAACAGTCTCAATGAGCTTGCCAGCGGCGCCGAGCTTTCGACGCAGAGCTACAATCTGGACGTCCACGGCCCGGTCGGTGACAAGGTAATCGTCGCCGTGGATGGAATCTACGATCTGGTAACGGGTGAATACCTGGCCAGACCGGCGGGCCAGCGTGTGGAGAATGTTGAACTCCGTCAGGGTCAACACAATGGGCTTGCCGGCCAAAGTCACCTCATGACGTCCCGGGTCGATGACCAGACCGTGAATCTTAACCACTCCTTTTTCATCCCCTGTCTCGGTCGCCTTCCGCAGGAGCCGTCGAACGCGGGCCACCAGCACTTTTCCGCTAAACGGCTTGGTGATGTAGTCGTCGGCCCCCAGTTCGAGCCCGGCCACAATGTCGGACTCTTCCCCCTTGGCGGTGAGCATGACGACCGGAATCTGCGAGAGACCCGAGTCGGCTTTCAGCCGTTTGCAGACCTCCAAGCCGTCGATACCGGGCAACATCAAATCCAATATGATCAGATCCGGAATCTTGGACCGTGCCACGGCCAAAGCCTGCTCGCCCGTCTCGCAAGTCAGAACCCGGTACCCCTCTCGATCCAGATTCCATTGCACAAGCTCGCGGATGTCGTCTTCGTCGTCGACGACTAG
>JAGPGT010000329.1 GCA_018055905.1 Phycisphaerae bacterium
TGTCGGTGGCGGTCTTGACGCTCTGTTGCTGGATGGTGTTCTGGAGCCTGGCGCTGAGCAACTTCGTGGGAATGAACAGCAGCGCCGAGAAGAGGACGATGAGGATCGGCACCAACAAGGCGAGATTGTTCTTCAGGAAGCTGAGCTTCTTGAGGACTTCCTTGACTTTGTTCAGATCGATCTGCGGTGATTTCATCTGCCTACCTGCCTAAAAATCCGCTTGGGTCGCGAACACTCGGCCGCACCTCATCGACGCGATGATTTGTCGGCGACGCCCTCCGGAGTGGGAGGCGCCCCATTCCACTTGAGCTTGAACTGCAATTTGAACCAGTAATCGCGATTCTGTTTCACCGGCTTGTTCAGAGAATCGACCATGGGTTTTCCGTACGCGTCGAGCCTCTGCTCGGAACTGATCGTTTCCCCGGTGATCGGGTCCAACAGCGTCCATGTTCCATCCTGAATCGAAGCGATGCCCATGTCATAGCCGGCGGAGGTCGCCGCCGCCGCCAGCGCTGCGGCGCTGGGAGTGAACTTCCACCTGCCGACCCCCATCGGGAGGCTTTCGGCATCCACGTCCACCGGACCGGTTTCGATCTTGAAGTGGTCCGCCGATTTGTCGTACATTTCGAACGGCGCGTTGACGTCCAGATTCAGAAATTGCTTGAGGTTGGACAGTCGGGTGATCAGCCCCCAACGTTCCCGATCATTCTGGACGTTCGGAGGATCCAGCAGGGCCCCGATGTTCTTGTAGGGACTGTAGCCTTCGAGCATGACGACGAAACCGGGGGTCTTCTCGGCGGACGCCGTGGTTCCCAGCATCATCGCGAGGTTCTCTTTGCCGTAGATCTGCTCGTACAAGGCCATCGCCTCGTCGCTGTAGGCCCCGCCGGCGTCCATCTGCTCTTGCATCAGACTGTCTTTACGCATTGAAGCGGTGGCCTTGAACTGGGCCCGGGCCAGATCGTCGGAGTAATACATCGAGGCGGTCGTCAGAAAAAGCTGTTTCCGCTCGGGACGGGGCACCTTCGTGATGGCTGCGATGTCGCCGCGTTCGAAGGCCTCGTAGAAAGCACGGTCCTTCGGATTGTTCTTGGCGTTGGGCAGGGCCGACAGAATGATCCCGTACAACTGCGGAATGACCTCGCGATGCTGGAAGTGGGCGAACTGTTTCTTCATGCTCTCGTCCCACTCGGCGGTCATGGTTTCGATGTTTCCGGTCTCCTTGGTGCGGGTGACGGCCGTGGACACGATGCGATTGGTCTTGGCGCGGATGTCCTCGGCGCGGGCATACGCGATCCGATCCAGACCGACCCGCCCCAGACACAGGAAGGACACGACCAACAGCAGTACCGCCGCACCGATGAAGTAGCGGGTCTTGCCGGCCCAAGCGATCGACCGCGCGACATTCCTTGGGAGCAAATTGCTCTCGATGCGGGCCAAACCCACGCCCTGAAGGCCCAGGCCGTAGACGACGCCGAAATCGGCGACCGATTCATGGAACTTGGCGGCCGAGACCATCGGTGAAACGGCCAGCCGTTTAAAGGCGTCGGGCTTTTCCACCGGAATCTGTAGTGTCTGCTGGAGGTATTTCAGCAGCCCGCGAAGCTTCGTACCGCCCCCCAGAGCGACCACGCGGGCCAGTTTCACGTCGGGATTGGAGCTCGTGTAGAAGCCCAGCGACCGTTGGACCTCCCCCGCCCAGTCGGTGAACACCGGCCGCATCGCCTGGAAGATCTGGCGGGCGTACTTGCTCACCGGGGCCGTGCGTTTGAGCTTCTCGGCCTTCTCAAAACTCAGCTTGAACGTCTCGGCGATCGCATTGGTGAAGGCGTTGCCGCCCGTCGTGATGCACCGCTGCCAAACACCCGAGGCCGTGCATACGACCAAGTCCGTGCTGTCGGCCCCGATGTTGAGGAGCACCGTTGCCCGCTTCTCCGAACTCACCAAGTCCGGCCGGTCGAACAGCAGGTAATTGTACAGCGCCATCGACGACATCTGTACGTAGCTGACCGACAACTCCTCCCGTTCCAGCGGCTCCATCGCCCCATTGACGATCTCGTTCTTGATGGCGAACAACCCAACCTTCTTTTCTGGGCTATCAGGATCGCTTAGTACTTGATAATCCCACTGCACATCGCTGAGGTCAAAAGGGATCTGTTGGGCGGCTTCGAACTTAACGATCTCCGGGAGACGCTTGGCCTCCACGGGAGGCAGGGTCACAAAACGGGCGAAGCTGTTCTGGCTGGGCACCGAGATGATGATGGGGTCGAAACCGACATCGTTGCGCTGGACGAATTGCCGCAGGCTCACTGCGATCAGTTCCTCCCTCTCGGCGGCACTGACCCCACTGCTCGAGAGGATCTTGCCGTGCGGAATATGATCGAAGCCGATCACCTGGACCGCATCCCCCACTGCCGCCAGGTGCAGTGCCTTGAGGGAATTGCTCCCCAAGTCGATCGCCCAAACCGCATCCGATGCCGGTGCCATAACAAACCTCCCACTATTCGGTACGCATAGACTCTGCCGTGGTCTTGTGAACAGCCTTCGAGCCGACTAATATGTCGATTATATCACATGATCGAAACTTTTTCCATCTTAACACTGGGCTGCAAGGTCAATCACTACGAAAGCCAGCAGGTTCGCCAGTTTCTCGAACGGGCCGGCCTGCGTCACGTGGACCCCGCGCACTTGCCGCAACTGTTTGTCGTCAATAGCTGTACGGTCACCCACGCCGCATCCGCCAAGAGCCGTCATCTGCTCCGCATCGCCCTCAAACAAAACCCGCAAGCCGTCGTCTTCTGCGGCTGCCTGCCTGCAGTCCAGCCAGACGAACTGGCCGGGATCGGAAAAAACGTCCATGTTGTCAAGGACCGGCGAGATCTCCCAGCCACCCTCGACCGCCTCGTCGCCGGGTCAACCACCCCAGATTCGAACTG
>JAGPGT010000330.1 GCA_018055905.1 Phycisphaerae bacterium
CGCAGACCGCCCAACGGACCGAATTCAAAACGTTCTCCTCCGGTGCATCGGACGTTTTCGGGGATCGTGCGTACCGCGATCACTCTCGAGTCGCGAAGGTCGAGGATCTCATACCCCTCGTAGGGGTTCCCTCCGCTCATCACCAGGGCGAACCCCTGTGGGTTTTGGGCTGCCTGCAAAATCGCGTTGGCACGGGCACGTCGAAGGTCGGTGACAATTTGTCGGACGGTGGCATCGGCTCGTATCACTCCTACGGCGCCGAGATTGACGCGGGGAACCGCCACGGCTGCCAGGATTGAGAGAATCAACACAACCGTGATGACTTCGACCAGCGTGTGTCCCGTGGCCGCCAGCGCGGCACGTCCGGGCATTCTCGGTTTTGTAGGTTCCATACGGCTGGTACTCGATGAAACAACCGATGACCACCTCAGGCAGCCATCCGTTTCACAACCCTTCGAGAAGCGGTCCCGCCCGGATCCTCCACCGAAACCCACTGCGATCAATGGGTATGCGGCATGACTCGGTGCGTCGTCGCGTTGTATCTGTAGGGGGTGCCAAAGGGGCAAGTCGGGGCACCGTCTGGGAAGTAATTCGGATCCGTCGTTACGACAGTGAGCCGTCGCGGCCACGCGTTCTCGTTCGCATAGTACAGCTCGATCTGCGAGTTGAGCAAATCCACGTTCGTCTCGCACGCCCGGATCTTGGCATTGGTCGCGCCGCTGATCATGCGTGGGACCGCAATGGCGGCCAGAGCCCCCAGGATCATCACCACGACCAGAAGCTCCACCAGCGTGAATGCTCTCTTGCTGTGCATCATGTCCTCCTTTTCTAGTTCCGTTAGTCAGTTATCTTCAATTTCTTATCGACCGATCCGGACCGCGACTTTATCTCTCAAACACCCCTCATTTCAGACAGGCCATATAGTCAAACATCGGCAGATACACACCCATAAGGATCAATCCGATAAGTATGCCCATCAGAACGGTCAGAGCCGGTTCCAGCTTCACCAAAAGCGA
This sequence comes from Phycisphaerae bacterium, assembly GCA_018055905.1. Lineage (GTDB taxonomy): Bacteria > Planctomycetota > Phycisphaerae > Sedimentisphaerales > Anaerobacaceae > PLanc-01. The sequence continues at coordinate 1,017 of JAGPGT010000330.1, forward strand.
TGTCGCCAGGCGGTCCGCGTCTTTGTCGAGCAAATCCGCGGCTTTGGCCAGCATTTCCGGAAGAATCCCCGCCTCTTCACCGGAAGCGGCCAGCTGAATCACCAACGGAGGGAAGATTTCGTGGGCGCGAAGCGATTGGGCGACCGGATGCCCCGTGCGGATGGCCTGCTGGAGGTCGGCGGTGATTCGCATCATCTCCTCGTTTCGGGCTACTTTCCCTGCCGAGGCCAGGGCATCGATGATCGGGACGCCCACCGAAATCAACATCCCGAATGTGCGGATAAACTGGGAGACCAGGACCAGCCGGCTCAGTCGCCCGATGAGGGGCAGCCGCATCTTGAGACGGTCCCAGCGCAGACGCACCGAGGGTCTCTTCAGGAGACGACGAACTGCGATCCCTGTGCCCATCGCCCCAGGCAGCAACAGCCACCAATAGACGCGAAGGACCTCACTGACGACGACCAGCACCTGGGTCGGTCCCGGAAGTTCGACATGCAAACGCCGATAGAGTTCAGAGAACATCGGAACGACGAAGATCAACAGGGAGAGCACCACCAGAATACATACCCCCCCCACCACCATCGGGTAGGTGAACGCGGCTCGCGTCTTCTCCTGAAGCTCTGTCCGCTTCTCCAGATACCGGGCGCTGACATCAAGGGATTGGGAGAGTTTGCCTGCGGATTCGCCGGCGTCGATCATTCCCAGAAAAAAATCAGAAAAGATACCGCGATGCTCTTCGAACGCGGCCTTCAGGCTCGATCCCGATTCCACGCGACGGCGAATATCGCCGAGCACCGCCTGGAACGCGGGGCTATCCGACTGCTGCTCCAATATCTCTAGGCAACTTGTGATGGAAAGACCTGCGGAGTACATACCACCGAACTTGTAAGCGAAGGAGGCCACGTCGCGAGGTCGAATACGCCCATGGGATTTCGAAGGACCGCGTCGGCGTCGGGCTTTGATCAATTCGTATCCGAGCTTCACGAGCTCGCGTCGTAAAGCGCCGACACTCTCGACGTTCGTATATACGCTGTTGATCTCGTTTCCGGCAGCGTCTCTCGCTGTGTATTCGTAAACAGCCATCAGTCGTTTTTGAGATCCACCACTCTCATCAGTTCATCGACCGTCGTCACGCCTCGAACCACTTCGTCCAGAGCACTGCGTCGCAACACCCGCATGCCCTCTTGAACAGCCTGATCTCTGAGGGGGGCGTCGCCGGCACCGTCCAGGATCATCCGACGGATCTTCGACGAAACCGGCAGGATTTCATAGATCGCCTTTCGCCCTTTGTAACCGGTCTGGTAACAGTAGTGACATCCTGCCCCATGGACCAGTCGGTTTTCATCGCCCGCCGTGAGATGTCCCCGAAGCAGTTCCCGCTCCTGAAGGTCGGGCTCATAGGGGCGCTTGCACCGAGGGCAAACGACCCGCACCAGACGCTGGGCAATTGCCCCCAGAAGAGCTGAAGCCACCAGAAACGGGGGAATCCCAATGTTGACCAGACGGGACACCGCACCGGCCGCATCGTTCGTATGCAACGTGCTCAGGACCAAATGGCCCGTCAGAGCAGCGCTGATCGCAATCTCGGCGGTTTCCAGATCGCGGATCTCGCCGATCAGGATGATGTCGGGGTCCTGTCGCAGAATGCTCCGCAACGCGGAGGCAAACGTCAGGCCCGCCACAGGTTTGATCTGCACCTGCGTAATTCCCGGAAGACGGTATTCGACGGGGTCTTCGACCGTCACGATGTTTCGCTCGGGCGTGTTCACGAGCTGGAGTACGGAGTAGAGCGTCGTTGTTTTTCCGCTGCCGGTCGGACCGGTCAGCAGGAGCATCCCGTATGGATTCGCCGCCAGTTCGCGGAACTTGCGGTTGTCCTCGGGGCAAGTCACGACTTCATCCAGCAACCACCG
>JAGPGT010000097.1 GCA_018055905.1 Phycisphaerae bacterium
TCGGCTTTGCGAATCTGGCAAGCCGTTCCGGTCACAAATCGGTTGGCATGGCTGGGCGCCGGGTGGTATAACAGCACACGCGACAATTCAATCGTATCAGGGTTTCCGGATTCTTCGTAGGCCGGTGGCAGGAATCGTATTCTCGTTTGGCTCCTTCAAATCCAAAGGAGTGTGTGTATGCACAAGCGGTATGCGTTGGTGGGTGGACAACTGAAAGAAGGTGGCGATGAAATGCCACGGATTGACATCTATACCAATCCTACGCCGTCTGAGAAGGAGGAGCTGGTCAGTGGTTGGATGGTGGACGAGCATGACTTGGCCTCTGCCCTTGACCCGGAAGAGGTCTCCCGTTTGGATGTGGAAGGCGAGCGTCTCTTCATCGTCTGGAAACGCCCCAAGCATTTTTCCTTTAAGGAAAGCGCGAGCTTCGATGTCGGTTCGATCGGCATTTTTCTCGAACGAGATCGGTTGGTGGTTGTACAGCCGGACGAAGCGCCTCTGTTCGAGGATCGCAAGATGCGTCCCTATCGCTCGCTCAATGAGCTGTTCCTTCGACATCTGCAGGGGTCTGTGAACCATTACCTCGGACATCTGCGCGCCATCAAACAGGTATCTCGCGAGGCGGAAGTCCGGCTGAGCAAGTCGATGGAGAATGAAGTGTTTTTGCACATGTTCGCGCTGAGCGAGAGCCTCATTTACTACATCAACGCTTTGGAGGCCAACGCCGGTGTTCTCACTCGTCTTCAGAACCTGGCTCCGAAGTTGCACTTTACCGCGGAGGAGATCGAACTCCTTGATGATCTGGCCATCGACAATCGTCAGTGTCAGCGACAAGCTGAGATCTATGCGTCTGTGATGGCGGGTCTGATGGATGCGAGAGGAAACATCGTTAATAACAACATGAACGTTCTACTGAAGAACCTGACGATCATCAACGTCGTGTTTCTGCCGCTGAACCTGATCGCCAGCATCGGAGGGATGTCCGAGTTTTCCGTGATCACCGAAGGCATTCCGTGGCCGGTTTCCTATGGGTTGTTTTGTGTGGCAATGGTGGTGCTTGGCATCGCGACTTGGAAGGTGTTGAATCGGCGGATCGAGCGTCTCAAACCTGAGTAGATGGGGATACAGGAAACCCTGGCCGTCGTCGAATTCGCAGCCTATTCTGACCGTTCAGACTCGACCGCGTCGTCCTGCTGAGGGGACGGCCCATCATAATCTACTCTTGGAGGTTCCATGGGGAGGCGACACCGATTGTTGTGTGGTGCGATCGTCATGTCCTGTGTTTCGGGGGCGCTTCATGCCGCTTCACAGGATGCGATCAAACTGGACATCGCTCACGGTCCCTACGTGCAGGCGGTGACCGAATCCTCCGCCACCGTCGTCTGGTTCACGAACCGCAACTGCATACCCAAGGTCGAATATGGACCGGTCGATGGGAACCAGGTCACCACGGCCGTTTCCGCCCGGCATGGCCCGGTCAGCTTCCTCGTTCTAGATTGTGGCGAGGACAAGGCCGACACGAACAAAGAGTACTCGGGATTGGTGGCCTTCGACGCCTACATGGCCGAGCAGACCCAGTGGTTGCGCCACGCCGTTCGCAGCGACGCTTTCCGCACGGCGCGTTATCGGGTCGTGCTGGTGCACATCCCGCCCATCGCAAGTGGACAGGCCTACGGCGTGACCCGCATCCGCAATCTCTGGTCCCCCATCCTGGACGAGGCGAACATCGACCTGGCGTTCTGCGGGCACACGCATCGGTTCGCGCGGATCGAGATGAATGGATCGACGAACCCTTATCCGATCCTCGTCAACGCACCGGACATGGTGGTCCAGGTCGATGTGTCTCGGGATCAATTGAACGTGACGGTCCGAAAGATCGACGGCCAGACGGTGGAGGCGTTCTTCGTAAAGTCTCGCTCAACCGAATGAAAGAACCCTTGGCAGCTCGGAATCTGCGGCGAATGTGGTCGCAAGTGCTTTTGTGCAAACACCTTGCGTCAGGAGGTCGGTTCCGATATACTGAAGTGCGAATGTGTAGCCGATCGGGAAGAAAATGGAAAAAGACACCGAGGCGACAGAACAGGCAAACCCTCCAGCGCATCTGGATAAAGAAAACACCGTTGCCAAGCAATCCATGTCTGTTCCCGACCAAGACGGAGCAATGCTGGCAGGTCGGCTCCGCCGCGGTGAGCAGGCGGCCGCCCGGGAGTTTGTGGACCGATATTATGAACGCGTGTACCTGTTTATGCGGGCTGTCGGACATGACCGACAGATTAGCGAGGATTTGACGCAGGAAACGTTCCTGAGGGCGTGGCATCACATCGGTCAACTCCGGGATGAAAAGGCCCTCAACGGTTGGCTCTTTCGCATTGCGGGGAATGTATCCAGGCTTCACCGACGCCGGTTCAAAGACAGGGGCACCGTGACGATAGAGGGGATCGAGCCTGTGGCCGCGGTCGGTGGAGATGGGCCGTTCAAGGTTGGAAAGCAGGAGCAGCTTGATCGCCTTCAACAGGCGGTGGCAAGACTGCCTTGGAAGCTCCGGCAGGCAGTGGTGCTGCATTATATGGAGCAGTTGACTATCACGGAGGCCGCCGACGCGGCCGGCATTCGCGAAGGAACGTTGAAAAGCCGTTTGAATCGGGGGCTGGAAGCTTTGCGAAAGGAAGTGGCGGACGAGTAGTGACGGCGGCCCTGCACGTTCTTCAACGACCGGAAGGAGTGAAAGAAGTCATGGGGACTCAAAGAATCGAAGATCTTTTGAGATCACTTGCCCGACACGGCATTGAACGAGCCCGGCCGGGGTTGGCCCAGAGGATCAAGGATCAAATTCCCTCTCGACTGGTCCCCCATCGGGCCGATCTAATCAGTTTGGTGGTTCACCTGCGCATCAACCGGTTTGCCGCTGCCGCGACGATCCTCTTGACTTTCCTGGTTGTCGGAGGGTTGCTGGGGGGGCGAGAAGCTGTCGGCAAGCAGATGTACGAGGACAGCAAATTGCTTTTGCAGTATACGCTGGGCGGCAAGAGTGCTTCTCAAGCCCGGATACTCGAACAGTTGATGGACTTTCGCAACGACATGGCGGCCCAAGGGCGGGAAGTGGTCTGTTATGGCAGCCAGGCCGATGTGGGCGATCGCTGTGCTGTTCTGATGTATTGGAAATTGTCGGAGAACAAGTACGGCGTCGTGTTGGGTGATCTCTCGACACGGACGGTCAGCAGCGATATGCTGATCCGACTCCAGACCTACATGCTGGAAAAGCAGGTCAAAAAGTAAAAAGAGGAAGGGAGCTGTTATGGCCGGACGCAGAGGCTTCACACTAATCGAACTTCTGGTAGTCATTGCCATCATTGCGCTGTTGATGTCCATCCTGATGCCGTCGCTGGCGCTGGTCAAGAAACAGGCTCAATCGGTCGCTTGTATGTCCCGGCTCAAAAGCTGGGGACTGCTCTTCAAGCTGTATACGGATGACAACCGGGGATATTTCAACGAGGGGTGGGGATATGCCGGGCATCCCCAAAACGCCGGCAAGCCTGGAGAATAGAATATGGACTGTGGATGAACGCCCTGCGGCCTTACTACCGAGACGAGAAGATGCGGCTGTGCCCAACCGCGACGCGAGTCGTAGAGAACAACGCCGACTGGGGCACTTTCAAGGCTTGGTATCGGGAATTACCCAACCGCTATCCCGCGGCGGGGGAGGGTGTGACGAAGAATTTCATCGGCAGCTACAGTATCAACAACTGGACGAATTACATGGTTGCCGACCGGGGCGCGCGAAAGAAAGAGTGGTTCTGGAAGAATACCGCCAACATCCCCAAAGCCAGCGAGGTCCCCCTGTTCGGCGACAACACTTGGCATGACGCCTGGCCCCTCGACACCGATGCGCCGGTTCTAATGCCTTTCGACTACGGCTGGGGCGACAAAGGCACCTCCGGCGAGATGAATCAATTCTGCATCGATCGGCACAATGGTTGGACGAATCTTGCGTTTGTAGATTGGTCTGTGCGGCATGTCGGTTTGAAGGAACTCTGGACACTTCGTTGGCACCGTGCGTTCCGAATCGACGGCCACTACACGCGGGCCGGCGGCATGGTGCCGAGCGACTGGCCGGCGTGGTTACGGAAGTATAAGGACTATTGACGGACACTACTACGGAGTCGGAAGAAGGTGACGTGCTGGCACAGCTCCGGCATCCACGCGAAAGGAAAGGGATCGAATTCTCCGGATAACCATATGCGCCACCGACTTGACCGTTTCATCGGCATCGCTTCTGGAACGGTGGTGCAAGATGTCGAGATTCAACGATAGGGGGCCAATCCGCCCGAGCAGCAGGGCGGACAAGTAGACCACGAAGGGATCCGGCTCTGCCATCTGCAGGTGCTTGTCCATCATTTCCACCACCGCCAACACGGACGGATGAGGCGATTGCCAGTTTTCGGACCTTGCCAAAGGCAGCAGTCGCCAAAGGCCATGATAGCAGTAGGCATACTGCTCATGGGGCATGTCATACGGAATGAACAGCTTGTTGCGGGCCAGAACGTAAAAGGGATACACGCAGGGGGACGATTCAGGGGGGGCTTCCAAGCTCAGGAACGCCCGGATTCCGTCGTACCACGGCAATCGATTCAAACTCTCAACCAGAGCCCAACACAGAGCTGCATTGGATTCGATGGCCCGTCGGACCGTTTGGTATATCTGCTCGCACTCGCTTTCCAGTGCGCAGAAGATCTCCATTACGACCGGAGCAGACTGGGGACAGTCCATCGCCTCGAGCAGGCACTTTTTCGAAGGGGATTGTGAAAGCCATTGAAGAGCTTGCTGGGTGACGATGGATTGCCAAGGCGCATGCCTGAGACGTTGGACGGCATGAGTCAATTCAGCCGCGTGCATCCTGTTCTCCTTACCCATCCGCCTACGGCGGACAACGAGGATCGCAAACGATCGACGATATATCGTGTTTCTTCGCCTCGTCTATCGGGATCCGATTGTTTCAAAGTTGGTATGTTGCTCAAAACAACCATTTGCATAACGTAGTGACGATCCCTAAAAAAGTCAATACCACTGCCTTTGAACGGGAAATTCCCGCAAACAGCCCAATAGCCAGGATGTGCTTATATGGCTATCTTAGTAGCCATATAGGGTGTGAACCCCAGTGGAGATTTGGAAAATTGGGTGGCCATATGATCCCGTTATGGTTACATAAATAGCCATATTCACAAAGGAGTCCGACATGAAGGTGGAAAGTCGTCTGAAGGAGGTACTGGCTGAACACGGATTGGATCATCATGGGGTCATCCAGGAGATCGCTCAGGCCGTCGGGGTCAACCGTCACACGATCGCCAAGCTCTACAACGACCGCTCCCCGGGGGTGACCTTCACCCTGTTGGGTCGGTTGTGCAACTGGCTGGTGAAGAACGGGGTGCCGGCCGACGAACTGCCCGGCGCTCTGTTCGGAGCCGGTCGGGCGGCGCTTTGGACCGCCATTGCACGGCATAAAGGCGAGGTGACGATCTGCTTGGGCGAGTACCAGTTGACTCGCGATGGGGAAGTCCACTACCGTTGGATCTCGCGTCGCGATTCGAGCGTCGCTGCGATGGTCGTTCAGCGTTTGTCCGCAGGCACAAAGGGGGGGGCGCCTCCACCGACGTTGGGCTTCGAGTACATTCCGTTTCGGTATTCGCCCATGGATCATATCGTCGATCCACAGGTCCTCGCGGAAGACATCCGCAGAACCCAGAGGGTCTTTGAACGGGTACAACAAGGAGGCCACGCCCGCACAACAATCATCATCGGCAGCCAGCGCGTCAACTACCTTTTGGAGTTTTTTGTGGCGGACCTGTTCGGATGTCGTCCGTTCGTTGCCTCTTCAGGCAAACCCTCGGTGCCGTTCTTCAGCGTGTACCGGCCGAGCGATCAGAACACACCGAGTTGTTTTGGCGGGCCGGAAAACCCGTTTCGCAGTCGTGACAAAAACCGACCGGGCATTCATTATCTCAACGACCGAGGCCAGTGGGAAACGTGTTCGTGGCACCGCGAGCGACAGGATGCCGGCATTGTGATCTCCTTGAGGGACCACCGTCGCGGCTCAATCGTTCTGGCGGTGTTCGGTTTCTCGGGATGGGCCACCGAGGCGGTCGGCGGACAATTGGTGCTCAAGGAGGATCTGTTCTGGCCTCCTGCGGTGAAACTCAAGACCCGTGAGGTTGGTGTCTTCGTGTGCCAACTGACCCGCGGGGCCCCCGTGGGTGCGGATGAGGATCAGGGCCAGGTCCAACCGGCCGCCTGCGAGGTGATTCCTCTGGGGACGCGGATCATCGAAGATTTGTTGGGACGGTAAAAATCGAGGGCTGCCTTGCGCGACAAGGCAGCCCGAAAGGGAGCATCCCTGACAGAATGATCGTGATTCCGGCGTCGTGAAAGTGTGCAAATCACGAGTTTGCTGGATCTCAATAGATGATGGCGGTGGTTTCCTCGATTTTTCGGATGACCTCACCGGGGTCGGACGGGTTCGACACGTAGCCGTCGAATCCCTTGTGTAGGAGGGCGGCCGCTTCGTGGCTGCCGAGGTGATTGGCCAGCGCGACGATCTTGATCGTCGCCAGATCTTCGTTGTTTCGCATGCTGGTGCAGATGGAGTGCGCGTCAATGCCGTTGTTGAGCAGGTTGATCAAAACGACATGGGGCACGAATTTCTGAGCGGCCACCCCGGCTTCGAATCCATTGCGAGCCACCAGGACCTCGTATCCGCCGCGAATTCGAAGTGCTTCCTGAAGACCCATGCTCGACCCTGGGTCGCTGTCGAGAACCAAAACCCGGAGCTTGCCGGCGGCCAGCGCCTCGGTCGGCATGTTGTTGGCTTTCATAAAGCGAATCAGTTCGTTCAACGGAATTCGACGGTCTTTGCTGCCTGGGATGCGATAGCCCTTGAGCTGGCCGGAGTCGAACCATTTGGATACCGTACGCGGCGCGACGTTGCAGATCTTCGCGACGTCGCCGGTCGTCAGCACGTTTCTGCCTTTTGCCATAGTTAGGGTTCCCGTATAAGCCTGTTGCTACCGTATTGTCTTTCGACCTGAAAGCAGCGGGCGTTTAGCGGCGGACGGAGAATTCTGTCGCATCGCGGCACCCCAGCAGGCTCGAAGAACGGGCTGTCCTATAACATGCGTCCGCATCGCTGGCAATCGTGTTCCCGACTTCCAGCAAACTGTTTCCCTGGCGGATCAGAGAGTTTACAATCGGAAGGTCAAGACCAATGTCACTCTCAGGACAGGAGATCGTTATGCAAATACCCTTGTCTCGGCCGGATATTACGGAGCGAGAGATCGAGGCGGTGGTTGACGTGTTGCGCACCCCAAACCTTTCCATGGGTCCGAGGGTGGGGCAGTTCGAGGCCGCGATGGCCGAGTACACCGGCAGACGCCGCGCCGTAGCGGTCAACAGCGGTACCAGCGGCCTGTTTCTGAGCCTGCTGGCCTTGGGTGTCGGGGAAGGCGACGAGGTCGTCACCACGCCGTTCACCTTCATTGCCTCGGCGACGACGATCATGATGACCGGCGCCAAACCGGTGTTTGCCGACATCGATCGGACGACATTGAATCTCGATCCGACAAAGATGGAAGGGGCGATCACCTCGCGGACGAAAGCCATTTTGCCCGTGGAAATCTTCGGCAATCCCGCGGGATTCGACGCGATTTGCGAGGTCGCCCGCCGTCGTGGTTTGACGGTGGTCGAGGACAGTTGCGAGGCGCTGGGCTCCACCCTCAACGGCAGAAAGGCCGGGACATTTGGCGACGCGAGCGTATTCGCCTTCTATCCCAACAAGCAGATCACCACGGGCGAAGGTGGCATGATCGTCACGGACAACGACCGTCTGGCGGATCTGTGTGTTTCTTTGCGTAACCAGGGCCGCAATCCGACGGGAGGGTGGCTCTCTCATGAACGACTGGGGTACAATTTCCGACTCAGCGACATTCACTGCGCCCTTGGCGTTGCCCAACTCTCGCGAATCGACGAGATCAAGACCCGACGTCGCCAGGTGGCGAGTTGGTATCAGGAGATGCTGGCCGAGGACGATCGGTTGATCCTGCCCGAGGAGCCTCCCGGCTGTGAGATCAATTGGTTTGTTTATGTGGTCCTGTTGGCCGAGGGGTATCAAATCGAGCAACGGGACCGAATCCTCAGAAAATTGGCCTTCCAGGGTGTCCAGGTGAACAACTACTTTCCTCCAGTGCATTTGCAGCCGTTTGTCGCCGGGCGATACGGACACCACCGAGGCGATTTTCCGATCGCGGAATCCGTCGGCAGTCGCACCATCGCGTTGCCGTTTTACAATCGCCTTACCCAGGGAGAAGTCGCCATCGTCTGCGGGATTCTCAGAGCCCTCCTCGACGCGGAATCCTGATTGCCCAGTCTGTCCATTCCTATTTTGGCATATCCTCTTTTTCTTCATATGGTTTGCATAGGGAATCACGTAGAACGGCCGGAGGGCCGGTCGAGGGGTTTCCAAGGTGCAAATCCAGCCTTGGACGCTCCGACAAGATCCTGCGACGGGAAGGGGGGCAATCGCCGCATGGGCTGGAGAACCAAATTTATTTTTCTGCTGATTGTCTACTGTGCCGGCTTTGTGACCGCCGTTTACTGCCTGGCCCCGACGCCCGAACAGGGTACCCGTGGGTCACTGGGATTGGCCGGGATGGCAGGGACAATCAAATCGGAGGAACTGGCCAAGTCGGTGAGCTCTGGAATCCACAAATGCGTGGATCTCGGCCAGGAAGCTGCGGCACAGTTGGCCAGGCGAATCCAGGCACAGATCGGGAAGGCACAGTCAGAATCCGCCAACAAGCCGGGTAGCTGACCTCGCCGAGGGTGCTAAGCGATCTGCAGACAGGAGGCCAAGAGACAGGGGGAAATTCAATCATGGGCTGCGGTCAATTCGCAGCCCTGGGACCCTTGCAGGATTTTCCTACGAACCGTCGCCGATCCTACCTCTCCCTCCTACGGGTTGATTTTTCCGCTATCATTTGACCACTTCACAGATCTGGGACATAATACTCTCTGCACAACCCGACCGGGAGGTCACCGCGTTGCTTTGTTTTCCCACTTGCGAGGTGTGCAGATGACAGCCCAATACGGCTGCGATGAAAAGGACATCGGACACTACACGTGCTTTCGCACGGGTGAGAGGATCGTTGTCGACGGGCGACTTTCGGAATCCTGTTGGCAAAGGGCGCCCAAGTCGCCGCGGTTTGTCGACATGGTAAGCGGGGTCCCCGGATTCCTCGACACCCGAATGGCGGCCTTGTGGGACGAGGAGAATCTCTACGTGGGATTCTGGGTCGAAGAGCCCAACGTCGAGGCGAAATTCACCGAGCGGGATTCGCCTGTGTATTTTGAGAACGACATCGAGGTTTTCATCGCCGGTCCCGATTGTTACTACGAGTTCCAGATCAACGCGCGAGGTACGATCTACGAAGTGTTCTACATCTGGCAAGACGCCTACCGGCGGGCAGGTTTTGCCGGAAGACCCGAATTCGACCTCCAGACCCACATTGTCGACGTCCTTGGAGGATTCCAGGACGGGATGCGGTACAAAAAACACCCGCGGGGCCGTCGCTGGGCCTTCATGGACTGGGATTTTCCGGGTTTACAGACTGCAGTGCAGGTCGACGGAGCTCTCAACAACCCCGCGACCGTGGACCGGGGGTGGACAGTGGAACTGGCCTTTCCTTGGTCCGGCATGGAACCTCTGGCTCAAGGGCGGTCGCTGCCTCCTCAGGACGGCGATGTCTGGCGGATGGACTTTTCTCGATTCGAAGCCATCCAGGCCAACGGCCGGTTGATTGATCCTTCGGTCGGCTGGTCCTTCAACAAGCATGGTGTATACGACTCCCATATCCCCGAGTGTTTCACTTGCGTACGGTTTTCCAGAAGCACGATCTAGGGAACGTGAACGGGAGTCGGGTCGGTTCGGTGAATTCCCCCAATTTTGTATTGAACCCCTCGGACGAATCGGGTATAAAGAAGCGGTTTCGTACCCGACCGAGGGGAAAGTCTGTGGCCATTCGGGCGGGAAAACGGGTTGGTGGCCGCTACGGAGCTGTCGGCAATGAAGCGCTATACCGGACAACAGGCGCTGTATGAGGCGATCAGTCGCTCTCGTGCGAAAGCAAAGCAGGGTAGTATTCTTGAAAGATTGCTGCCGGATCGCTCCAAATCGGAGAATCCGGCAGCCAAGTTTGGGCCGCCTGCTGGAGCCCAAACGGGCTTTCCGGTCGATCCGCTTGCCCAGCGGACGAGTGCACCGGAGGCGGTGGAACTGTCGCAGCCCATGAAGGAGCCGGCGCAGCAGGCAGAAACGCCTTGGAGTAAGGTTGTTTCGGAATCCGGGGCCACGCCGGTGGAGTCCGCAGAACCGGCTGCAAGGCCACGACTGATCGAAAGAATCGCGCCTTCGGTGCCGCCGACCGGGGTCCAAACGTGGATGAAGCCTCGGCCGGTTCAGTTCAATGAAGGACGCATCGAGATTTCGGTACCGTATTACGTGGGTATTATCGTCGGTTTGGCGGGGCTTCTCGTGACGTTGGGTGCGTATCGGCTGGGACAGGCCCGTTCGGCTGGCGAGGTAAAAGGAGCCTTGCCAGTGCAGCCTGCAGGGGTGCGGTCTGGCGGATCGACGAACCCGCCGGTGGTGTCGGCACAAGGTTCCGCTGGGACAGACGCCGCGCGACCGCAGCCGAATCCTACGGCGCCAACCGGGGGTCGTCAGGATGTTGCGGCGACTGGGGCCCAGGGCGATCATTGGATCGTTCTGGCCCAGTACAACAGTCGCCGAGATCTCGAGAAGGTACAGGAGTATTTTGCACAACAGGGCATCGAATTGGGCATCATGCCTTTGGACAGTGAGTCGCGCAAGGCGTTTGCCGAGGCAGGTTTCAACGCCAATGCGTTGCCGACCGGTGCGAATTTTTTGCTGGTGACGAAAAATCTGTATAGTAATCCGAAGGTGCCGGGTTCGGATGGTTATGCCATGAAACAGAAGATCACGGAAGTGGGCGCCAAGTACAGGGCCCCCTCGGGCTTTGAGCGGTTTGCGCCGAACTACTTCAGTGACGCTTATGGAATGAAAATCAGGTAACAGGAGAAACAAGAAATGTCGATAGATCCTTCTTTGAAATTGAAAAACGCGCTGGTTCGGCATCGCAATGTGTTGACTCGTGCTGAGCGCATCAATGTTCTCAAGGACGAAGAGCGATGGAACGAGGGGGATCCGGTGACAGGTCTTCCGAAGGTCGGGCACCGCAAGAGCAGTGCCGGCAAGAAGACCAAGGGCGGACCGGATGAGGCCGCAGCGGCTGCCGCTCCCGGGGCTGCCCCCGCTGCCGCTGCCCCGGCTGCGCCTACCAAGGGCGGACCCAAGGCTGGCAAATAACCGCCACCCGGTTTTTGACGCGGGGCTTCCTGCAAAGGAAGCCATACGTGTCCAGATCTGTAGAACAGACATGCCGAATGAGAGTTCGGCATGTTTTGTTTGGAGAGGTACGATGGTGGGGACCAAGAGTCGTTGGGGTTTGTTTGCCCTCGTCGTGCTGGTCGTTTTCGGAGAATCGTTCGCCGCGCAAGCTCATGGAAACGGGACCCTTTGGCCGGCGGGCTCGTGGAAGCCGGCTACGCCGCAAGAGGTCGGAATGGAGCCGGCGTCGCTGGCCCGGGCCCGTGATTACGCTCTGACCGGCGAGGGTGCAGGCCTGGTCACTCGCTACGGCATGGTGGTCTTGCAGTGGGGTGATCAAAGCAGGATTTACGATCTGAAGTCTTCCACCAAAGCCATCGGCGTCACAGCGGTCGGTTTGGCCCTTCTCGACCGCAAGTTTCTCAGTCTGCACGATTTGGCGTCTCGATACCATCCCGAATTCGCCTCGCCGCCTCGAACAACCGAACCCAATAACTGGCGAGGGAAAATCACGCTGTTTCATTTGGCGACCCAGACCGCCGGTTTCGACAAACCCGGAGGTTACTCCGAACTGCTCTTCGATCCCGGAACAAAATGGTCCTACAGCGATTCAGGTCCGAACTGGCTGGCCGAGTGTGTTACGCTTGCGTATGGTCGGGATCTTCAGGATTTGATGTTCGAGCGGGTCTTCGAACCGATTGGAATCGGGCGAAAGGATCTTGTCTGGCGGGAAAATTCCTATCGACCCCGAGAGATTGCCGGCTTGCCACGTCGTGAGTTCGGCTCCGGGATTTCCGCGAATGTCGACGCGATGGCTCGCATCGGCTATCTCTACCTTCGGAGGGGACGCTGGGGGGACCGGCAACTCTTGCCCCCGTGGTTTGTGGACGCTGCCAGGACAACTCCTTACGGCGTGCGGGGCCTGCCGGTGCTCAAATCCGAGGAATACGGCAACGCCTCCGATCACTACGGCCTGCTCTGGTGGAACAACAGCGACGGTGCGATGAGGAACGTCCCGCGGGACGCGTATTGGTCCTGGGGTCTGTACGACAGCTTGATTGTGGTGATTCCATCGCTGGATGTCGTCGTCGCAAGGGCAGGCAAGTCCTTCCCCCGGACATCGGGGACCGCACATTACGCACCGATAGAGCCGTTCATCGAGGCGATTGCGGCGTCGGTCGGCGAACAGGGTCATCGGCCACATTCCCCCTGCCCGGCCAGCAATGTCATCCCGCGGATTGATTGGGCACCGGCGGACAGCGTCGTTCGTCGGGCGGAGGGTGGCGACAATTGGCCGATCACCTGGGCCGACGACGATAGTCTTTACACCGCCTACGGTGACGGCTGGGGCTTCGAACCGAAGGTGAACAAGAAGCTGAGCTTGGGGTTCGCGAGGATCAGCGGAGGACCGCAAGACTTTACAGGCGTCAATATCGTAGCCGTTCACGGACTTGCGTCAATGGAGCAGGGAGGGTGCGGGTTTTTGTTGGAAGTGGGCGTTGAGGGCGTCGCAGAAAAAGGCAAAGACCCGGCGACCCTGCTGGCGGCAGGTGGCGATCAC
>JAGPGT010000098.1 GCA_018055905.1 Phycisphaerae bacterium
CGATTCGTCGACAAAATGCTGTCGTATTCGCTGAAATATGACCATGTTCTGTATTGCATGGACAACGAGACCTCCGCCGAGGAGGCGTGGGGTGCGTTCTGGGCCGAGCACATTCGTCGACGCGCGACGGAGGCGGGCAAGAAGGTTTGCGTCACGGAGATGTGGGACGCATGGGACCTGAAATCCGACGAACATAAGCGAACGCTCGACCATCCCGAACGGTACGACTTCGCCGATGTTTCCCAGAACAACCAGCAGAAAGGTCAGGTGCACTGGGACAACTTCCAGTGGGTGCGGACCCGCATCGCGGACAAGCCCCGACCGCTGAACACGACCAAGACCTACGGTGCCGACGGGGGTCGGTTCGGCAACAATCGCGACGGTGTCGAGCGGTTCTGGCGTCACGTCATCGGCGGGGCGGCGTCTGCGCGATTCCATCGACCCGATTCCGGCCTAGGGCTCTCCGAACCCGCGAAGGCCGCCATCCAGGCCGCCCGCAAGCTGGAATCGGTCATCAAGTTGTGGGACGTGGAGCCCGCCAACCAGCTGCTCAGCGATCGGGCGGAGAACGAGGCGTACCTGGCCGCCCATCCCGGCGTGGCCTATGCCCTCTACTTCACCGACGGCGGCTCCGTCGGCCTGAACCTGACGGACGCGCCGGGCCGGTTCGAGGTCCGTTGGATCGACATCGCGACCGGCCAGTGGGGTAAGCGGGAGACACTCGATGGCGGCAGGGTGGTGACTGTGGCCGCGCCCGCCCAGGGCCACTGGGTCGCGGCCATCGTGGCCGGCGCAGGGGCCGGGCCGCTGAGGGTTCATCCGACCAATTCTCGCTATTTCACCAACGATACCGGCAGGGCCATCTATCTCTCCGGCTCGCACACCTGGAACAGCCTCGTGGACATGGACAGGGCCGACCCGCCTGCGTCGTTCGATTTCGACGCCTACCTTGCCTTCCTGCATCGCTACGATCACAACTTCATCCGCCTGTGGGCTTGGGACTCCACGATGTGGCACACCCAGGCCAACCGCGGTCTCGGGAAGGACTTCGTCCACCACTGTGCTCCCTTGCCTTGGGCCCGTACCGGCCCGGGCAACGCCCTCGACGGCAAACCCAAGTTCGACCTCACGAAGTACGACCCCGAGTTCTTCACCCGCCTGCGGACGCGAGTCCGCGCCGCCGGCGAGCGGGGAATCTACGTCTCGGTGATGCTGTTCGAAGGTTGGGGCCTGCGCCACGGCAACCGCCGGTCGGGTACTCCCGACGGCTGGGCCTATCGCAGCCATCCCTTCCATCCGGACAACAACATCAACGGGATTACAGGCGACGTCAACGGCGACGGCAACGTGTTGGAGATCCATTCCCTGGCCAGCCCAGCCATCACGACTCTCCAGAAGGCATACATCCACAAGGTCGTGGATACGGTCAACGACCTGGACAACGTGCTCTTCGAAGTGTGCAATGAGGGCGGCGTGAAGGACTGGAACTGGTGGGTGGTCAGGACTGTTCAGGAGTACGAGCGGACCAAGCCCAAGCAGCACCCGGTCGGCATCACAGGCCATGGCGGCGAGAAGACCGACTCCATGCTGCTCAGCCCCGCCGACGGCGCGACCACGCCGGGCCAAGCGACCTCCGGCGGCGAGAAGCGGACGTTCAAAGCGCCCTTCAGCGGCGATGCCGTTCTTTGCATTCAGAGGAATCCGTAGCGAACATGCGAATGACGCACGACAGCCCAAGATCACTTCGCTTGTTTGGACTCTGCTTGTCGGTCCTTGCCCTGTCGGCGGCCGTGGTTCTTGCGGAAGACGACGCGCCCGGCATTTCCCCGCTCGTCTCGTCAGACGGCGGGGCACCCCGCGACGCCGGGCCCATCCTCATCGATCCAGATTATCCGCGGTCGTTTCGCTACCGAAACGGCGAGCGGTTCTTTCCCATGGGCGATACGGCCTACTTTCTCGTCGGTCTTCCGAAAGACGTGATCGCGCGCTACATCGACGTGCGAAGCCGGCACAAGTTTAATTTCATCCGCATGATGGCGATGACGGAAGGGAACTGGCCGTTCGGCGGCAATCCGAAGAATCCCGACTACACCATGATTGATGAGACGGCGATGCGAAAACTCGACTGGGTGTTCGACTACGCCGCCACGAAGGGGATGAACATCGAGCTGATCGTTTGGGGCTACGGCGTCGAAGGCGGCGAAGGGCTCTGGGCCCATCGGGCCCATCAGAACCTTTGGATTGACACGCTGGTGAATCGTTACAAGGACCGCCCCAACCTGTTCATGTACACCGTGGCCAACGAATTCGAGCGTTACCCGGACGGTCGGTATTCCTACAGTCCCGACGACGTCGAGTGGGCCAAGACCGTGGCCGCCAGGATTCGCAGCATGGACAAGGTGCATCCGATCGGCGTGCATCCCTCGCACTGGATCACCGAGGACAAGCCTTTCCTTGCCTATGGCGGCTTCACGCAACGCCGCCCTCAGGTTGTGTGGCCGCTGTGGGAAGCCAGCGAGGTCAATCTGAACGTCACGCAGAACAACGAAGGCGTCCAGCGGCGCACGTGGGGCGACTTCGGCGGAACCCGGCGAGGCCTGACGTACCATCCGACCACCTGGCAGGGAGTCGAGTACCCGGTACGGTGGACGCCGACCGGCTGGGACTTCGAGGGCGCGGGGATGGAGGACAGCATCGCCGAGGACTGGACCCACGGCAAGCCCGTCTTAAACACCGAGTTCGGCTATCAATATGAGCCCGGAAACGATTCCGGGTTCGCGGTCCAGACCCGCCAGGCCCACCAGCCGTCGAGCGTGAGGAAGAAGGCGTGGAAGATCGCGACGGCAGGCGGGTATTTTGCGATGGGCTTCACGAGCACCGCGGTCGTTCGATTCTCTGCCGGCGACGTCGACAACTTCCGGCCCGGCCAACTCGAGACGCTCTACGACTTTTTCACGACCCGGACGCAGTACTGGAAAATGGCGCCGCATCTGGAACTGGTGGCCTCGCACAACTCGCTGTTGGCGCTGCCGGGGCGCGAGTATGTGGCGTATTTCCCTCGCGGTGGGACGAACTCGATCCGCCTGGCGGCGGGGACCTATGCAGTGCAGTGGCTCCATCCGGAGGCCGGTCGCTACTACCCGCAGCCCGGCATCACCGTGGCGGACGGCGACCGACAGTTCACCCCACCGGACGACCCCGAAGCCGATTGGGTCCTCCACCTCAGGCAACAGCAGGTGGAATAAGGAACGAAGCATGACATCAGAATCTCTGATGACGATCCGGTCCGTCGCGGGTGTGCTCACAGCGTTGGCTTTCCTCGTGCCGGTTGTGGCCGAGATGCAGTGGCAGGAGGCCGAGGGCACGAAGATCCTCGTTCGGCTGGCGCTGAGCTGTGTCTGGTCACGCCACTCTGAAGGACAAGTTGGCGATCGACACGGATTCGCACGTCCAACGTCTGCGAGGTTCGTATTGGCAAGGGGCGGTCTGTTCGATAGGCTCTTGGGCCGGTACACAAGATTCAACCAATGGAGGACTCTATGAAATCCCGCATCGTATGTGTTGCCGCAGTCTGTATGGTTCTGTCGTGCGCCCTGGAGTCGCAGGCCGAGATCCAGGTGGCGATCGATCGCCAGGCCAATGATTCCGCGTCGGCTGCGTTCAAGTTTGCCAGTGTGCCCCCGGCGTCGCAGAACGACGCGGCCTCCAAGGCCACGTTCACGCTCGTGGACGGCCGACGGGACCGCAACGGCGGCGACTTGGCCGTGCTCCACGATGGCAAGCTCCCCTCCGAGGAGGATCAGCCCGCCGCGAATTTCTTTTTCAACGCCGGGACCGAGGGCGGCCGGATCGTCGTGGACCTGGGCAGCGTCATCGACGTCAAGCAGGTGAACACGTACTCCTGGCATCCAGGCGAGCGGGGCCCGCAAGTGTATGACCTCTACGTGGCCGACGGGAACGCCGCGGGCTTCGATTCCCAGCCCAAGAAGGGGACCGATCCGCAAACGTGCGGCTGGAAGCGGATCGCGCAGGTCGATACTCGTCCCAAGCAAGGCGAGGTTGGCGGGCAGTACGGCGTGAGCGTCTCGGATTCCGCGGGCCTCCTCGGCAAGTACCGGTATCTGCTTTTCGACGTTTTCCGCACCGACAACGGTAGTCCGTTCGGGCAGACGTTTTTCAGCGAGATCGACGTGGTGGACGCGACGACTCCGCCCGAGCCGGTGGGGACGGGGAAGGCCCTTGGCGAGGGTCGCAGGGAGATCGTCGAGGCCGAAGACGGGAAGTACCAGATCACTATCGATACGACCGAAACGCCCGACCTGGCGGAGTGGGCGACGAAGGAACTGGCCCCGGTCGTGAAGGAATGGTATCCCAAGCTGGTCAAGATGCTGCCCAGCGAAGGCTATGAGGCGCCGAGGCGATTGAGCATCACGTTCATCGCGGACATGCAGGGCGTCGCCAACGCCGGCGGGCCCCGCATCCGCTGCGCCGCGCCCTGGTTCCGCCAGAACCTCAAAGGTGAGGCCAAAGGCGCGATCGTGCATGAAATGGCTCACGTCGTGCAGAACTACGGCATCGCCCGACGGAACAACCCCAACGCGACCCGCACCCCCGGCTGGCTGGTCGAGGGCATCTGCGACTATATCCGCTGGTTCCTGTACGAGCCCGAAACCCGCGGGGCCGAGATCACCGCTCGCAACCTCGCGCGGGCCCAGTACGACGGCAATTACCGCATCAGCGCCAACTTCCTGAACTGGGTGACCAACACGTACGACAAGGAGATTGTCGCCAAGCTCAACGCCGCAGCTCGTGAGGGTCGGTACCGCGAGGATCTGTGGAAGGACGCCACCGGCAAGACCGTTCAGGAACTCGGCGCCGAGTGGAAGGCCGCTCTGGAGAAACAGATCGCTGAGGCCGCGGCACAAGCTGCGAAGATGAACACCCTCACGGACGAGGAGAAGGCCGCCGGCTGGAAGCTCCTGTTCAACGGCAAGGATCTTGAAGGTTGGCACAATTTCCGTCGCCAGGACATCCGTCCCGGCTGGAAGGTCCAGGACGGCGTGCTCGTTTGCGCCGACCCGCACGACGCGGGCGACCTTTGCACGAACGATCAGTTCGACTGGTTCGAGCTGCATCTCGAATACAACATCTCGCCGGCCGGCAACAGCGGAATCATGTACCACGTTACGGACGAGGCACGTTCCGCCTGGGCGACCGGTCCCGAGTTCCAGCTCGAGGACAACGCCGCCGCGGCCGACCCCATTCGCTGCGGCTGGCTCTATGCTCTCTATCAGCCGCCGATCGACCCGAGCACCGGCAAGACGCTCGATGCGACCAAACCCGCAGGCCAGTGGAACCAGATCCGCCTAGTCATCAGTCCCGACAAGTGCGAACACGTCATCAACGGGGTGACTTATTTCACATACGTCTTGGGCAGCGAAGACTTCCAGGAGCGGGTGGCCAAGAGCAAGTTCTCGCGGATGCCGCTGTTTGCCAAGTCCGGCAAGGGCTACATCGCCCTCCAGGGCGACCATGGCCAGGTCTCGTTTCGCAACATCAAGATCCGACCGATCCCGTGAGAAAATCCGAATATCGAAATCCGAAATTCGAAACAAGCACGAATGACCGAAAACCAAATGACCGAAACGGAGCGTCGAAGGGCGACAGCGTTTCGGTCATTTGAGTTTTGTAGCAGAAACGAAAGAGGAAGAAGGCGGGGCTGAACCTTCTTCCTCTTGTGCGTTCCTGTTTTGGCATCCGCTGGCGGCTATCTTCTTCCTCGGAACCGTCCGCTGAGGACAGCCTCGGCCCGGCGATTGACCTCCTCCGAGATATTCATGTCCCGGATCTTCTGGGCGAGTTCCCTTGCGGCCTGCCTGTCGGTCATGCGGCCTGCCAGATCGACCATCGCCAGCGCGGCCTCGGTTTTGAAGGCCTCGTTCTTGAGCAGTTCCTGGAGTCGCTCGATGGTCTTGGGGTTGGGCAGGGCGCCCAGCGTGGCGATTGCCTGTCTCTTCTCGTCGTCGCGACGGGCTTTGTCGAACGTGGCCAGGCACATCGCGACCCGTTGGTCCATCGGAGCCGATTCACTGACGCCGATCAGACGCAGCGCGCCGCGGGTGGCCAAGACGTAGTGGGTCAGTGGGGTCTGTGGCCTCGAGGCGAGGGCGACCAGTGTTTCGACGGCCTCGAAACTCGGCCAGTTGGATAAGGTCCGGATGCCGGCGTCGGACAGCGCCTCGTCCGGCGACTGGGCCGCGTCGCACACGACCGCCAGGGCGGCGATGGTGCCGGAGGCGTCCAGGGCGGTCAGCATCGCGATCCGTGCGCCTGCGTCGGCAGTCTTCATCCGATCGATCACCGCCTGGCCCGCGGCGTCCTTGTCCTTCGCCGCGGACAGGACCGCCCGCAGAGCCGTTACCCCACTGTCGCGAGGTCCGCCGGCCTTGGCCTTGGCGACCAGATCCGCCAGCGTCGCCGCATCGATTGTATCGGCGACGTCCGCCATCGCTGCGAACGCTGCACGCGCGATTTGCTCGTCGGCGTCGGAGGCGTAGCTGAGCAGGATTTCCGCTGTGCCCGCCGCGCGTCGTTTTCCCAGCAGGCCGATGGCCACCACGCGTGTTTCAGGTCGTCCGGCTGCGGCGTAGGCGGCGATCGCTTCCTCCACGCGAGGACCGGCCATCGTCGCCAGGCCTTCACGAGCGGCTCTTTGCGCTGGGCCTGAGCCGGCGACTGCGATCGGCAAGAGGGCCTCGGCGCCGTCATCGGTCCCGATCTTCGTGAGAGTCTCGATCGCGGCCAGACGTACTATCTCTTGGGGGCTGTCCAGGAGTCTCTTGACCGGATCGACCGAGGATAGGTCGCCTCGATCGGCGAGCAAGCCGAGGACTTGGACCTGGGACTGGGGGTCCAGGTCGGTCAGCAAGGCGGTCAAGGCCCGGGTCGGTGCCTTACTGGGCGACGCCCGTACTGCTGCGACGACCGCAGCGCGGACCTTGGGATCTTCGTCATGCATCCAGGTGTGGATCTGCTCGCTGGCCTGGAGCGGGTTGCAGGCGATCATCCCCACGATCGCAGCGGCTCGGATATTGAAGGGGTTGATGTCCGGGTTGTTGCGAGCAAAGGATGTCGCACCTTCATAGAGCCAGCCATAGATCTCCATCGCGCCGGCAAGATCGTTCCGGCGGACCCTCTCTTGTGCGATGTCGATCAGCCCCTGAGCGGCCTTCATGTACAATGGGCTGAGGGGCATCTCAAAAACGCCCAGGATGGCTCGGGCACCGTCCTGGCCCCCGATATTCGCCAGGGCGGTGACTGCCGCCGCCGCGACGGAGGGATCCGCATCGCCCAGAGCATCTTGTAGCGGTTGTACCGCGATCCTCGCACCCCGAGTTCCCAAGGCGTTGATGAGGCCGACTTTCCATTTGGCGTCTTTAGCTTGGACCAAGGCCTTGAGCAGGGCGTCCGTCGCGCTGGCATCGGGGTTTTTCTCCAGAGCCCGGCGGGCGAAATCCCGCAGATGCTCGTCCGGATCGGTCATCAGTTTCGCCAGACAGGGGACCGATTCCCCTTTGCCGATCCGTTCGAGTTGGAGCACGATCCAGTGGCGAACCGTCCTGTCCAGATCCGCGCGATCGACATTTTTGGCGAGGACCTTGGCCAGCGTTTCGCGCTCGATCTCCGCGCCGGGGCGGGCCGCATGAGAGCCCATGTCCTGGAGCAGGATCTGGGGTGCGTAGCGAGAGCCCGCGTTCTGCGCGGACATCAGAGGCAGCAGGTGCTCGAACGCCTTCTCATAGGCTTCGGCCAACTGGGCCGCGTTGCGCGCAGGGGCTGGGGTCCTGCCGCACAATTGGTTGATCAGTTCGTCCGTGGTTTGGGCGACGGCGGAAGTCGCCGTCAAGGACAAAGCCAGTGTCGTCATTGCGACGACCGATATTCTCAAGAGGCTGCGTGTCATTTTTTTTCCTCTTCAATCATGGCAGATTCACTTGGGTCCCCAGGGTCGGGCCCGTCTCACAACACGTACGGAGCCCGACGCGGCCGGTCATACCAACGCTCGGCCGCGGGGTCGTCGAGAATTCTTTCTTCGATCGGGTCCCATTTCAACGGGCGACCCAGCCGTTCGGCAATGCCGCTGAGGTGGCAAATCGTCGCGGTGCGATGGCCGATCTCGGCAGGGCAGATCGGTGGCTTGCGTGTGCGGATGCAGTCGAGCCAATTGCCGTCGTGATCGCGGGATTCGTAGAGGTGAATCTCGCTGGGCAACAGCGGCGCTTTGGCCAGCTCTGCAGGGATCGTATCGAGTCGATCCCCCCGACTGACCATGACCTCGCCCTGCGTGCCGATGAACTGGATCATGTGGCCGCCGCGAATCGGGTGGTCACGGAGGACCTTGGTGCCGTCGGCGTAATAATGGGTCTGATAACGATGCCCCCCCCAGCCTTTAGGGACGAACTTCACCGGACCGGAGTCGTCCATGCCCAGAGCCCATTGGATAATATCGAAGTGATGTGCACCCCAGTCTCCGTTTTTGCGGGAGCCGTACTCCCAGAACCGTCGCCATCCGCCGCCGAAGTCGGCTTTGACACGTTCAGAATTGTAGGGGAACCAAGGGGTTGGGCCCAACCAGCGGTCGTAGTCGAAGCCATCGGGGATCGGTTCTTCAGGCAGTGTCGTCGGCGGGGCGAATTCTCCCAGGCTCGCATAGATCGTATGAACTTTGCCGATCCACCCGTTGCGGACGATCTCGCAAGCCTTGCGAAAGGCCCGTTCGGACCGTTGCTGTGACCCGACCTGGAAAACCGTACCGTATTGTTTGCAGGCGTCGCTCATCAGACGCCCTTCACGGATCGTGAGCGTCATGGGTTTCTGGCAGAACACATCTTTGCCTGCTTTGATGGCTGCCAGCGAGCACATCGCGTGCCAGTGGTCGGGCGTCATCACCATCACCGCGTCGATGTCCGGCCGGGCACAGAGTTCTTCGTACTCCAGGTATGCGTCGCAGCCCTTATAGGTTCCGCTTCCACTCTGGCCTGCATAGGCCCTCTCCGCCTGGCTCTTGGCGTTCTCCCGTTTGGTCCGGTCCACATCGCAGACCGCCAGGACCTGTACATCCCTGCGGTTGAGCATTCCGCGGAAATGTCCACCCATCTGTAAGCCCATACCGATCATGCCCAGAGTGATGCGATTGCTGGGCGCCGCGGCCCCCAGAACGGTCGAGGGCACGATGGCCGGCCACGTCGCAGCGGCGCCGACTACAGCCGCCCCGTGGAGCAGAAAATTGCGCCGACTGAGATTTCGGTTCTTCATCATCGATCAGGTCTCCTTATTGCCAATGATCCGTTTTGATCCTGAGCAGATCGTCGGTGTTTCACTCTATCCGCTTGTCCATGGGTTGTCCACACGCGGTCTGCGGTTCCCAAAGCAAGACGGCTCAGGACCGCAAAAAATTGCCCTCCACGGCAATCACTCTCTGTCTTGCCGCGGCGGGGATGGCGGCAGTATACTTGTTTCGATCAAGACGCAGTTTTTGGTGTTTTTCAACGGACTGCAAAATAGGAGGTGACTATGGGACAGGTGAAGCGAATCATCATGGCCGTGTGGGTATGTTTGATGTGTGCGAATTCTGTTACGGCCCAGGATTGGCCACAATGGCGAGGTCCCCATCGGGACGGTGTGGTTCACGGGTTCACCGCTCCCCAGGAATGGCCGAAAGAGCTCACGCCGCAATGGAAGACGACGGTGGGCACAGGCTGCGCGACGCCCGCCTTGGTGGGGGACAAGCTCTTTGTTTTTGCTCGACAGGGCGATGAAGAGGCCATCCTGTGCTTGAACGCCGCCGACGGGAAACAGCTCTGGGCGGATAAGTACGTTGCCAAGCCGGTGACCGGAGCGGCCAGTCGGCACCCCGGGCCTCGAAGTTCGCCCGCTGTGGCCGAGGGCAAGATCGTGACGTTGGGTGTCAGCGGCATCGTGTCCTGCCTCTCGGTCGACGGCAAACTTCTGTGGCGCAAGGACCCGTTCCCCAACGTAGTGCCTCGATTCTTTACGGCCATGTCGCCGATTATCGTGGATGGTCTGGCCATCGTGCACGTTGGCGGGCAGGGCAACGGTGCGATCATCGCGTTCGACCTGACCACGGGTGACGAGAAATGGCGCTGGGGCGAGGAAGGGCCGGAGTATGCGTCGCCCGCACTGATGACGGTCGACGGCGTCAAGCAGGTCGTAACGCTGACGGAGAAGGGCATCGTCGGCATCGCGACTTCCGACGGCAAGCTCCTGTGGCAACTTCCCTTCGCGCCCGCGAATCGGTCGTACAATGCCGCGACGCCGATCATCGACGGTCGGACGGTGATCTACATGGGCGCCGGACGGGGCATCAAGGCGGTGAAGATCGAAAAGAAGGGCGAGGGTCTGGCCGCCAGCGAGCTCTGGAGCAATCCGGACATCGCTCCACAGTACAACACGCCGGTGTTGCGCGATGGTTTTCTCTTCGGTCTCTCGGACAGGGGCAACCTGTTCTGCGTCGACGCCAGGACAGGCAAGACAGCCTGGATCGACGAAACCTCGCGAGATCGCGGCGGTTTCGGCGCGACGGTTGACGTGGGTTCCTGCTTGCTGGTTCTGCCCAGCAGTTCCGAATTGATCGTCTTCAAGCCCAGCGAAAAGGCGTATGCGGAAGTGGCGAAGGTCAAAGTCTCCGATACGCCGATCTATGCGCACCCGGTGATGGCGGGCAATCGCATCATCGTCAAGGACCAGGAGACGGTCGCGATGCTGACGATCAACTGAGGCGGTCAGCGGCCGGCCATGGATTCCGCTCGTTCATAGATGCGTGCGATCTCGCGTACGAGGGGCTCCAGCCGTGCGAAGTACTCGGTTTGTGAATATCGGGACTTGGTGTCCCGCAGTTCGATGATCTGGAGTTCGAGCCGATCCCGTTTGGCTCGCAGGTCCGACGGCATCGCGGCTTCCGTTTCGCTGTGCACAAGATGGAGTTGGTGGGCTCGGTAGCCATCGAGGGATACGCCCTCCCGGGCCCTCTGCACCGGGCGGATGCCGCGGAACCATTCGGCGGGCGTGCCCAGGGCATCGCCATTGTCGTCGAGCAGGGCGTGCTCGGTCGCGAGGCGACCGGCAGCGGTGTAGAATGCGCCCACGGCGTGCGACGCGGTGAGATACGCTTCGAGTAGTGAGGTCTGACCGTCCTTGTCGAGGTCTGCCTGCGGTTGCGCGATCGCTTCCGCGAGGTACTGACCGAAACGCGCGAAGTTGTGCTCGAAGCCGCTCTTGGTCGCGGTAATGACCACTCGGCCGGGGGCCGAGAGTTCCTTCAGGAACGGCCCGCTGGCGGAGGCGGTGTTGATCACCGCGATGGGTCTGTTCATCGGTTTGAGCCAGTCCGCCAAGTCGCCGGCCGAGACGTCGGGCCCGCGGAGATTGAATCGGGCCACCCGCCCATCAAAGGTGCCATGCCCGATCAGGACCAGCCACAAAGGGGCGGCGGACTGCCGAGCCTGCTTCGCCAGTGTCTCCTGGAGCCTGGCGCGGTCGGATGCGTTCTCGTTCGGGTCCAGGCCGATGCCGATGAATTCGACGTTCCCCTTCTTACAAGCCTCTTTCCAAAGATCGGCCCAGCGAGCGAACTGCGGCGCATATTCCGGCGTACCGGCGGCGCCCACAACGACGATCACCGTCCCAGACGCAGCGACAGACGGTGTGAAGGCGGTATCCATCGACTCCGTGTTTGGAGAACCAATCAATAAGGTCAATAAGGTCAACAAGGTCCTCACGGCAGTCCTTTCCAGCGACGAAGCCCCCACTCGGCGACGAAGCAACTCAGAGCGAACAGGAACACCACAGGTACCACCCCAGGCAGATCCCACAAAGGGCGGACCCAGACCTCGCTGACCGGGGCCTCCCGTTGCGGCAGATCGCGGGCGAAACGGTTCAATTCATTCAGCTCCACGACGCGTCCCCCGGTCTGGCGGGCGATTTGCTCCAGCAGGGCCCGGTTGGGTCGGATGGAGGCGAATTCGCGTCCCTCCCGATCGACCGACCATCCGGTCTCAGCCTCGCCCAGCCTGTCGCCTTTGGCATCACTGACGGTGACGTGAGCGTAATAGCCGCCGCTGGTCCGCGGGACATAGGTCGCCTCGAACTGCCCGCTCTCGGAGTCCGAGGGCACAGCGGTCAATCGGACCGAGCTTCCGTCGGGTTCGAGCACTTCCATCGAGATCGAGACGTTGTCCATCGGCTCGAACGCTTTGTCGCGGACGCGGACCTGCAGCACGACAGGCTGGTTGGACTCTGCGAGTTTGTGATGGGCCTGGAGCGAGACCCTCGCAGGCACGTCGGCGATCAGCCATCGCAAGGTCTGACGCCAGAACTTGTCCATATCCTCGCGCATCTGGGCGTTCTGCATGCCCCATCGCCAGACGTCACCGACCACCAGGGCGGCCGAGCGGCCGTTGCCGACTTGTTGTGCGATCAGGCCGGGGAGTTCCTGGGAGTCTTTCGCGTCGACCGTGGCGACGACCCTCGCGCCGGGTTTGACGGCTCGCGCCCGGTTCACCACTTGAAATTCCGGCATCTCCGCGAGCCGCTGCTGTTCGTCCTTTTCGTTGTCGCGAAGCCTCGCCCAGGGCTCAAGCCATCCCTCGCGGGTGAGGCTCAGTCTGGCGCCCAGGCTGTTCTTGGCGGCAGGCACGGGGTCCAGGTAGACCGGTACGATGCTCGCGATGGGTGTACGCTGATAGTCGCCTTTCTGGAACGATTCCTTGCCGCCGAGCATGAGGAAGCCGCCGCCTCGCTGTGTGACGTACCGGCGAATCAGGTCCATCTGGTCGCGGGAGAAGAACGTTGCTTCGATGTCGTCCAGGATGACCGCGTGATACTCGAACAACTCTTCCGCGGTCTTGGGGAACCCGTCGCGAAGCTCGTTTCGGTCGAGGGTGTTCAGTCGCACGAGGACGGGTTGATCGTATTG
>JAGPGT010000331.1 GCA_018055905.1 Phycisphaerae bacterium
CACGACGCCAGCGAACAGGTCGTGATGCTTCTCATCAACGCATATCGTCTGTACGCGCTCTATGAGGACGACGCGGCCGCGGGAAATGAGCGATTCGCCCAGGAAGTGTGGGACCACTACCACAAGGAATTCGGCGATACCCCGAGAGTTGACTTGCCCTCGATGGCGGTGCTAAAATATTATGCGATCCGTCAATTTCTCAGTAGTGACGCCTATCCGCCGTATATCCACCAGAGTCTGATGGCTCGGATCGCAAGGGAGAAGCCTGAGCTTCTGAAGCAGTTGGAGCAGGCTGAGGCGCACGTGTTCCGACAGATGGAGCAACTACAAAAGGAACAGATGCAGTGAGGCATTGACGCGAGGGTGTGTCCCAGGGAACAAATCGAAGAGCCATCTGGCCTCTCCATGCCCACGCGTCCGCCTTTTCGAGGGTTGAATTTCGGTCATGGACGCATCGCTTCTGCAACAACTGACGCCTTCCCAGAAAAGAGCCGTATGCCACCGCGACGGGCCACTGTTGGTTCTGGCCGGGCCCGGCAGTGGCAAGACCCGCGTCATCACTTTTCGCATCGCTTGTCTGATCGAGTCGGGCGTCCGTCCGCACAACATTTGCGCGATCACGTTTACGAACAAGGCCGCTGAGGAGATGCGGCAACGGGCGGCCTCGCTCGGCGCCTCCAGCGGGGCCTACATCAGCACGTTCCATTCCCTTTGTGTGCGGGTTCTACGTCGCTATGCCGACGCGGCGGGGATCAACCCCAATTTCAGCATCTATGACGATGCCGACCAGACCCGATGTGTCAAGCAGGCCATTGCCGACTGCAATTTGGATTCGGGCGCATTCGCGCCGGGCCGGATGCTGGAGGCGATCTCGACGCTCAAGAACAAGCTCATCGATCCCGATGCTTTCAAGGAGCAGGCGGTCGATTATTTCTCTCAGGCATTGGCCAAGGTGTATGCCCGGTATCAGAAACTCCTGGCCGAGCGACACGGCGTGGATTTCGACGACCTGCTCATGAAAGTGGCCCTGCTCTTGGAGGGCAACGCAACCGTCTGCAAGGAGATGGCGGAGCGGTTCCAATATCTGCTGATCGACGAGTATCAGGACACCAACCACGCCCAGTACCGGCTCGCCAAGGCAATTGCGGTTCACCATCGCAACATCTGCGCCACCGGTGATCCGGACCAGTCGATCTACCGCTGGCGGGGCGCGGACATCCGTAACATTCTGGTCTTCGAGAAGGACTGGCCCGAGGCGGTGACGATCCGTCTGGAGGAGAACTTCCGCAGCACCGCGCCCATTCTGCGGGCGGCCGACAGGCTGATCGCCTGCAACCGCAATCGCAAACCCAAGAGCCTGATCCCGACGCGAACGCACGAGGGGCGGATCGTCGTCCAGTGCTACGCGGACGAGGCGGCCGAGGCCGACGGTGTGGGACGCGAGGTGCGTTCGCTACTGGCTTCCGGCGTTTCCGGGCGGGACATCGCGGTTTTCTACCGGATCAATTCGATGAGCCGGGCCTTGGAGGAGGCGTTCATCCGACATCGGACGCCGTATCAGGTCGTGCGAGGCGTCGAATTCTACTGCCGCAAGGAAATCCGCGACATCCTGGCTTATCTGAAGGTCCTCGTGAACCCTGCCGACGAGATCGCGTTGCTGCGGATCATCAATACGCCAGCCCGTGGAATCGGCAAGGTCACGGTCGAGCGGGTGCAGGAGTACGCGTCCGCCCACGGCATCCCCCTGTTCGACGCGATGCGGAATGCCGACAGCGTTTCGGGTCTGGGAGATTCCGTCAAGACCAAGCTGCAGAACTTCGTTCGGATGATGGAGGCCTTCGCGGCCCAGGCGAACGGCAAAGTTGCCCCCCTGATGGAGAAGGTCTTCACCGCCACGGGCCTGGAAGCCTCGTTCAAGGCTGCCGGCCCGGAAGGGCAGGCTTCGCGGGAGAACATCGAGGAGTTGATCAGCACTGCGGCGGTCTACGACAAGCAGAGCGAAACCCCTTCGTTGGTGGACTATCTCCAGCAGATCGCCCTATTCAGCGATGCCGACGCGTACGATTCCGCAGGTGAGAAGGTCGCGTTGATGACGCTGCACGCGGCCAAGGGCCTGGAGTTCGAGCATGCGTTCGTCATCGGTCTGGAGCACGGAATCCTCCCCCATGAACGATCCCACAACGACCCCGAGGAGTTGGAGGAAGAGCGGCGGCTTTTCTTCGTCGGCATGACGCGGGCCAAGACGAATCTGTACCTCAGTTACGCACAGTACCGCACGATCCGAGGCCAGTTTCTGCGAACGATTCCTTCGCAATTCCTTTATGAACTCGGATCCGGTCTGATGCCGGAGTCGGTGGACCGTGATGATTGTTCTCTGAGGCCGTTGCGTGTCGAAGAGCCATTGCGTCGGACCGAACCGTTGCAGAAGCCCCTGGCTTCCAAGGCTTCGCACCAGAGCCGTCCGGCTCCCTATGAACCGGGCCAGCTCGTCAAACACAAGACTTTCGGTCTCGGACGAGTCAAGAAATTCGTCGATATGGGCGCCAACAGCGTTGTGACGATCAGTTTCAACAGTGGACAGACGAAATCCCTGCTTCTACAATATGCAGATCTCACGAAGATGTAGATCGTGAGGTGTCGAAATAGGAGTTCCTGCAAATGGAGAATGAGATATCTATTTTTCATTTTCGGGAAATCCTCCTCGGAAACCGCTATTGAAGGGGATGGTCATGTCCGAACAGGTCAATCGCAGGGAGTTCTTGCAGATCGCAGCGGGCAGTGGCGTCTATCTCGCGGGCGCCGGTTTCTTCGCAGGCGGCGCACGCGCCGCGGGGTCCCGGCTCATCAGTCCCGGCTGCCGGAAGAGCAAGGTCAAGGTCGCGCGGCTGTACATGGGTACCAAGGAAGGGCTTTGGCC
>JAGPGT010000332.1 GCA_018055905.1 Phycisphaerae bacterium
CACACGACAAGTCCTCATGTCCCGGCAAGGCAAAGTATCTCTCCGGCAAGCGGATCCTTCCGGCGCCGATTACCGCGGACACCAGTATCGTACAGTTGGTCGATAATATGGATGCCTATAACGGCGGCCGGTTGCGGGCGGCCTGCCACCTGCTTCGGGACCGCTACTCCGCGGACGACGTGACCGTCGGCATGAGCCTGGCGGGGGCGCTGACGCCTGCAGGCCTGGGACCGTCGGCCATCATTCCGCTGATGAATCACGGCCTGGTGGATTGGATCGTCGCTACCGGCGCGAACATGTACCACGACCTGCACTTTGCGCTGAATCTGCCGATGTTCCGGGGCAGCCACAACGTCAACGACGCGGACTTGCGGGACAAAGGCGTCACCCGGATCTACGACATCCTATTTGATTACGAAGACGTGCTCATGGAGACCGACCGGCAACTGCGCGAGATTCTGGTCCGGCCGGAGTTTCAGAAGGAGATGGGTACGCGGGAATTCTACCACCACTTGGGTAAGGTTCTCGACGAGTACGAAAGGAAGAACGGGACCGGGCAAGTGAGTGTTCTGGCTGCGGCCTATCGCAATGGGATTCCGGTATTCACGTCGTCGCCGGGCGACTCCACGATCGGCATGAACGTGGCGGGCCTGGAACTGTTGGCGGAGGCGGCCGGCATGCGCGATCGGTTCCAGCTCAAGATCAATCCGAGCATTGACGTCAACGACTCGACCGCGATTATCCTGAACGCCAAGAAATACGAAAAAGGCAAGACCGGCGTCATCCTCATCGGAGGCGGTAGCCCGAAGAACTTCATGCTCCAGACCGAGCCGCAGATCCAGGAAGTGCTGATGATCCCGGAGGTCGGGCAGGACTACGACATCAACGTGACGGATGCCCGGCCCGACACCGGAGGCTTGTCCGGTGCGCCGCCGTCCGAGGCTGCCAGTTGGGGCAAGATCGATCCGACGAAACTCGAAGAGACGGTCACTGCGTATTTGGACGTCACGGTTGCGCTGCCCATTATGGCGGCCTACGCGATCCAGACGACCAAACCCCGTCGACTCAAGAGGCTCTATGACCGTGGTGCGGAGCTCCATGAGAAGCTCATCAAGTCGTATCTCGAAAACAACCGCGAGATCGAGAAGCTCAAGGGATTCATGAGAAAGCTCAGCCAGGAGAAGTCTCAAGTTTGAAGTGTGAAGTTTTAAGCAGGGGGCTCTCGCCTCTCCTGCTTTGAACTTCAAACTTGACAGTTTGCACTTGTCGCATGGAAACGGAGAAGATGAAGGAACAAGCCCTTACCCTGGCCCGCGAGCACGGGACTCCCCTGCTGATTATCGACCACAATCGGATTCGGGAGAACTACCGGACGTTCAAAAGACACTTGCCGCGGGTGCAGGCGTACTACGCGGTCAAGGCCAACTCCAATCCCGAGATCGTCAAGACCCTTTTCGACGAGGGGGCCAGCTTCGATGTGGCCTCCTACAACGAATTCATGCAGGTCTATGAGTACATCGCGCACTTCGAAGAGAAGGACAAGGACTTCTACATCTGGGACAAGATCATCTTCTCGAACACGATCAAGGACAAGGTGACGCTGGGCAAGATCCGTCGGTACAAGCCGCTGGTGACGTTCGACAACTCCGACGAGCTGGTTAAGATCAAGGAGTATTGCGACACCGCGGGCGTGGTCCTACGGCTCAAAGTGCCCGACATCGGCTCGCAGGTGGAGATGAGCTCGAAGTTCGGCGCCGAGCCCGGCGACGCCCGCGGCCTGATCCAGACTGCGTTCGACTTGGGCCTGGTGGTTGAGGGCCTGAGCTTCCACGTCGGCAGCCAGTGCACGACGTTCGACAACTACACCGCGGCACTGGACATCTGCTCGCAGATCTTCCACGACGCCCGCAAGAAGGGCTATCCGCTCAAGATCGTCGATATCGGAGGTGGGTTCCCGGTGCCGTACGACTCGCGGGTGCCGGACTTCGCCAAGCTGGGCGAGTTGATCGAATCGGAGTGCGACCGGCTGTTCCCCCAGGACGTCGAGATCATCGCCGAGCCGGGACGGTTCATGGTGGCGACCGCCGCGGTGCTGGTCTCGGAGATCGTCGGCAGGGCCCGCCGGGATGGGAAGGTCTTCTACTACATCAACGACGGCGTCTACCACACCTTTTCCGGCGTGGTCTATGACCACTGGGTGCCCAATTTTCAGGCGTTTCGTGAGGGGCCGATGGAGGTCTGCGCAGTCGTGGGTCCCACGTGCGACAGCTTCGACAAGATCTCGCTCTCGGAGCACCTGCCTGCGGACCTGCAGATCGGGGACTGCCTTTACACTGAGAACATCGGCGCCTACAGCATCGCCTCCTCGACGAAGTTCAACGGCATCGAAGGCGCCAAGATCCTGCATCTTGGCAATTGACGATTTGCGATTTGCGGTTTGCGGTTGAGCGGGACGCTCTTCGTACGACTACAATTGCGACCGTGGACAGAAATAGAGGCGGCCCCGACAGATTGCCGGGGCCGCCTTTGTGTAACTACATGACTTGACCGACTCGACACGAGGTCGAAGGGTTACTGCTTCACGACGATGTCGTCATAGTAGACCGACGAAGCGCCATTGCCGAACAAATCGATCGCTTGGAACGTTCCATGGTTGTTGTCGTCCCATATGCCGGAGGCGATCTTCACACCGTCATAGTACATGTCGACGGTGTTGGCGGCCAGATCGATCGTCAGGTCAATCTTGACCCACTTGTCGAACACAATCGTTTTGCCGCTGTTGGTGGTGGCGGGCTGGTCAGCGATGATCGCTCCGCTGGCCAGGTTGAACTTCACCTGCACGGACCAGTCCAGGGTGGCGCCGGGGTCATCGTACTGGTTCATCAGGATGAAGTACGTTTCGC
>JAGPGT010000099.1 GCA_018055905.1 Phycisphaerae bacterium
CCGATGTCGTCGGCCCAGAAATGATAGGTGAGCAACTGGTCGGGCTGGGCCTTGAGATCCTCCATGGCCAGCAGGTGCTTGATTTGCGGCTTGTCGGCAGGTGTCTGCAAATCCAGCCTCACCTCCCGACTCTCCACGCCGACCAGTGCATATGTCAGACCATAGCCGGTCACGCCGTAATCGTCGGACACCTCGGCTTCGAGGTTGATTTCCTCCAGAGGCGAGGCCGCCACGTCGCGGTTCGGAAACACAGGCTTGATCTCCGCAGGCATGTTTTTGTGTACATCGATCGTGAATCGCGGCGGCATCTTGTTCGTCCGGCCCTGAGCGTCCGCCATATGCAGTTCGTAGCGTTCGCTCTGCGAGGCGGTGATCGATGCCGTCAGCACGTTGGGGTCCTTGTCGTCCGTTGTCAAGGCCAGTGCGATTCCCGATCGGGGACTGAGCCTGGCGGTTGTGACGGGTTTGTTCAATGTGAATCGCAGCGTGACCTTTGAGCCCTCGACCACAGCGATCTGCCGCGTGTCGGCAATCTTCTTTTCGGGCAGTTTCGTGTACGAGGGATAGGTGATTGTCGCATCCGTGCGGAGCAGCTCGGGGCTCTGAAAGACGCTGATCGTGTATTCGCGGGTGCGTCGGCCCTCATACTCGATGTGGTATCGCAGGTTGGATCGGACGTCCTGGAGGATACCGCCGAAGACCGGGTCGTCGAGACTGCGGGTCAACGGAATCTGCTGGGACTCCTGCCCGGTCGGCGTGAAGACTAGGTTCACGCTCGACGGCACCTTGTCTTCGAAGCGGCCCAGGATCACCACGGGCGACCCCTGCTCGATTTCCGCGTCGCCTGGACTGACGCTGACGTTGTAGTCCTGGGCGTTCAGAATCCCTTTTCCATGGCCGAGCATGAACGACGTCGAGGGCACGACCTGCAGCAGAACGACGACCAGGAACACGATCGCGGCAAAGCGGGCGAAATTGGCCACGAAGAGCTGCGTCACCGATATGCTCTCCTGCCATTCATGACCGGCCGCGTGCTCGATGGCCTCGCCGATGACTCGTCTTTGCATGTAGCCCCACTGGCCCTCGGGGCCTTCGGGTTTTTGCTCGACCGCCGCCAGGAGCAGGGCCTGGAGCTCAGGGTGCTGCTGCTCGATGGTTCTCGCCAAAGCGCGATAGTCCGGCTGCATGCGGCGCGACCGCTGGATCAGCCAGATTGTCGCCAGGAGCGCGCCGATGAACAGGCTCAGGGTGGTCCAGGGCGACCTCCAGCCCCACAGCCAGCCAACCATTGCCAGAACGATGCCGATGAGTCCGGCGATGAGCCAGCAGGCGGCCATCCGCCACGCCAGATGCACGTGCATTCGACGGTCCACCGCGGGCTGCATTTGTCTGCGAAGAGCTTCTTCGATCATGGTTGTTGTCCCTCGGATATCGGGCCGATGCGGGTCAGCCGGCCCGCCAGCCAGATCTCGACCAAGAGCATGCCTAGCGTTGCCACCAGAACCCATCGCCAGAGCTTCTGTTGAGATTCCATCTGCGCGAAACTACGGTGCTGCATCGCGTGTGCGCCGACTGTGGACACGACGTCGGAGACAGATCGCAGGGAAATCCCCATCCTCTCCAGGTCTTCGACCGCCATCGGTTCCGTGCGGCTCTCCGCGGGGGCGAGATTGACAGCGAAGTTTCTGCCGCCGGTCGGTGACTGGACGGCATAGATGCCGGGAAGGTCGGTCGCTGTGAAGGTCAAGTCATCGTCCAGAACCAGGGTCGAACCATCGGGCTTCTGGACACGTTGGGCCGACATGCGCACCGCATCCCCGATGAGGTACTGCGACTGTCGTTCCGCAAACGTCCCACCTTGTTCGAGGATCGAGTACAGCAGCGGAACGAACTTGGACGACAGCGCCAGGTCGCTGTCGGATGGATGCCACCCGCTGGTCCAGACCAGCAATGAACCCCGGCCGACGGGGATCTCGATCCAGGCGGGTGCGTCGCCGTCGAAACGGGCCAGCACTCTGGCTTGGGGAAGATCGGCGAGGCTGAGGCAACGGTGCTTCCAGAAATGAATCCGGGTGAAGTCGCCGAACCGCGGGTCGGAGAACGGTGCCAACAACGGATGCTTGAAGTCGATCGAATCGAGCATGGCGTACCGTCCGACCTCGGCCTCGTGACACTCCAGGTTACCGATGCCCGTCAGAGCCCGCACCGTCGCAGCGCCTTCAGGGGAACCAAGCGCCAGCAGAATCGTGCGGCCGGATTCCAGATACCGGCGCAATGCCGCAGTATTCGCCTGGGCTGTCGTATCTGCCACAACCACCAGGCTCGCAGTCGTCAAATCCTGCTCGGTCAGGACGCCGCGGGTCGATCGTGTTGTGACGTGCGAAGACGCGGTGAACGCCTGGTGAACGTAATAGTGCATCGCCTTGGGATCGTTCGGGTCGTCCTCGCCGAGGTAGAGAATGATCGCCTGCTGTTCCAACGGCAAGGCGACGTGCAGAGCATTGTCGAAGTCGTGATCGTCGCCGGTCAGGACGAGCCGGGTCGCGGTCGGAGAAGCGGGTCTTGGCGGGGCCTGAACGACCACGCTCTGTCCCGGCGGCACGTAGACCTCACGTACCATCTGAGGCTCGGCGTCCCATCCCAGTTGGAAGCGAGTTTTCGTCGCATCTGTGGAGTTACTGACGCGGACACTGATCCCGCCATTCTGTCGGGGCGATGCCAGGACATTTCGGCTGACGACCAGTTGCAGGGACGCGTTGGTCACCTCCTTAGAGGCGATTGTTCGGATCGCCAATTCGATTGGCTCGGGCCATTGGTAGGCGAGCAGGGCCGAAAGGTCACTGCCCTGTTGCAGGTCGCTGATGAGTACGATTTGTCGGAGACTGGGAGCTTGCCGGTCGTCGCCGACTTCGTCGTCCTCGATCGTTTCAGCGGCTGCGATCAGGGCTTGCCCCAGATTCGTAGCCCCCCAACCCGGAGATGCGTCTGTCAGGCTTCGTATCGCGGCGGGCGTCCGCTGGGGCAGGTCCATCGTGCTCCATTGCTCGAAGCCGATCCATGTCTTCGCGACCCCGTCGAACGTCATCAGGCACACGCGATCTGACGGCCCGACGTCCGCCAGGACGGATCGGGCTTCTTCGACGGCCTGCTCCCACATGTCGGCTCGTCGCATCGACGCGCTGGTGTCCAGCAGAAGGACGATCCGTCTTGCGGATTGGGTTTTGGCTGCTGCAAGAGGCTTCGACAAGAACGGTCTTGCGAAGGCCAGCGCCAACAAGCACACGATCAGACAACGCAAAATCAGCAGGGGGATGTGCTCCAGACGGCTGCGGTTTCGCAATCGTGGGGCCGTGGTTCGCAGGAACATCAGCGAACTGAACGTCACCCGCTTTCGCGTATGCCTGCGGATCATGTGCAACACGATGGGTAACGCCACCGCAGCAATGCCGGCCAGGAGCAAGGGGTATAGAAAACTCATGGGATCCTCCCGCCTCCCGGCCTGCGGATACGCCGGACCTGTTTGCGAACTCGCATCCGGTGCTGCAAGAACTCCAGCAACGCGGCATCGTACGGGCGGTCCGTCGCGAACAAATGGTAATCGATCCCGAGCCGGCCGCAGATGGACTTGGCGCTGTCGAGATGCTCGCCCAGCATGCGTCCATAGTGTTTTTGTGCGGCGACGGGATCGACGTAGAGGTCCCGACCGCTTTCGACGTCTTCGAATAGAGCGGGGACCTGGAAATCGAAGCTCAATTCCGTCGGGTCCAGAACGTGGAAAAGCACGATGTCATGTCCCCCGGCGCGGAGGTAGCCCAAGTCTCGTTCAAGCGGCTCGATCGAGGTCAACAGGTCGGAGATCAACACGATCATGCCCCGTTTGGTCAGGATCTGTGCGATTCGTTGGAGGGGAGCCCCCAGGCTCGTGGCGCTGCCCTCGGGTCTCGCCTCCAACGCCTGCATCAGGCGGCGCAGATAGCTGGGCCGGTTGCGGGGCGGCATGTACTCGCGGATCCGGTCGTCGAACGTCGCCAGTCCGACCGCGTCGCCCTGCGTGAAGAGGAAGTACGCCAGCGTCGCCGCGAGTGTGCCGGCGTACTGCGATTTGGTGTACTCGCCTGAGCTGTAGCCCATCGATTTGCTGTGGTCGATCAGCAGATGGCAGCGGAGGTTGGTCTCATCCTCGAACTTCTTGATGAAATACCGGTCGCTGCGGGCGAAGACCCGCCAGTCGATGTAACGGGGATCGTCACCTCGCGTGTACTGGCGGTACTCAGTGAACTCGGCGGAAAAGCCGTGATAGGGACTGCGATGGATCCCTTTCCAGAACCCTTCGACCACCACCTTGGCGCGGAGCTCCATCGATTTGATCTTCATCAACGCCGATGGATCGATCATGCCGCCAAACTGGGATGGGATCGCACCGTCTCTCATTTCGCAGGTTTCTCCTTCACGGACTTGAGCAGTCGTTCGGTGAGACCGTCAACATGGACACCCTCGGCTTCCGCGCGGTAGTTGAGCAGGACGCGATGGCGAAGCACCGGCGCGGCCAGGGCCTTGATGTCCTCAAAGCTCACGTGCGAGCGGCCGTAGAGCAGGGCGCGGGCTTTGGCGCCGAGCACCATGTACTGCGAGGCCCGCAGGCCGGCGCCCCAGGTGACCCATTCGTTGACGAACGCCAGGGGGTTCTCCGGATGGGGACGCGACGCGGCCGCCAGACGCACCGCGTACCGTACGACATCCTCCGCGATTGGGACCTTTCGCACCACGTTGCGAAACCGAAGCAGATCCTCGCCGCTGAAGATACGCGAGATGGGCTCCGGTTCGGTCGTCGTGGTCTGCCGCACGACCGCGACTTCGTCGTCCTCCGAGAGGTAATCGATCGACACGTTGAACATGAACCGGTCGAGCTGAGCTTCGGGCAACGGGTACGTGCCTTCCATCTCGATG
The DNA here is from genome assembly GCA_018055905.1 of Phycisphaerae bacterium. Lineage (GTDB taxonomy): Bacteria > Planctomycetota > Phycisphaerae > Sedimentisphaerales > Anaerobacaceae > PLanc-01. The sequence continues at coordinate 4,948 of JAGPGT010000099.1, forward strand.
GGGTTCTGCGTGGCAAAAACGAAAAAGGGCTCGCTGAGCTTGTAGCAGACCCCCGCCGCGGTGACGTGATGCTCCTGCATCGCTTCGAGCATGGCCGCCTGCGTCTTGGGCGGCGTGCGGTTGATCTCGTCGGCCAGGATCATGTTGGCGAAGATGGGCCCTTTGACGAACGTCATCGTTCGTTCGTGGTCGGAGCCCTGGAGGATCTCAGTGCCCGTGATGTCCGCGGGCATCAAGTCCGGCGTGAACTGGATCCGTTGGAACTTCAGATCGAACAGCTCCGCCAGCGACTTGACCAGCAGCGTCTTGGCCAGACCCGGCGCGCCGGTCAGGAGGCAGTGGCCGCCGGAGAGGACCGCGATCAGCAGGTGCTCGATTGTTTCTTGCTGACCGACGATCACCTTGGACAGCTCGGCGCCGATTCGCGCGCGGGCGCTGCTGATTTGCTCGACGGTCAGCCGCTCGGATTCATATGCTTCATTGTTCAACGGAGGGGTCCTTTCCTATCGGTCCTATTGTCCGATCAGTCCTATAGGAGCTATGCGACACATAGGACCCATAGGACTGCGTTATTCTGTTCAACTCAGTGCGTCATCGCATAGAACACGATATTGATTCCCAGTGGATACGCTTTCTTTTCGCTGAACTCGCGAAAATACCATTCGTTTTCGCCCTCGCGTTCCCAGCCGTCGCCGAGGTCGGTGTTGTGGCAGATGATCGCCATCATCCGACCCTTGTCGTCATAGAGGGCCTTGTAGTGGGGCTCGCGGGCGTCGGGACGTTCCCACGTGATGCCCTGGCTCCGGCCGGCCAAAGCGATGTTGATCGCGGGGATCTGGGGCTTCTCCTTCAGGTCGAAGACTGCGTGAAAGATCGGGTGCGACAGCGGCAACTCGGCCGGCTCGCGGTCGGGGAACACCCGTTTGATTTCCCGATAGAAGTTGTACCATTCGTCCTCGCCCCAGAAATCGTCAACCATCAGGAACCCGCCGTTGAGGAGGTATTGACGCAGGGCTTCGACTTCCGCCTCTTCGAAAACGAGGCGGCCGGGCTCGACGATATAAATGAACGGGTAGTCGACGAGCCTGGGGTCGGTCAAGTCGAGAACCAGCGGCTCGGGGTTTACCTGTATCGAGGTCAACTGGTGCAGACGCCAGGAGAAGTTCAGATCGCTGTCGGGGTAGTCGGTCGCCCAGCTTCCACCGCCGCCGCCGTAGAAGTCTCCTCGAAAACCCCGTCTGCCGCCGCGTCCGCCATAGCCCGAGGAATACCGGATTCGCACGAAGGTGAACGCATCCTGGGCGAATTCCGGCTCCAGCTCCCAGTTCGGCACGTCGCGTCGATCCACGCGGTCGTAGTATCGCTGAGCCAGCGCGCCGGTGACGACCAGCGCCGGTACGGTCAACAGGATAGCCAGACGTGTCCTGGTCATTGCTGAGTCACCTGCATTGCTGGATTCTCTCCTTCGGGCATCGCCAGAAGCAGTCGATGGCCCTCGCGGAATCGCGGGGCATCGGCAAGGGCTTCGAGGATGTGCCTCTTGGCTTCCGCCGGGTCGCGCTTCTGGAGGAGCTTCGCCAGGCGATAGTGGATGTCGACGGGGTCCGCGGGATCGAGCAACAGCAAACGTCGGTAGGCGTCGATTGCAGGTTCCTCGCGTTCGAGCTCTTCGTTGGCCCGGCCGAGCCGCCAGTATGCCGCAGGCAACATGGGATAGACCGCAAGGTAGCGACTGCCGTTCTCGGCCACCTGCATCCAATTCTTTTGTTCCATCCCGATCTCCATCAATCGGCTGTATGCATCGGCCGCGTCCGCCGACAACCTGGCCAACGTCGTCAGTGTCTGAGCCTCTTGTTCGATTTCCCCTAGGTTGCGGTGCACTTGGGCCAGCAGTCGGTACGCGTTATCCTGTCCGGTGTAATCAGGATACAGGGAGATTATCTTCGTCAGGGGGACCTTCGCCTCTTCCCACTTTTGTTCGGCGATCAGATTGCGGGCATGAAGACCCAGGGCCCAGAAGTTGTTCGGATGCTGGGCCAGCCATCGGGCGACTGCGTCCGAGTCCGTCGGATCGACCTGATCCTGCGACGGTTGCTCCCAGTCCACGCCGGGAGCCAGGGCCTCAGCTCGTTTGCGGGCGAAAGCTTTGAAATCAGTCTCGATCTTCTCCATGGCGCCGGCGTGTTTCACGAGCGTCTTGTTGATCTCCGCGCCTTGGGCCAGGTCCACAAGAATGGCTTTGATCGACTCGAATCCGTGGCGCTCGACGAGGAACTCGACCACGAGCGACGACTGGTAGTACGCGAATTGCAGATGGAGAGGACTGGGCGGGCTCATGAACGCAGTGCTGAGTTTGCCGACCGGTGTCATCTCACCGGCCAGGATCATCCGTCGGTACTGGGGGATCATTCTCTGGCCCCAGGTGGGGTTGTGCTGCAATTCTTCGTAGACCGAGATCCCTTCGCTCAGCCAGCGGGGCATCTGGTTGTTGGTGAGGTTTAGCGTCACGACATGGGCGAACTCGTGCCAGAGGGTCGCTTGCCAGTTGACGTGCCTCTGGGGCTGCGGACTGGTGGCGGTGACGACGTCGCCGAAGCAGACGCCGAGGAAGCCGTCGCCGCCGGGCATGCCGAACGTGCGGACCGCGAAGTCCTGTTGATGGGGGAACAACTCGATGGTGATCGGATTGCTCGGCACGAAACCGTACTTCTTGCACAGTTCGTTCTTGGCCTGCTTGAGCAACTCCATCACTTGGTCGCCGTACACGTCGGCTTCGTGGTTCTCCATCTTCAGGACGAGTCCCTCCTCGGAGAGGGTCCGAAAACCGGTGAGCGTGTCGCGCAGGTGAACGAGGTTGTAGGCCTCGACGTTGTAGGGGTCTTTCTTATTCACTTCGTCGGCCAGGACCCAACCCTGTTCCTCCTCGCCCAGTCGAAGCAGATCCTGGGCCAGTTGGATACGGGCAGGCAGGTAGGTGGGGTCGGCCTGGATCGCTCGGCGTTGAAAGGCAGCGCCCTCGTTGAAGCGATAGTTCTGAGAGAGCTTGCGGCCGATGAGGTAGTCCACTTCCGGATTCGTGGGCCAGAATTTCAGGCCATTGGCGCGGTAGCTCTGGGCAGCGTTGGGGTCGTTGGCCAGATGGGCCAGTACCGCTCGATAGGCCCACGCCTGCGGATGCCAGGGATTGACAGCCAGGACGCGGGCCAGGGATTCACCTGCTCCTTCGTAGTCTTCGCTGTCGATTTGATGCTCCGCCAGGAGGATCAGGGATGGCGCGTGCCTGGGGTTCACGATCAGGGCCGCGTCCAGGGCCGCGATCATCTCGCGACGGTCGCTGTGATAGAATGCCTGGGCCAAACCAAAGTGGGCGTCCGGGTCGTTTCCGAAACGTTTGAGGGCTTCGCGGTACTGCTGGGCCGCCAGCTCAAAGTCCTGCTTGTCCAAGGCCAATGCCCCGGCGGCCAGATAGGCCTCCCGGCAATTCGGGTCATTCTTGATGACCGAGGTGTAGAAGTTCTGCAACACCAGGCGGGGTTCGGCTCCGAGCAGAAGAAGGGACTGGCCCAGGGCCACCGCCTCGGAACTGCCCAGATACTCGATTCGCCGATAGGAGCCGATTCGAGAGATGGTCGCGAGCATCGAAGCGGCCTCGCGGGCTTGGCCATTGTGGAGATAGGCCTGATGAGCCAGTCGCAACAGGCGAAAGTCCGCGCGGGATTCCCTCAAGGCGGTCTCCAAGTACTGGGCCGCTTCCTTGTACTGACCCAGAGCCAGCATGGCTTCGAGTTCCAGGATGCGCCAGTCCGATTGATAGGCACCCTCCTTGATGGCCTGGCGTGCGGCTTCGAGACATTCGGTGTACTTTCCCGTGCGGAGCTGTTCCCGGCAAGTTTCGATTGTGATCGCCGCCACAGCTTGTGTCCCGCAGGCCAAGACAATCACCGTGGCCATCCAGTGGATTCGACGGCGATCGGATATGGTAGATGACCCGCAAGTCATTACTTCTTCCTGTCCGTATTCATGCCTGTCATAGGAAGGCAGCTCCGGGCTGTCTATGGCAACGAGCTATACGGCCCGACCCCATTGTAGTTCATGCGTCAATAGAGGAGAAGACGTAAAGGTAGACGCGCGGATCGTAATTCCGATTGCACCGGAAAAAAGAGATATTTTCTGTCACCGCACTCCCAATGAAGCCACTATCTGAAGAAGGAGAGGTTCTGCGCATGCTGGGTCGAGCCGTCGTTGCGCAGGACTTTTTGAAAATGGTGATCCCGCAATGCCGCAATATTGTGTCAACTTGGGGCGTCTGACTGAGGTGTAATGTCGAATCACGGCTCCCGATGTGGGGGTCGATCGTCGGGTCGGTGGAAACATCCTTTTTGGAGGGCAGCACCATGAACAAACGTATGGTTCTCGTTGGCGGCATCGTATTGAGCGGAGTCTTGGCATGGAGCGCGTTCGCACAACCTCAAGGCGGTGGCCGGGGATTCGGTCAGATGCGGGAGTCGCGTCTCAAGGCCATCGCGGCACTGCAGGAGCAGGTCGCCAAACTCAAGGCCATGGCGGAACAGCAACCTGCCGCACGGGGCAACTTCCAGGACATGACCGACGAGGAACGCACCAAGATGCGTGAGGAGATGACCCGCAGACAGGAAGAACAGACGGCGGTTATGGCCGAGATTCAGAAGCAGATCGACATCCTCAAGGGCACCATGCAGTTGGCCCGAGAGCATCGGGAAGCGATGACGCCGCTCAATGAGCTGCTGGCCTCGGCCAAAAGCGAGAACGCCACCGCGACTGCCGCCAAGATCCAGAAGATGATCGACGAGCGCCAGAAACAGTTCCAGGACAAGATGGCCGCAATGGGCATGGATCCCGAGATGGTCCAGCGGATGATGGAGCGAGGCGGGCAGAGACGCGGCCAGTGATGCGAACTCTGAAGTGGGGAGTTCGAAGGCGGAAGCATCAGATCACGGTGATTGGGCTCAGACTTCACACTTGAGACTTTAAACTCGCTGATACGGCCCTTGCTTGCGGAATTGTGCTGTCCAGGTACAATACCGCGAGCAAGGGCCTGTCTTTTTGTGGACACACGGATCGCAATGGCATCGAGTGAGGAGAATCGAATGGCCAGGAGAATGAGACTCGTCATGACAGGGGGGATGATCGCAATGTTGTTCCTTGTGGCACAGACGCAGGCGGCGGAGACTCTTGCAGACAGGCGCATCGCCCGCTTCAATGGGGATTGGAGATTCGCCAAGGGCGCCCAGGCTGGAGCCGAGAACCCCAGTTTCGACGACTCTGCTTGGCAGGCGGTTCGCATCCCGCATGACTGGGCGATCAGCGGGCCGTTCAACCCGAGCGAAGACGGTTACGCAGGGAAATTGCCCTGGAAAGGCGAGGGCTGGTATCGCAAGACCTTTACCCTGGACAAGGCCGCCGAGGGGTCCCGCGTTTATTTCGATTTCGATGGAGTCATGGCCTTTCCCAAGGTCTACGTCAATGGGCAACTGGCCGGGCAGTGGGACTATGGCTATATGTCCTTCCGTGTCGACGCCACACCCTACGTGAAGTTCGGGCAGTCCAATGTTGTCGCCGTCCACGTGGACACCCGCAACCAGGGCACCCGGTGGTATCCCGGCGCGGGGATTTACCGTAAGGTGACGATGACGATCTGCAATCCGGTCCACATCGCCCATTGGGGCACGTTCGTGACGACCCCGAGCGTCGACGATGCGTCGGCCACCGTGCGGGTGCGATCGACCATCCAAAACCACCTCGACGAAGCTGCCCAGGCGGTTGTCGAAGTCGTAGTCGTCGATCCCTCCGGCAAGTCCGTGTCCACGGGTCTCAAGCCAAGCGAACTCTCCGCTCCGGCCGGCGGCACGGGCGAATTCGATCTGTCGTTCACTCTCAAGAAGCCCCAGCGATGGGACATCGACAGTCCGAAACTTTACACCGCCAAAGTGATCGTTCGCGTGGGCAAGAAAGTCGTGGATACTGATGCCGTCCCGTTCGGCGTCCGGACGTTCGAGTTTACCGCCAACGACGGGTTCCATCTCAACGGCCGGCGGGTGCAGCTCTTCGGCGTGAACCTGCACCACGACCACGGCCCCCTCGGCGCCGCCTTCTACACCCGCGCCATGGAGCGGCAGTTGGAGATCATGAAGGATATGGGCGTCAACTGCCTGCGCACCAGCCACAACCCGCCGTCGCCGGAGGTGCTGGAGTTGTGCGATCGGATGGGCATCGTCGTCTGGGACGAGGCCTTCGACAAGTGGGACGGCACCGCCGGCCGCGTCCGCGATGAGCCGCCCCTGGAACAATATGGCGAGAAACAGATTCGCAATCTGGTGATGCGCGACCGCAATCATCCTTCAGTCGTCGTCTGGTCGATCGGTAACGAGATCGGCGGAGGCGGCCGCAGCGGACTGACGCCGGAACGGGTCAAGTTCATGAGTGATGTCGTCCGCAAGTACGACCCGACCCGCCCGGTCGGCATCGGTTGCCATATCCCGGAACTTGCAAGGCAACCGATTTTCGACGCCCTGGACCTGACGGGCTGGAACTACATGCGGCGTTACGCGATCTATCGCGAGCGGAATCCCGACAAGCCCATCGTCTACAGCGAATCGGCCTCCGCGCTCAGCACGCGGGGCTTCTACGAGTTGCCGCTGCCGAATCGCAAGAACGAGTACTCCAAGCAGTTCCAGGTCAATTCGTACGATCTGAATGCCGCGGATTGGTCGGACATTCCTGACGTCGAATTCAAGCTGATGAAGGACGATCCCTTCGTCGCCGGCGAGATAGTCTGGACCGGTTTCGATTACCTGGGCGAACCGACGCCGTTCAGTCGGGAGGCGAAGAACTCCTACTTCGGGATTGTGGATTTGGCCGGGATTCCAAAGGATCGGTTCTACCTGTATCGCAGCTATTGGCGGCCCGAAGCGAAGACGTTGCACATCCTACCGCACTGGAACTGGCCCGACCGGGTCGGACAGAACGTGCCGGTCTTCGTTTACACCAACGGCGACTCCGCCGAGTTGTTCCTCAACGGCAGGTCCTTGGGCCGCCGGCGGAAGGGCGTCGTTCCAGATGGCCCGCCGAATTTCGCCAAGGGCAGACCTGCGACGGCCGGTTCCAGCCAGGAGGGCCATCCGGCCGAGCACGCCAGCGATCGCGACAAGAATTCCCGCTGGTGCGCCGCCTCGGGGGACCCGGACCAGTGGTGGCAGGTGGACCTGGGCGAGAGCCGAACGGTCCGCTACCTGGCCATCGAGTTCGAGCGGGAGGAAAAGAACTATGGCTATGATGTCAAGGTCTCGGACGACGGCTCAACCTGGAAAACGATTGTGACCAAGAACGTCAGCCGCTTCCCGCAGTGGGGCGGCCCGACGCAGATCTTCCACGATGTGGATGCGAAGGGCCGGTACCTTCGAGTCGAGTTTAATCGACTACAGGGCAACGTCTGGGCGAGTATCCGCGAATTCGCAGCCTACCCCACGCACGCAGAGTCCGACTACTACGCACCGACCTACACGTACCGCCTGCGGTGGAACGACGTTGTGTATGAACCGGGCGAGTTGAAGGCCGTCGCGTACAAGGACGGAAAGCGGATCGGCGAGGCCATTATGCGGACAGCGGGCGCTCCGGCGGTTCTTCGCCTGACGCCGGACCGCACGAAACTGGCCGCCACCGGCGAGGACCTCTGTTACATTTTGGTCGAAGCGTTCGACGACAAGGGAACACTGTGCCCGCTGGCGGACAATCTCGTTCGGTTCAAGGTCGATGGCCCGGCCGAGATCGCCGGTGTCGGCAACGGCAATCCGCTCTCCATCGAGCCGTTCCAGGCGGACTACCGCAAGCTTTTTTACGGCAAGGCCATGCTGATCCTGCGGACCCAGCCCGGCCAGAAGGGCAA
>JAGPGT010000333.1 GCA_018055905.1 Phycisphaerae bacterium
GGCAACGTTACGGCCTGTTCGCCGGGCTCGGCCTGCCGGCGGTGCGGAATCTCCCACCAGAGAATCGGGTGACCCAGGCCGTTCAGTCGCTGCGCGATGGCGGAGAAATCGTCGCAGGTGGCGCCCACGCTGCACGTCAGCAGATCGGGCAGCGGGAAGTGCGCCTCGGTGACGAATGCGCCGAGCATTGCGCGGACCGGGCAGAACGATTCGTCGATCCCGAGCGAATCGGCGATCTGGAGCAGGCCGGTGTTGAGCTCCATCACGCAGGGAATCCACCACGCGCCGTCGGGATATAAGGCGACGAGATTGTCCAGACTGTAGGCCATGACGGGCACGGTGCCGAGGTCCTTCATCGCGCCGACGAGCTTCTTGCCCGACTCGCGGGCGGCGCGGAGCCGGTCCTCTTCAGTCAGGAGAAAGTTCCACAATCGCAGCGCGGCGGGCGAGTTGTCGAATCGCAGCTTGAGCAATCGCGTGTCGCCGGCGGCGACATGCCGGCTGAGCGGACCACCGTAGACGGGTTCGGTCAGGCCCGCCGTACGAAGTCGCGCGTATTCGCGATCCCACTGTTCCAGATTGATCTGTCGCGGCTCGGCAGTCACGCAAGCATCTCCAGAAAGGCGTGGATGCGTGTCCGCAGGCGAGCCACGTTCGTTTCACCATTGCCGTCACTGTCGAGCCCCAGGACGGGCAAACCGGCCCATTCCTTCAGTCGGGCAAGTTCCGCCCGCCACGCGTCGCACCAGACGTAATGGTGAAAGACGATCCCCCTTGCCCCGGTCTTCGCCAGTTCGTCTTTGAGCCAGGCGTACAGATCGCTGTTGGGCCGACGGGAGGCGTCGGGAATGCTGAAGTACGCATCGGCGAGTTCCATCAGCGGGTCCTCCGCCATTCGCCTACGGTCGAAGGCCCGCGGCTGCCCTCGCAGGCCGGTCTCGGTGGCGTCGAGTACGACCCGCCCGCCGGACTCTTCGATGAGATCGAATAGGACGCGATCCCTCTGCATCAAAGGCCCTCCCACCACCGCAACAGGCACAACAAGGGGACATTCGACTTTTCCCTCGATCGGCCCCACTCGCACAGGAGCATCGGACACAAAAGTAGAATGTCCCCTTTTCTTCATCACTTGTACCAGCGCCTCGTTGGAGGGAGTCTGTCCGCCCAAGCGGACCAAGAAGCGGCCGAGGCGTTTGAGCTCATCCAGATACATCCGTGGAGCGGCAACGGTCTGCCAGGTCTTCGGTACATTCAGCAGAAACGCCGGTGTGTGGCTCCCACAAACCAACAGATCGTACGTCCGCCGCATCTGGTCGCAAAGGGTCGTGACGATGATCCCAGCGGCATCCTCTCCAGCAGCGTCGTTGATGAACGCCCGCGCATACGGACAGAAGCCCCCCCCTCGCGGAGCGATGCACGCTCTATCGGTCGGCAGCGGAATCACCCGTCGCGGCTGAAAGCCGTGAGCGGCGATCCACTCGGCCGGCACGTAAGGACACGTGTATACGACGGTGTTGGTCGGCTCTCTCATGCCTGCCCACATGCCCTTTGTTGAACGGTTTCGAACAACGCCTGGACCCGCAGCGCGATCCGCGCGGAATCCGAGGGCGAGTAGTCCGTTTCGATCCGCAGGTACGGCAAGCCGAGCTCTTTCTCCGCCAGTTGCTTGACGAAAAACGACTCGACGTCGTACGTCAGACACGCCTGCCAAATCAGTTCAATCACACATTGAGCCTTGTACTCCCGCGCCATGTCTCTCAAGACGTCGAACCGACGGTTGTTCTTGGTCATTACCGAGCACGGCAGACGGAAGTATTTCTCGGCCAGTGCCACGATCGGATCGACCGCGGTTTCATCCACGTCGTCGAGAAGGGGCTTGAGGCCCGTGCAGTTATCCATGGCGACGACGAGTCCGCCGTGGGATTCGATGAGCTCCAACACTCGCTCGGCACCATGGGCCATGGGCACGCCCGTCATCAGCACACGAACCTTCGCATTGCCCTCGGGCTTCTTGCCCGCGTACATTTGCAGTGCCCGCTCGTACTGGGCGAAATCGGCACAGATGCCGGAGATACTGCTCTTGTACTGGAGCAGTTGCCGTCCGGTCAAAGGCGGATGATCTGCTTTCATCAGCCCGGCCAACTGCCGTCGAAGCGCCCGCTCGCGGTTCATCGTCGCGATCGCCTTGCGGATCTTCTCGTCGGGGATCGTCACGTTGAACGCCTGTTCGAGCTTGGCCTTGAGCTTGCGAAGCTCGCGGACCCAATGGGCCATCGCGTCGGCGTCGTCGGGCTTCTGCGGCAACTCCAGCACGTACATCGGCCGTCTCTGGGCCATCAACTCGTACATCTTTTTCTTGCCGTCGCAGGTGGTCTCGGCAACGACCAGGTCCGCCATCTCCAAGAAGGGATTGGCCTTCTGGATGTGATAGCCGTATGTTGATTTGATCAGCGGGCAAAGGTTGGCCGGCAGGTGCTCTTCCGCCGGACCGATCGTTTCAGCCGAGCCGCCGCACAGGCAGACCGGCACCGCGCCGGCCGCCATGATCAGCTCCCGCGGCGTGTACTCGCACATGATGCCGACGATCCGCTTGCCCTTGGCCTTGGCCTCCTGTGCGTACTGAAGACAGTTCGGGATCATCCGCTCGAACCAAGCGAGCGGACACCCCGGCGTCCCCGACACCGTCGCCTTCGATCCGCACGACACCTGCGGCGGATGGCACGGATCGGTCGGGTCGATCTTCACATTGCCATTGCTGCAGCACTTTGTCATGTTTCTATCCTTGTGGCTTATTTCTTCTTCGCCACGAACAGGCCCTGAACGATCTTGCCGGCGTGGGCCAGTTGCTGGAGGAACGCCATCTCCGCCGCCATCGCCTGCATG
>JAGPGT010000100.1 GCA_018055905.1 Phycisphaerae bacterium
TGCCTTCGCTGATGATGGTCAATCGCGAGGAATGCGACCTGGGAAGTTTCTACCGCTGGGTCCGTCGGCAACTACTCACCGCGCGTCTGTATCATCCCGCGTGGGCGCTCGTGGTGGGACACGGCCTGGCGACGGGCATCGCTCAATCGGCGGGCCTCGTCACTCTTGGAGCCGCAGCCTTCCTGGGAAATGGCCAGGCCATCGCATGGATCGCCGCCGGCATGGGGCTGTACTGGTTGCTGATGATCGCATTGTTGGCCGCCATCGAAAGCGGGGTGCGGCACAGCACGAAATCGCGGGGCGAATCCCTGCCGGGCATGGGAGTCGCGGACATCCTGCGGACCTTGGCCGCGATGGCGATGACTCAAGGGGTGTACGCCGCAGCGTTGGTCTCTGCGATGTTCCTGCGAATCGTGGACTGGCGAGGCATCCAGTACCGTATCGAACGACCTGCGAAGATCCGAATGATCGAATACAAGCCCTATGCGGACACATCCGAATCCACGTGCAGTCGAGAATCGCTATAGTCAGGCGACTTCCCCGCCGACCCGCTGATGTTGGGGCCCTTCTTCTGTCGACGATCAGAAGTGGTACGCCAGTTCCAATCTGACGAAGTCGTCGTCGCGAAGATAGTAGATGACGTTGTCCTTCGGGGCGTTGAGGAAGAACCACACGTCGAGACTCAGACGCCAGTGGTTCCCGAAGCGCCGGCTCGCCTCGATGCTCAGGGCGTTCTCCGCGTCGCCGACGTCCTGCATGAAGCCCACCAACACCTGCGTACCCGCCAGGTCGTTGGGTGTCAGACGCAAGCCCAGAAAGACATCGTCGTCGAAGATCGAGGTCATTTCGGGATCGTCGCCCCGCTGGTCGTACACATACTCGGCCACCAAGCCCACATCGGACTTGCCGCCCGCGAATCCATAGAAAGTGTACTCCAGGCCTCCGGTGGCGGCGAAATAGGGGTCCAGATAGCCGTCTCGATAGCGGGCCTCGAGCTTCCAGAGCCAGTTGCCTCTGGCCCAGGTGGCGTCGAGCCCGAGCTGGGTCGTTCGCTCATAGAACGGAATCAGTCGGGGATTGGCGGTGTCGTTTGGATCGAGGAAATCCGCCGGAACCAGCAGCGGATCACGGTTGGTCCCCATGAAAACATATGCGCCGAGATCCAGGTCCCCCAGCGTCCGGCGGTACCGGACGGCCAGGTCCATCGCTCGCTCCTTGTCACGGCTCTCGTAGATCGGATGGTCGGTGTCGATCACAAGCGACGGGCGCAAACGCCCCTGCCGTCCGGGGAAAGTCCGTTCGCGGAAATAGGGGAGGATGAAGATGTCCAGCGCGCCCCAGCTCACGGAGGAGGAGAACTGAAACATAGGCTGGCCGAGCTTGTCTTCGCCGTCGATGTGCTCGACGAGGTCGGTCTGGTTGATGACGTCCACCAGATGAACGAATTCGGTCGCGCCCCAGAAGACACGGGCCATGCCAAACCGCAGAGACCACCAGTCCTGTGTGTAGAGATAGTACAGCTCGCGGATATCCCAATGCGTTCGCTCGGAATCGGCGCTGTCGATCCGCACGAACGGAGTGAACGTGAAAAGCCCTCCGTTGTCCCATTGATAATAGTATTCCGGCTGGGCGGCCAACGAACCGTTGTGGTCTTCCTGGCGGGGATACAGCGGATCGTTGAAGAACAATCGCCCCTCCGCGGCAACATACCCGGTAAGTCCGCTGCGACCGCCCTTGGTGGGACCGGTCTCCTGGGGTTCTTTCGGTTCGTTGGGCTCGTTCCTTTGCAGGGTGACAGTCCGCGAATCAGACTCTTCGCCCAAAACTGTCCGCCACGGGCAGGCCGCGACCGCCAGGGCCCCCAAAACAGCAAGCGTACGTGCGTGCATACATGTCACCTGATTCGAGTCAAGCTATGCTGATTGAAGTCGTTCGCATTCAGCCCGGTGCGAAACGTGTAGTCAGACCAGAGCAGCTGGCTGCTCTTGCCGGTCTGGTGGTTCACCATCTCCATGTCGTGGGGTCGCCAGAACCGGTCCAGGTACAGGCGATAATCCTTGAACGTGAGGGTCTTGAGCAGCGCGTCCTTGCGGTCGTAATACTCGATTTGGAACATGCGAAGGTGCTCCTTGTCCAGCCAGACGAGTTGTCGGGTGTAACCGGAATTCTGCCGATCCAGGGGACGTCGCTCGATCACGTGGCAGTCCACCCCCTGACAGATCTCGTCCCGCAACCATTGATAGGAGTATTTCTCGATCGCCTGCGTCGCGATGTCCTCATACGAGAACTCGCTGCCCATGAAGGACCCGGACTTGTTCTGGGCCGCGATGCGTTTGACCCGCTCCAGCGCAGGCAGGTACAGCCACTGATCGTCGGGCTGGTTCTTGTGCGCGTGCGTCAGCAGAACGGTGCCTTTGACATCCGCGGGGCTGTCGAAGATGCTCAGGCTGCGATCTCCGTCGTCGGGTATCTCCATCGTGCGAATCCGAAGGATCCGTTCGCTGACCTGACCCTGCTTATTGCGCAGGATCATGCGAAGGCTCGACGTGGAATCCCCGTATCCCTTGAACCGTTGCTCGGCCTCTCGGACGATCGCCAGACCTTTTTCTTCGGCCGTCTGGGCCACGCACAGAACGGAGACCGTGACCGCCCCGATCATCGCCACCGTGAGCCTTCTTGCCATCCGATGCATTCGTCCCTGTCCAATCATCATCATGAATCAGACTCCGTCCTTGAGCTTACCCGCCGGGCGGTCGAATTTCATCAATAAAGTCGGAGAGAGGAAAAAGTCCACCACCAGGGCCAACCCGATCACCATCGCGCACATCACTCCCATTTCCGCGTTCATCCGGTAGTGCGACACACTCATGACCAGGAATCCCACCGTCAGAACGACCGTCGTGACCCCGATGGCCGACCCCACCGTTTCAAACGCCGCGCGGACCGCCTGCTCGGGCGTCAACCCGTCTTCCGTACGGGCCCGGAAGTACTTGACGAAGAAATGGATCGTATCGTCGACGATGATGCCCAGCGTCATCGCGACGACGACCGACAATGCAAGCCCGAACTGCCCTTTCGTCACACCCCAGATCCCAAAAGCAATGAACGGCGGCAGAAGATTCGGGATCAGGAACAAGATCACGAACTTGAAGCTTCGCAGCACGAAGAACATGAGGCAGGTGATCGTCAGGATCTCGCAAAAGGCCCCTACGAGCATCGCGACGATGTTCCGTTGGGTGATGTGGGCCCAGGCCAGGGACAAGCCGGTGCCGGGACCGTGCATGGACGCAGGCGCGTTCTCGATCAGCCATTGCCGGGCGGCCTCATCCATCCGTCGCAACTCGCTGGCCTTCATGCTCTGGAAGTTCACGAGGAACCGGGAGGCGGACTTATCGACGTCGATCTGGCTGTTGAGATCCCGGCCCGCCGGGAGGGACATTTCATACAGAAGCAGGTACTGGGCCGCCAGGTCCCGTCGTTCGGGGATGCGGTAGAAGGCCTCGTCGCCCCCGTGCATGTCCTGGTTGAGCCGCTTGATGGTATCAACAATCGTCATCACGTGAACGACCTTGGGCTGTTGGCGATACCAGTCGGCGAACCGGTCCACCGTCGCCAGATACTCGGGGTCCAGGACGCCGCCGGACTGTCCGGAGTTCAAGGAATACTCGATCACATCCCAGCCCCGCAGGTTGGCGATCATAAAATCCGTTGCCCGACGGAACTCGAAACTGTGGTCGAAGTACATCAGGAAATTGTCGTCCAGCTCGATGCCCAGGATGCCGACGCTGCACACCGCCGCCAAGAGGAGCATCGAGGTCAGCAGCAGACGCCGCCGACGGATGACGAAGTCGGCCAGCCGGTCCAAGTCGACCCAGGAAATCCGTTGGAGGTTCCGTCGCGTCGCCACCGGCAACACCGCGATCATCGCCGGCAACAGAAAGATGGAATTAATCAGGTCGATCGTAACGCCCATGCCGACAAGGTTGCCCAGGTCCTGCAGCGGCGGCGACTCGGAGAAGTTCATCGTGAGAAAACCCAGAATCGTCGTGATACTCGTGAGAAAGACCGCCTTGAAGTTCACCTGGAGCGACTTGGCGATCGCCTGATGTCTGGACAAGCCCTGGCGGGCGTAATGGAACATCGTCGTCAGGATATGGATGTTGTCCGCCACCGCCAGCGTGAGCATCAGCGCCGGAGCGCCGACGGACACCGCGTTGAGCGACATACCGGTCCATCCGATCAACCCCAGGGCCGAGACCATCGACAGCACCGTAACGATCACCGCGGCAAAAGTCCCCCAGAAAGACCGCAACGAAATCCCGACCAGGATCGTCACGACCACGAAAGAAACCGGAACCAACGTAAACAGATCCCGTCGGCTGGCGCCGGCGAACGCGTCGTCGATCATGACCGAACCGGTGACGTGAAAATCGATGTCCGGATACCGTGTTCGAAACTCTTCGGCCATCTCGCGAACGTAGCGGGCGATCTGAGGTGTAGACGGTGTTCGGTCCTTCGAGGCCGTGAAACCGATGTGCACGCCAGTGACGTGACCAGTGCGGGACAGAAGCATGTCGATCAATGTTCTGTCCGACAGGGCTCTGAGGCGAACCCTCTCGAGATCCAGGTCCGACAGGCCGCAGGGATCGGGAATGAGATCCTCCACGATCAGATCGTCCCCCTCGGCACGGGTGGACTGGAAATTGGTGATCGAGTTGACAACGGTGGAAAAAGGCACCTGCCAACCGGCCTCCGTCAGTTCGGCCACCGCGGTCAGGGTCCGACGGGTAAAGACGTTTCCGTCGTGAGGGGCGACGACGAAGAAAACGCTCTGCTCCCGGCTGTAAACGTGCTCCAGGGCCTTCAGAGCGAGGTAGTCGGGGTTCTCTTCGCCAAAGAACACGCGCGTGTCGTTGCAGATCCGCAGGTCCCGAATCCCCGCCGCCAGAACGCACGTAATGGCGAGAGTCGACAGGATCACCGCCCACCGACGCCGGACCACCCAGTCGCCCAGCCATTGCCCCACGTTGATCGTACGTCTGCTGTGCACCGAACCCCTTTGGGATCTGCTACTTCTTATTTGCTATCTACTACTTGGCTGATCGCGAACGATCCCCCAGCCCTGGATTCGCAAATGGTAAGCTACAAACAGCAAGTCGTCAATCCCCCCCGTCTTGCGGGTAGACGATGATCCGATCGTGGACCAGCAGGATCAGATCGTTGCGGCCGTCGCCGGTGACGTCCTGGACGAGCACCTGGCGGGGCTCGCCGACGTTGACGCCGCGGCCCTGCGGACGGTCCGAACTGTGCGGGTGTTCCTCGAAAACCTTGAACTTGTAAGCGTCGACCAGTTGTGCGTTCTCGTCGAAGGACAGAATCTGCAGGTGACGGCGGGCCTGCTCGCAGAAGACCAGTTCCGGCACGTCGTCGGCGTTGACGTCGCCGATCGCGAAAGAACCCAGTCGTCCGTCCTCGATGCTCGGCTCGAACCCCGCAATCTGGCGAAACGACCATTGGGTCGTCGGACGCAGGCAGATCAACTCCCGCTCGCCGCAAAGGACGAGGTCATGGGCGTCGCCGGCGCCGAAATGACCGGCCAAGATCTTGCGGACCTTGGCGGTCCCTACATTGACCTCGCGAGACACCTGGTATGTGCCGTCGGCCTGCGCGTCCATGAAAAACACGATCCCGGAGACATCGTCATAGGCCACAAGGCTCGGAGCCCCGACTCCCGCTCCAGGTACGACCGCCGCGACGCGAATCTGACGGCGTCCATCTGCAGCCTGATACTGATCGATGACCTGCCAGCCCTTTTCCGCGTCGAAACGCATCGAGCGGGCGAACTCGCCCCGTGCTACGAGCAACGCGGGACGACCCTCCTCGCCCAACGGCGCCACGCAGATCGCGCAGGAACCCAGATTGCTCACAAGACCGCTGTGGGTCTGGTCCTGGGCCTGCTGCTCGAACACCCCTTCGCTCGTCTGACGCACCAGAAGCAGAGGATCGTAGACGCGAACCACGATCAGATCCATATCGCCGTCGTGGTCGATGTCGCAGGCCAGCAGATCCTGCGGCCGATCCTGCACACCCGTCAATCGGACCGACGGTCCCGGCCCAGACGAAGGCCCGCCGATGTCCAAAACGCTGCGGAAGAAAAACGCATCCGACGGGTCGGGGCCTTTGGCCACGTAGGCCAGGTCGATCCGACCGTCGCGATTGAGGTCCGCCAGTTCCATCGCCTGGGGCTCGCCCACCACCGCCACCGTCTGCGGAAAACACAGCCGCCCTCCTTCGAACCGGGTCAGCGCGATCAGCTTCTCGTCGATGCTCAGAACCGCCAGCGTGTCGACAGCATCATCCCCCAGGCGGGCGGCGCAGACCTTTCGCATGTCCTTGAGGCCGGGATAGACCGCTGCCGAGCCAAGGCCCAGGCCCGCCTGGCCGGAGAAGACGAGGAACTGCCCGCGACCGGGGTCGGTCACGACCATGTCGGTCAAACCGTCTCCGTCGATGTCCGCACAGGTCGTGTCCCGCTTGGAGGCGTCGTCGCCCGAGGGCAGCGGATGGATCGAGACCGCGTCCCGTTGCTGGTCTTCCTGGACCATCGCGTGGAGAGAGAATCGCCCGGTCTGGCGCGCCACCATGGCGATGGCCTGCTTGCCTGAGTCGCCCAGTTGGCAGAGGCGCAGAGCCGCCGGCACGGGGATGGGATACCGCCCTTCGGGACCCAGGGCGCCATCCTCATTTTGCAGCCTGATTCGCAGGGGGCACTCTTCCTGGTCGCCCGTCAGCAGGACCAGATCGTTGCGGCCGTCGCCGCTGACGTCGCCGATCTCAACCTGGCGGAGATTCCCGGAGGAGCTGTAGTGGCGGACCGGTCGGGTCATTCGCCCGTCGGCGTCCTGAAGCACGATGTAGTAGCCATCCTGCAGGAGCAGGACCAGGTCGGTCCGACCGTCGCCGTTGAGGTCGCCCCAGGCCAGCGCGTCGGAGGTCTTGAGCCCGTTGCGGAGATCGAGCCGTATGGCAGACTCCCAGGACAGATCGCTCAGTGAAGGCGCCTCCTTCTGGGAGGGAGCCTTCTCCCCAGCCTCGCCGGAGCTCTGTAGAACGATGTAGAGCCCCTCGGCGCTGTAGTACGCCAGATCCAGACGTTGGTCGTGGTTGAAATCCGCCAGGGCAAGACTGGTGGCCTTCACAGGGAGCGGATACGAGTACCGTTTGAATCGCCATTTCGCCTCGCGTCCGAACAGGTCGTTGACGTTTTCCTTCGCAGGCGTGGGTTCCGCCTCGGCCGTCTTGGGGTCGAATCCGGGTCTCTGCAGCAGCAGTTCGATTCGAGCCTTGCGGTTGTTGCACACGACCAGATCGTTGAGCGAGTCTCCGTTCAGATCGCCTGCCAGCAGCGTCCCCAGTTCCCAGTCCAGCTTGAGGATCTCCATGTCCCCAAAGCCGTAGTGATCGCTCAGCACACCCGGGCAGACAGTGGACGTCGCGCCCCACACCGCCAGAAACAACGCCCCTGTAGCCGTGATTGTGCCCGACCGCCGTGAAACCATGAACCAGTACCTCCCGGGAATATGCGCTTCCCTGTCGCACGCATCGCCCATATAATCAGCCGCATTCACTGTGTGACGAATATAACTGGGCCCGTGTGTTCCCGCAAGGTGGGCGGAGGTTTTTCGAGTATGAAGAGACACACCCTCCTGACGACAGCGTTGATCGTTCCGGCGATTTTCTCTATCGGCGTTTGCGCCGCAGTCGCCAAGACGATCGTCCTTCGAAGCGGCCAGCAGATCCGCGCCGACATCCTCCGCCAGGACGAACAGGCGGTCATCCTCGACCTGGGCTACGACGTGCTGCGGATTCCGCGGACCCAGATCCAGGCGATCCGCGAGGACAGCGCGACGCCGGAAAAACCCGCGGAGGAGAGCGGGGCCCAGCCGCAGATCCAGGGCCTCTACCGAACCGCTCGACCCACCAAGACCACTATCGAGCAGAATGTGACGCGGTTCGGCGAAGCCGTCGTCATGGTCAATACCCCCAGCGGCGGCGGCTCGGGATTCTTCATCAATCCCGACGGATACCTGATCACCAACTACCACGTCATCGCCCGCGAGACCCTCATCCGCACCACGGTCTTCCACCGCACCGAGAACGGGTTCGAGCAGAAGCGATACAGCAAGGTCAGAATCATCGCGATGAATCCATACGTCGATCTGGCGTTGCTCAAGATCGAGGACGCGAACCGCCCGTTCCAGCACGTGTTCCTGGGCGATATGAGCCGGGTCAACGTCGGCGAAACCGTGTTCGCGATCGGCAACCCGCTGGGCCTGAGCCGCACGGTCAGCCAGGGAATCGTCTCGACCACGAACCGCGACTTCGAAGGCCAGCTCTACATCCAGACCACCGCCGACATCAATCCCGGCAACTCCGGCGGCCCCCTGTTCAACCTGGCCGGCGAAGTGATCGGCGTCACCTCCATGGGCTACCTGTTCTACGGCGGGCTCAATTTCGCCATTCCCGCCAACACGGTGAAGGCGTTTATCGACAACTGGGACGCCTTCGCCTATCGCGAGGACAACCCCAACGCGGGCTTTCGCTATCTTCAGCCCGGCGGCCGCACGAACCGGCAAGCCCCTCCGACGGCCAGGGTGCCGAAACTATAGAAAACAGCAACAACAGGACATACTGATTCGAGAGGAGAACCATGCTGACGCGAGAAATTCGAAATCCGAAATCCGAAATCCGAAACAAATCCGAAGCGCGAAGCCCCAATGACCGAAACACTGTCGCCGGCCGCGGAGTCCGTTTTGGATCTTGGATTTGGAGCATTCGTGCTTGTTTCGGATTTCGAAATTCGAATTTCGGATTTCCCACCCTGTGCCTGACGCTCCTGGCCTTGTGCATGCCGGCCCGGGCCGACGTGCTCGAATCGGCCAGGATGCTGCCGGACGACATGATGGTCCTGGTGAGTGTCGAATCGGTCAACGGGCTGCGGGCCGCGATGGAGAAGACCTCCCTGTACAGCCTGTACAAAGACCCGTCGATGCAACCCTTCGTGACCGAAACTGAGAAGAAGATACGCGAGGTGATCGATATGCGTCTGAAGGATTTCTGGCAGAAGATGCAGATCGAGAATCCGCCCCAGCAGCTTCCGATCCCCGAGGGCCGTCTGGTTCTAGGCGTCTCCCTGGCCAAGCCCTCGACTGCAACGGACACAGGAAGACCGGGGGCAAACGGCCCGGCGTTCCGGTTCACAGTCCTGGCGGACATGGGCGGCCGGGCGGAGACGGCCCGAAAGACGATCCTCTCGCTGACCACCAGCGCGACCAACGCCGGCGCGGCGGTGTCGAAAAAGAGCGTGGGCGGATTGGAGCTCAACGTGATCACGCCGAAGGACTCCGGCGATCCGACTCTGTGCTACGGGATGAAGGACAACTGGCTCGTGCTGGTCGGCGATGCGACGAAAGAGCTTGCTTTTGCGGAGTCGGTGGTGCAGCGCATGGGCAGGAGCCTGCCGGGCAGCCTCTCCGACAAGGTCGGACTCAGGTCGGCCGCCAAGACCCTGGGCGAGTCGCAGCTTTTCGTCTTCGTGAACGCCGACGCGGTCCGATCGTTCGTCGCAGGCATGGCCCCCGACAAGGCTCAGGTCGATCGCGTGATTCAGGCCCTGGGTCTGAAGAACGTTACAGGTCTGTCGATGGCCGCTCAGATCGGCGGGCAGAGGAACCAGGAAGGGGTCTCCAGGATGCTCATTGGCATCGACGGCCCCAAGACCGGGATTCCCGCCCTGTTGGGCGACGCCTCGGGACCGCTGAAACTCAACGCCCGCCTGTTGCCACGCGACGCGGTGGGATTCCTTTGCGCGAACTATGAACCGACCAGGATCTTCGACGCCGCCAATAAGATCGTACAAGGCGTCGCCTATATGGATCTCAACATGATCGCGCAGATGGGCATGGCCGCCACCGCCGGCGAGGGCGGTCAGCCTGCGGTGCAGCTCCGTGACGACGTCCTGGCCCAGATGGGCGCGCCGGTTCTGTTCACCTGGCAGATGGAGAAACCCTACACGTTCGCCAGCGAAACGAAGTTCCTCATCGGTCTGTCGGTCAAGGACGCAACGAGGCTCGATGGAGCCGTCGGAAGGATCCATCAGGCGTTCCTGGGAGGCCAGCCGGAATCCCGGCGCGAGATGCTCAATCACACGTTGTACCTGCTGCCCTCGGGCCCGTCCGACATGGATTTTGAGGATGAGGATGAAGAGGACACAGACAACCCCGCCATCGCCGCTGCCCAGGCGAAGGAAGAAGCGATGGCCCTCTCCGTCGCAGGCGACACCCTGGTCTTCGGCCAGGTGGACGAGGTCGAGCAGGCCATCCGCAATCAGCAGAAAGAGCCGCAGGATTCGCTCCTGAACGACCCGATGTTCCGCTATGCGAAGGACTCGCTGCCCTCCCAGGCCTGCCTGTTCGTCTATCAGAACAACCGGCTCAACAGCGAGATCACCTGGGCCGCGCTGAAGCAGTTGGGCAAGGACCTCGCCAAACAGGATGCCTCGGATGACCAGGACGGGTCCTGGAACCCGATGCTGATGGCGTTGCAGAAAATCAAGGCGTATGTGGACTTGAACAAACTGCCGGAGTTCAAGGCGGTGGAGAAGTATTGGGGCGCGACCGTCGGCTATATGCAAAGCCGACCCGAGGGCCTCTACTGGGAAAGCGTCACCCTCCGTCCGCCACAACAGTGATAAAATACCAGATGCAGGAACGCTTTTCGTGAGGACACGCATATGAAACGAGCAACCTACCCTGCGGCGGTGTGCCTGGCCGTGATGTTCGTCCTGGCCCAGTTGCCGATCGAACGAGTGTGCATGGCGGAAACCAAGGAACATCGCGACGCCCGGATGGACTGGTGGCGCCAGGCCCGCTTCGGCATGTTCGTGCATTGGGGCCTGTACTCGGGTCTGGCCGGGACGTGGAAGGACAAGCCCGTCGGCACTCGGGGCGGGATGGAGTGGATTCAGCAGCGAGTCGGCGCCGACACCTACGAGTACGCGCACGAGGCAGTGCCTCGATTCCACCCCAAGGAGGGCTTCGCGACGGAATGGGCGAAGCTCGCACGCGAGGCCGGCTGCAAGTACGTGGTCTTCACCACCAAACACCACGACGGCTTCTGCCTGTTCGACTCTCAGTACACCACCTACGACGCAAAGGACCTTGTCGGCCGGGACCTGTGTCGCGAGATCACCGACGCCATCCGCGCCGAGGGGATGAGGGTGGGCTTTTATCATTCGGTGATCGACTGGCATCATCCGCAGTACGACTACGACAAGGCCAACCGCCTGCCCCATCCGCTTCGCGGCAAGCCCTCCCCGAACGGACCCCGCAACCACGACATTTACGTGGACTACCTGCACCACCAAGCCCAGGAACTCTTCTCAAACTACGGGACGCTCGACGTGATCTGGTGGGATTACTCCAAAGAAGGCAATGAAGGCCCCTTCTGGCGGGCCGAGCAGCTCATGGCCATGGCCCGCAAGCTCCAGCCCGCGATCATTTCGAACAATCGGCTCTACCACATCCCTGACATCGAGAAGGAAGACTCCTCCGGCCGGCTCAAGACCTGGAAGCCTGAGCACGGCGACTTCACGACGCCCGAGCAAACGATCCCCGCCACCGGCATCCCCGGCGTCGACTGGGAGGTCTGCATGACGATGAACACCACGTGGGGCTACTCCGAGCACGACGACGCCTGGAAGCCCACGCAGACGCTCATCCGCAATCTCGTGGACATCGTCTCCAAAGGCGGCAACTACCTGCTGAACATCGGTCCCAAAGGCGACGGCTCGGTCCCCGAGCAGAGCATCGCTTCCATGCGGGAAATCGGCAAGTGGATGGCGACCAACGGCGAAGCGATCTACGGCACGACCGCCAGCCCGTTCGACAAGCCCGCCTGGGGCCGCTACACCGCCAAGCCCGGCCGGCTCTACGCCCATGTCTTCGACTGGCCTCAGGACGGCGTTTTGAAGATCCCCGCGTCAGATCGCAAGATCGCCCGCGTCTACCTGCTGGCCGACTCTGATGAGAAACCGCTGAAAACGGAGGCCGGCTCGGATGCGGTGACGATCTGCGTGCCCGCGCAAGCCCCCGACGCGAACGTCTCAGTCATCGCGGTGGAATACGTGACCCCATGATTACGGAGAAACGATCTCGAACGGAATGGCGGGCAGCGTGGCGATCGAGGCGCCAGGCCGGTTGGCGGGGGTATTGTCTTTGCTCGCGGCGGGTCTCGAAGTGAAGACGCCGATGATCAGGTTCCCCTTCAGGCCGGGCTTGATCTTCTCGCCGTCGCAGTGCAGCGTGATCTCCGCGACATCGCGCGACAACGTCACCTTCTCGACGGCGATTCCCTCGGGTGGGTCGCTCACCTCGAGCTGCATCGCCCCGGCGAGCGACCGCGAGGGCGCCGCGACCCGAACCGTGGCGGCGCCTCCGGCCGGGATTCTGAGGGGGAGGTCGCCCAGGATGGTCACCGCGCCCCTGCCCATCTTCTGGCCCGACACGGCCACCCTGAGTTCCTGTGCGGGGACGAGGTGACGATAGAAGAAGGCCTGCATCCTGTCGTCGGCGGGCACGACCGGTCGAACGACCTCCCGACCCTCGATGGTGGCGCGGCCCTCCAAAGACAAGCAGATCGGTTCCGAAGTGGGGGTTGCCGGCGCGG
>JAGPGT010000101.1:0-1407 GCA_018055905.1 Phycisphaerae bacterium
TACGGCCTCCTCCAGTCTGCCCACGCTGAGTAGAACGACTCCGAGCTGAATGCGAATCTCCGCCTCCTCGGGCCGGATCCGAGCTGCCTCCGATAGGTATCGGACTGCTTCCTCCCCCTGGCGAAGTCCGAACAGCGCCAACCCCAGGTGATGCAAGGCATCTGCATTTCGCGGGTTCAGTTCCAGAGCCCGTCGGGCCTGGCGTTCCGCACCCGAATAATCGTTGGATTTGAGGAACTCCCAGGCCGCTCGGGTGTAGGAAACATCGTCGATGAACCTCTCCTGGATACGGCGTATCGCATCTGGGGTATTGTTGACGAACTCGGGGATGTTGGCTGCTCGGTCGGGGGAAGTCAAATGATCCAGGAGCACTGCAGGTGTGCTTTCCCCCTGTTCGTCGATATGGGTCAGATACAACCGAGTATACGCCGATTCCGGTTTGCCTGAGAAGACGAGCCATTTCCCGTTGGGCGAGAAACTGTGCCAGGAGTTCATCCGCCTGGTGTTGGCTCGTAGTCTTCGAGCTTTCCCTCCCTCCGCGGGGATGATGTACAATTCGCTGTCCGGCTGCAACAGCATATAATTTTCCGCAATGCAAAAGACAATCCACTTACCGTCCGGCGAGAATTTGGGAAAGAAGTTGCTCTTGCCGTTGAAACTGGCGCCCGCCAGCGGTTCAGCCTTGCCCCCCTGCCCACCATTGAACGGAATCTTGTAAAGATCGAACTTGAAAGGTTTTCCCTCCTCCAGGAATTCGCGGCATTCCTCCGGGCTCAGGAGTACTTTCCGTTCGCTGCCGGTGGGTCGCAGGTTGTGCGCCTTTCGCGCGGCAAATACGATATGCTTGCCGTCGGGACTCCAGGTCGCATTGCTCTGGACGAGATTGGGGTCGTCCGCACCTGGCAGCGATTGAAAGGTCCCAGTTTGTCGGTCGTAAATGCACAGGATCCCTTTGACCGGGAAGAATAACTGCGAGAATTCCATGCCAGGCTTGGGAACAAACACCGATT
Organism: Phycisphaerae bacterium; assembly: GCA_018055905.1. Classification (GTDB taxonomy): domain Bacteria; phylum Planctomycetota; class Phycisphaerae; order Sedimentisphaerales; family Anaerobacaceae; genus PLanc-01. The sequence continues at coordinate 1,011 of JAGPGT010000101.1, forward strand.
CGTCTTTGACCGTGCTGACCACATACCGCCCGTCGGGCGACACTTGGGAAAGGAGCCCATAGGTGACTTCCCCCGGGGTTCGCTTATAGTCGCCCCAGGTGATGATCGAATCTCTGTCCAGAATCATCCGCCCCTGGACCGTAGCGATGGCATACGAGCCCTTGTCGTTGGCGTAGTCGATATCCATGCCCAGAATCGAGCCGTCAGCCGAGAAGGAATGGCAATTGCCGCAGACAGGAAGCTTTTCGAGCACCACCGGCGGCTGCGTAGTGGAGGAGATCGGTCCAAATCGCCAGCGAATCTGTGACGGATCCTTGACCGCGTCCACAAAAGGGAGATTTACCTCGCGATAAAACAAAGGCGCCCCCACCGGGTCCGAGGACGTCGTGATCGTGAT
>JAGPGT010000101.1:1507-12615 GCA_018055905.1 Phycisphaerae bacterium
TGACCACAAACGTCTAAGTAATCCTTAGAAAGGAGGTGATCCAGCCGCAGGTTCCCCTACGGCTACCTTGTTACGACTTAGTGCCAGTCGTCGGACTTACCGTCGGCAGGCGTCTCCTTGCGGTTAACAACCCGACTTCGGGTACTTCCAACTCCCATCACTTGACGGGCGGTGTGTACAAGGCTCAGGAACACATTCACCGCGACATAGCTGATTCGCGATTACTAGCGATTCCAACTTCATGCAGGCGAGTTGCCAGCCTGCAATCCGAACTGGGGCCGGCTTTTTGCGATTTGCTCCACCTCGCGGTCTCGCGTCGCTTTGTACCGGCCATTGTAGCACGTGTGATGCCCTAGGCATAAAGGCCATGATGACTTGACGTCATCCCCACCTTCCTCCGGTTTAACACCGGCAGTCCCGCTAGAGTTCCCGGCATGACCCGCTGGTAACTAACGGCAAGGGTTTCGCTCGTTAAGGGACTTAACCCGACATCTCACGACACGAGCTGACGACAGCCATGCAGCACCTGTGCAAGTTTCACTCCGAAGAGCAGCTTAACCTGTTTCCAGGCAAGCATCCAAGCATGTCAAACCTAGGTAAGGTTCTGCGCGTTGCTTCGAATTAATCCACATGCTCCACCGCTTGTGTGAGCCCCCGTCAATTCCTTTGAGTTTTAGCCTTGCGACCGTACTCCCCAGGCGGCTTACTTAACACTTTTGCTTCGACTGTGCCGGCGTCAGAACCGCCACAATCTAGTAAGCATCGTTTACGGCGTGGACTACCGGGGTATCTAATCCCGTTCGCTCCCCACGCTTTCGTGTCTCAGCGTCAGGACAGGCCCAGTGCAACGTCTTCACCACCGGCGTTCCTCTTGATATCTACGCATTCCACCGCTCCACCAAGAGTTCCTCGCACCCCTACCTGCCTCAAGAAACGCAGTACATCAAGCAATTCCCCGGTTAAGCCGGGGGATTTCACAAAATGCTTACGCTTCCGCCTACACACGCTTTAAGCCCAGTGATACCGAACAACGCTAGCCACCTCTGTCTTACCGCGGCTGCTGGCACAGAGTTAGCCGTGACTTCCTCTGGGTTCGATCAATCCGCCGAAACGGACTTTCTTCCCCCTGACAGCGGTTTACATCCCGAAGGACTTCCTCCCGCACGCGGCGTCGCTGGGTCAGGCTTTCGCCCATTGCCCAATATCCGTTACTGCAGCCCCCCGTGGGGGTCCGGACAGTATCTCAGTTCCGATGTGGCGGGCCAACCTCTCAGTCCCGCTACCCGTCTTCGCCTTGGTGGGCCGTTACCTCACCAACTAGCTGATAGGAGATAGGCCGCTCCCGCACCGATAAATCTTTGATCACCAATCCGTCGACCGGTGATATTATCCGGTATTACCCACCCTTTCGGATGGCTATCCCAGAGTACGGGGTACGTTACCTATCCATTACTCACCCTTTCGCCACTGATCTGCTAATAAATTAACAGACCCGTTCGACTTGCATGTCTTAGCCACGCCGCCAGCGTTCGTTCTGAGCCAGGATCAAACCCTTCAGTTTGATTCGGCGAATCCACCTTTCGGCGGACACGTCGTAGGCTCAACACTTCTGGTATTGCGCACCGAAAGTGCTGAATTTAACTCTGATCTGAAAACCGCCACGCGGGGCGAATCCCATCGCGGCGGCCGCACTTTCGCTGCTCATATGGCTTAACTGTTAACTTGTCAAAGATCCCACGGACCTGTTCGTCCGTCGCTGCGACCAAGCGGGTTTTATACGTCGCTCAATCGTTGTGAGTTCTGTATTGTAGGCGTTTTTTTTCTGCCGTCAAGGGCTATCTTGTGAATTTTTTGAACTCTTTCACAAATTTCTTGCCGAAAAACCTGCGACAAAACCCGGACGTCCCGCAACTCTCGGCGCGGCCGTCGGAATTGTCGGGAGCACGCCGAGGACTGCCATATGCATCACCTCAAGGCTCATGCTCCGGCCGACAACCATCCCCAAAGAGGAGTCAATGTCGTCGCAACGGAACCACCGGGCTGAGTCCCACCATTCAGACAAACTCGGAGACTCACACCGCCTGCAACCAGTACTTTCTTTTGGAGTCAAAGAACTCCTTCGGCCTTTCAGCTCAATCGCTGTCAACCGAAGAGCACAGAATTCTAGTCGACCACCATGATGGTTTCAAGAACAAAATCCTAACAAAGCTCACTTTTTTTCACCCCATGTCGCACCAGAAGCTCCTATCAATATACATCATGTGTTACGTGTGAACCTATCCCTCAGCCAGCGGGAAATATACCTCCCAGAGGTCCGGTGGAATCCCTTCCCCCGCCACGAGGGGGGTTCCTGAAGGCCTTGGGGCAACTCAAGGTTCGCCCACCTCTAGGGGGGCGTCCGCCAGGGGTTTCTGCCACACCACCTCTTCGAGGCCCCTTTTCCCGACTTCCCGACAGGATACTTTGTTCTCGCTTGCCCGATCCGCCCTGCGGGAGTATATTTTTCAATTCTGCTGTCCGGCCCGGTGCGACAGCCGGAAAGCACCATGAGAACCATAGATAGAAGGGAAGATGAAGACCCTCGCGGGGCGATCCCTCCGCGAAATTCTGCATCCCCCTTCCCATCTTCGACTTTGGACGGGGCACCGATGAGTACACAGTTTGTGATCGAACAGCTCAAACAATTGAGCCGGGGGACAGTCGAGATCTATACGCAGCAGGAGCTTGGCCAGAGACTCGCAGAGGCCGCCCAGTCGGGCCGACAGATGCGAATCAAACTGGGCCTGGACCCCACGAGTCCCGACATTCATTTGGGCCATACGGTCGTGCTGCGTAAGATGCGTCAGTTCCAGGACCTCGGCCATAAGGCGGTTCTGATCATCGGCGACTATACCGCCCGCATCGGCGACCCGACCGGTCAGAACACGACCCGGCCGATGCTCTCCCCCGAGCAGATCGAGCAAAACGCCAAGACCTATTTCGAACAGGCCGGCAAGATCCTCGACACCTCGCCCGACAAACTCGAAGTCCGCCACAATAGCGAATGGCTCGCGGACCTGCGCTTGGCGGACATCATCCGCCTGGCCAGCAATATGACCGTCGCGAGGATGCTCGAGCGGGACACGTTCGAGATCCGCTACAAGAAGGGCGACCCGATCGGCGTCCACGAGTTCCTCTATCCGCTCATGCAGGGCTACGACTCCGTGATGGTCCGCAGCGACGTCGAGTTGGGCGGCACCGACCAGACCTTCAACAACCTCGTCGGCCGAGACCTCCAGCGAATGAACGGTCAGCCGCCGCAGATTGTCATCACCAGTCCCATCCTTGTGGGCTTGGACGGTGTTCAGAAGATGAGCAAGTCCAAAGGCAACTACGTGGGTGTCACCGACGAGCCCTCCAACATGTTCGGCAAAATCATGAGCATCTCCGACGACATGATGGCCAACTACTACACTCTGTTAACCGACCTGCCCCTTGAGCGAATCGCCGAGTTGACCGATCCGGGCAAGACGCATCCGAAGGAGGCCAAGGTCCTGCTGGGCAAAATGGTCGTCGCCCAGTTCCACGGCCAGGCGGCCGCGGACGCCGCGGCCGCAGAGTTCGACAAGATCTTCGCCAAGGGCCAGCTCCCTGACGATATGCCTCAGATCACCCTGCCGGCGGCGCCGATTACGATCAAGAACCTGCTGACCGCCTGCAAGTTGGTCGAGACTGGCGGCGAAGCCAAGCGTCTCTGTGCCCAGGGCGGCGTCACCGTCGACGGGCAGAAGGCCGCCGATCCGAACGCACAGATCACGCCGCACGACGGCATGGTCGTCCAGGTCGGCAAGCGTCGTTTCGCCAAATTGCTTGTCAAGTGACACACAGAACTTCATTAAGGATTGGAGAGCCTCTGCATGGACTACACTCGAAGAGAATTTGCCGCCCTCGCGTTGGGTGTCCTCGCATCGCTGACCATGGCAGGCTGCCGGACCGAGTCGATCAAACCTTCGTCGCCCCAAACGCTTCGTGTGCTCACCTATAACATCCATCACGGCGAGGGCACCGACAAGCAGTTTGACTACCAACGGCTGGCCGGCGTAATCAAAGGGCTCAAACCCGACATCGTCGCACTCCAGGAAGTGGATCACGGCACCGAACGGGCCTCCGGCGTCGACCAAGCCAAGCTCTTGGCAAAGCTCTGTCGTATGCACTACGCCTTCGGCCAGGCGATGCCCCACCAAGGCGGCCAGTATGGCGAAGCTGTCCTTTCGCGGTTTCCCATTGAGAAGACCTTCGTCCATCCGCTACCTTATCAGCTCGACCGCGAACCGCGATCGGCCATCGAAGTCGTGATCGCTCCCCCGGGCATCGGGCCGATCTCCTTCGTCGGCACGCACCTGTGCCACCAGAGCAACGAACTCCGTACCCTTCAGGCTCAGCGTCTGAGTCAGTTGTTCCCGGCACAAAAGGGCAAGCCGGTGATCCTGGCGGGCGACTTCAACGCCCGGCCCGGCAGCGACCCGATGAACGTCCTGCTCAACGCAGGCTGGGTCGATGCGGTCTCGCCCCACTCGGTGATCGATTACGTCCTGATCCGCAGCTGCGATCCCTGGACCGTGAAGGACGTAATCATCTTGGACGAACCCATAGCGTCTGATCACGATCCGGTTCTGGTCGTGCTGCAGTGGCAAGGGAACAACTGAGATTGCATAAAGCAAAACGCGGATGACGACCCCCGATCCATCACAGAAGCGGACTCGGCGGCCGCGCTACAGTGGCACCCATCCGAGGAACTACGCGGAGAAATACAAAGAACACAACCTCCAGGCGTATCCCGAAATGGAGGCCCACCTGCGAGCCAAAGGCAACACGCCCGCGGGCACGCATATCCCCATCCTGGTCGAAGAGGTCATGGAGTTCCTGCGGCCCGCCCCCGGCGAGATCGTCGTTGACTGTACGCTCGGCTACGGCGGCCACGCGTCCGAGTTCCTCAGGCGAATCGGCCCCACCGGTAGACTGATCGGCCTGGACATCGACGGCGTCGAACTGGAACGCACCTGCAAGCGGTTTTCCGAAGGCGGAGCGACTCTGAACTGCCATCGCAGCAACTTCGCCGGGATCGACAAAGTGCTGCAACGGGAGAACCTCACCGGCGTCGACGTGATCTTCGCGGATCTCGGGGTCTCCAGCATGCAAATCGACAACCCCGAGCGAGGTTTGAGCTACAAGCACGAGGGCCCGCTCGACATGCGGATGGACGACCGCCTCCAGCGGACCGCCGCCGACCTGCTGCGGACACTTTCCGAACAGGACTTGGTCCAAGCCCTCGTCGAGTTGGCCGACGAACCCGACGCCGAGAAAATCGCCCGCCGGATCGTCGAGACCAGGGCCAAGACGCCTCTCACGCAAACCTCCCAACTCGTGCAATTAGTCTTTGACGCCAAACAACTGACCCCGGAGACCTGGCGGCGACAGCGGGACCGACTCGGTTCTCTGCACCCTGCCGCCCGTACTTTTCAGGCCCTGCGGATCCTGGTCAACGACGAGAGGAACGCACTCAAGGCGTTTCTCCTGAAGGCCCCTCAATGCCTTCGCCCCGGCGGGCGGATTGGTATTATTTCCTTCCACAGCGGCGAGGACCGCCTCGTCAAGCACGCCTTTCGCGACGGATACCGCGCCGGCGTTTATGAATCGACCGCCCGCGAGGTCGTCGTCCCAAGCAGCCGTGAAATCCGAGAGAATCCACGCAGCGCATCGGCCAAGTTCCGATGGGCCATCGCCCGGTCCGCGTCCACGTCTTGAACGCTTCCACCCGGCGCAGTCGAGAGAAAGCCCATGTCCTGGCTTTCTCTGAGACATTGGATTTGATCGATTACCAAAGGGCGAGTATCCTGGGACGAACCTGAACACGGTGAATCCAGGAGGACCCTATGAACGCTGCGTCCACATGCAATCCGCATCACCCAAATCTCATCCGATCTGCCGTTTCCGCGATGCTAATGTGTCTTCTGATCTCAGACCAAGGCATCGCACAGCCCCAGATCCAGGTGGTCCTGCCCGAGCGAACGCACCCCTATCTGGCATGCACCGCGGAAGAGCTCGCACGCGTGCGTCAGGCCTATCTCGCTCAGGGCCAGGAGCGTGACATCGTCGCAGCGATGGTGAAGGAGGCCGAACGGTTCATCGACGAGCCGATCAATTTCCCCCCTCGCGGCGGGCAGCACAATCAGTGGTATCAGTGCGACAAGTGTGAAATCGCCCTCAAGACGATCGACGCCACGCACCATCAATGCCCCAAGTGCGGGCAGGTCTATTCCGGCCCACCCTATGACGATGTGATCTTCAGCCGCGAGCACAGTCGCAACCTCAGGCAGATGCGCACCGCCGCCTGGGCCTACGCCATCTCAGGCGACAGGCGATTCGCCGACTATGCAGCCACGGTGCTGCTCGGGTACGCCGAGCGATACGAGCAGTATCCCTACCACAGCAACTCCTATCCGCAGAATCCCAACAATCGTTCGGGTGGCCACATCTTCGAGCAGACGCTCAACGAAGCGGTTTGCCTGTCGACGGAGATCGGCCCCGCCTACGACTTGATCCACGACAGCGGTGTCCTCTCAGCCGCAGACCATGGGAAGATCCGCGAAAAGCTCCTCCTGCCCATGCTGCGGAACCTCGACAAGAACCGCACCGGCAAAAACAACTGGCAGACCTGGCACAACGCCGGGATGATCTGGGGCGGCGCCCTGCTCAGGGACCCCGCCTGGGTTCAGAGAGCCATCACCGACCCGCAGAACGGCTTCTTCTACCAGATGCAGGTTTCCGTCTCGAAGGAGGGCATGTGGTATGAGAACTCTTGGGGATACCATTTCTACACGCTCCAGGCGCTGATCAACATCGCCGAGACCGCCCGACGGCTGGACATCGATCTGTGGTCGGACAAGCGACTGAAGGCCATGTTCACCCTGCCGATCCACTATACGATGGCCGACGGCATGCTGCCCCGCTTTGGCGATGACACAGGTTCCTCGGTCAAAGGCGTGGGCCGCTCGTTCGAGCCTGCCTATCACGCGTACAAGGACCCGGAGATTCTCTCGCTGCTCAGTTCCAAGCCGAGCTTCGAGAGCATCCTGCTGGGACGGTCCACCGAAATTACAGCCACGCCCCCTGCCCTGGCCAGCCGGCTCATCGAGGACGCCGGCCATGCGATTCTCAGAACGAACGGCCCAGCCGGCTTGACCGCCGCGATAACGTTCGGCCCCTACGGTGGTTTCCACGGCCACTTCGACAAGCTCAGTTTCGTCTTCTATGGTTTCCAGGCGGAACTGGGCGTGGACCCAGGCCGAGCTCGCAGCCAGGCCTATCGCCTGCCGATCCACAACAACTGGTACAAGGCGACGATCTCGCACAACACCGTGATCGTGGACGGTAAGAGCCAGCAACCCGCGACCGGAAGACTGTTGCACTTTGAGCAGAACGACGCCTACGCGGCAGTGGCCGCCAGTTGCGACGAGGCGTATCCGGGGGTGCGCCACACCCGCTGGCTCGTGATGACGGACGCTTATCTGCTCGTTCTCGACGAACTCCACTGCGATGTGGACCGCCAATTCGATTGGATCTACCACAATCGAGGACGCAAAGCCGTATGCGAGGCAGCGCAGAACCCGGCGCCTCTGACGGGCAAGTTCCAGGGCAGCGAGTATGTCCAGAACCCCCTGCAAGGCGTCACGGCTGACACAATCCGCATCCGATTCGAGGATGAAAAGGTCCCCGTCCACCTGACGATGGCCGCCGGACCGGATACGACGGTCACTCTCGCCGACGGCGTCGGCGGCTCGGTGACCGACCGCGTACCCATGACGATGATCGGCAGGAAGGGACGAGAAGTGCGATTCGCGGCGGTCCTGGAACCGATAGCCGCGGACGGCAAGCCCCGAGTCACCGGTGTCCGGCTCGTGCAGACAGGAAGTACACCCAAGGTGCTCGTGGAACGTGGAAATACCACAGACACTATCGAGATTCAGGAGGATCGGAGCGTGTCCGTGAGTCAGGCGATCCCCCTCAGAGTTGAGACGCTGCTGACGATTGAGCCGGGCCCTGGAAATCCCCGGAATTCCGAGGGGGACATCATCGAATTGAAAGACGGGCGTCTGTGCCTGATCTATACCCGCTTTACGGGCGGTAGCGGCGATGAGGCGGAGGCTGACCTGGCGATGCGCGTTTCCGCAGATCGTGGGCGAACCTGGAGCCAGGACACGATCTTGGTCCCGCGCACGGGCGGCATGAACGTGATGTCCGTCTCGCTGCTGCGTCTGGCCAGTGGCGAGATCGCTCTCTTCTATTTGCGGAAAACCTCGAACGAGGACTGCCGGCCCATGATGTGCCTCTCGACCGACGAGGGCAAAACCTGGAGCGAGCCGGAGTGCTGCATCACCGACGAGGTGGGCTACTACGTACTGAACAACGACCGCGTGGTGCAATTGCAGTCGGGGCGGTTGATTCTCCCGGTAGCTTGGCATCAGGGTCCTGGAAAACCCAGGGATTGGGCAGCAATCATCATGTGCTATCTCTCCGACGACAACGGAAAAACCTGGCGACGCAGCAGGGATTCATTCAAAGGATATGGCCCCGACGGCCAGCGGGTCACCCTCCAGGAACCCGGTGTGGTTGAACTGAAGGATTGTCGGCTGATGATGTTCATTCGTACCGATGCCGGCAGCCAATACATCTGCCATTCCTCCGACGGTGGGGAAACCTGGTCGAAACCCGGTCCCTCGGAGTTGGTCTCGCCCCTGAGCCCGGCCTCCATCGAACGGATCCCTTGGACGGACGATCTGGTTTGCATCTGGAACGACCATTCCGGCCGCCACCCCTATCCCAAGGGGCGTCGCACACCGCTGTGCTTGGCAATCAGCAAGGACGAGGGCAAGACCTGGTACCCTTCGAGAATCCTGGAGAATAACCCAGACGGCTGGTACTGCTACACTGCTATCGCATTCGTCGATCACCGCATCCTCCTAGCCTACTGCGCCGGGGACAAACAGATCGGCGGTCTGAACCGGCTCAAGATCACAGCCCTGTCGCAGGATCCTCTCGCGAAAACTTTGGGACGTGGTATGGTGCCATAGATGTATTGTCTTGCAACGTCCGGAAAAGACCGTTTTCTCGAGAAAAATTGTTGTGGGGGGTTGGCATTCCGAATCGATTCGGTTATACTGAGAATACGGAGGCATTCGGGGGAAAGCGAGGTTGTGGCATTGTTGGCGATTGGTCGTCAATGACGGCCCATGAACAGCCGATATTTCGGAATATTGGCAGGGATATGGAGTGTGATGGACCGCCTTGACTTTCTTCTCTACGGACTTCTTCGATGATCCCTGGCTGGTGCGTAGACTCGCTGTCGCAGCGGGTAGTTCATAGTAATCTCGTAGAAGGAGGATCGGCATGTACAGAAAATTTGCTTTTCTCGTTTTGGCGGTCGGCTTGTGCACAAGCCTCCCTGCCTCGGCGGCCAACATCATCTGGGTCTCGTTTCATCCGGGGGACAACACGCCGGGTTCCGGTGCCGCCGGCACCGGCTTCACGACGGCCACCGACAAAGGATACACGGATCTGCTGAAAGCCAACGGCTACAATGTGACGCGATATGTGACAACCGCCACTCCAGACGCCGCGTTGCTTAACGCGGCGGACCTAGTGATCATCAGCCGTTCGGTCGGCAGTGCCAACTATCAGGACGCCGCCGCCACCACATGGAACACCACAATCACCGCCCCCATGATGATCCTGGGAGGATACGTCATTCGTCAAAACCGCTTGGGTCTCTCCACTGGCAACACTATCCCGGACACCACCGGCGACATCCGGCTGACGGCCGTCGATCCGACGCATCAGGTCTTTGCGGGAATCAACTTGGTCGGGGGCGTCATGGAGAATCCCTATGCCGGCGTTATGAAACACCCCATCAGCGGCGCGACGATGCGAGGTATTTCGATCGTGACCGAAGCACCCAACGCCAATGGAAAGATCATCGCCACGGTCGCTCCGGGCAGCGCTCATTCCGCCATCGGGGCCATGGTCATCGCCGAATGGCCGGCCGGTGTTACGGTGACTCACGCCGGCGGGGCCGGAACGGACGTATTGGCCGGTCCTCGCATGGTCTTTCTGACCGGAAGTCGTGAAACAGACGGCGTGAACTCAGAGACTGCCGGGTACTATGATCTGTACCCCGACGGGGCCAAGATGTTCATCAACGCCGTGCGCTATATGCTTGGCGAGTCCGGCGAAACCGCCAGCAGCCCGAATCCGCAGGACAAAGCGGTTGATGTCCCCTCCTACTCACGCTTGAGCTGGAAAGCCGCTGATGCCGCCGTGGCACACGATGTGTATTTCGGGACCTCCCTCGCCGACGTCACCGACGCCAGCCGGACTAATCCCAAAGGCGTGCTGGTCAGCCAGGGCCAGACCGAAACCACCTATACGCCCGCCCAACCCCTCCAATACGGCCAAGTCTACTACTGGCGAGTCGATGAGATCGGCGCGGGCCCGGCTTCTGAAGTATTCAAGGGCTTGGTCTGGTCGTTCACCGCCGAACCACTCTCCTATCCGATCACTAACATCACAGTCACAGCTTCGAGTTCCAATCCCGGCATGGTGCCGGAGAACACGATCAATCGGTCGGGGCTCGATCCCACCGACCAACACTCGGTCGACCCCACGCACATGTGGCTCAGCGCCTCCGGCGCGGCGCAGCCGACGTGGATTCGGTATGAGTTCGACAAGGCATACAAACTCGACAAGTTACAGGTCTGGAACTCCAACCAGGCGCTCGAGTCCATCCTCGGCTTCGGCGTCAAGGATGTAACCGTGGAGTACTCTCTCGACGGTCAGACCTGGACTTCTCTGGGAGATTTCCAGTTCCCGCAGGCCCCCGGCGCGGCGACCTATCTGCCCGACGAGCCCGTGAACTTCGATGGAGCCATCGCAAAGTTCGTCAAGTTGACGATCAACAGCAACTGGGGCGGTATCGTTGCCCAGTATGGCCTCAGCGAAGTCCGGTTCTTCTTTGTTCCGGTCCAGGCTCGCCAGCCCGTCCCCGCCGTCGGCGCCACCGGCGTCGATCTCGA
>JAGPGT010000102.1 GCA_018055905.1 Phycisphaerae bacterium
AAGGCCGGCGGATCGATCCGATGGTCGAATTTGCAGTCGCGCCGGGCAGTCGCGAGGTCCTCAACATGCTGGCTGGCAACGGAGCCTTGGCGGACCTGATCGCGGCGGGGGCGCGAATTCTGGAATCGGCCTGCGGGCCGTGCATCGGGCAGGGCTTTTCGCCCGCCGACGGGACCGTGAGTCTGCGGACGTTTAACCGCAACTTCGCAGGTCGCAGCGGGACCAAGAACGACCAGGTGTACCTCGTGAGTCCCGAGACCGCGGTGGCCTCCGTCCTGACCGGCAAGATCACCGATCCCCGCGATCTGCCGCGACTGCTGGGCGTCGAGTATCCCAAGATCAAGATGCCCAAGGAGTTCGACATCGACGACAGCATGATCGAGAAGCCCTTGGACGAGGCGGCCGCCGCGACCGCCCAGGTCGTGCGAGGGAGAACGATCGTGGTGCCGGAGGCGCCAACGCCTCTGCCCGCCGATCTGATCGGCCAGGTCCTGCTCAAGTGCGGCGACAAGATCACGACGGATCACATTATGCCGGCCGGCACGTTCCTGAAGCTCCGCTCCAATGTTCCCGAGTACGCCAAGGTGGTGTTCAACTGCTTCAATGAAGCGGGCAAGCCGACCTTCGCCGAACGTGCACTGGGTCTGAAGGCCAAGGGCGTCGGCGGCATCGTCGTCGCAGGCGAAAGCTACGGCCAGGGCTCCTCTCGTGAACACGCGGCCCTGTGCCCGATGTATCTGGGTGTGCGTGCGGTGATCGCCAAGAGCATCGAGCGTATCCACCGCGCGAACCTGATCAACTTCTGCATCGTGCCGATCCGGTTCGCCGACGCGGCCGACTACGACCGGCTCCAGGCGGGCGACGAGCTGAGGATCGACGATCTGCTCGGTGCGATCCGAAACAGCGAGCAGGTGACGATCCGCAAGAGCGACGGTTCGTTCGAGTTCGTGGGCAAGCTGGACCTGTCGGCGCGGGATCGGGACATCCTGCTGGCGGGCGGCCTGCTCAGCTACACGCGTGGGAAGGCTCATGGCTGAGATTGTCGTCAGCGTGTTCGGGACCGGTCGGGTCAAGCCCGAGGAGCCCGCGTATGGGTTCGCCGAGCAGGTGGGTCGGGCGCTGGCCCAGGCGGGCTTCGTCATTGCCAACGGCGGGTACAAGGGCATCATGCAGGCCTCGGCCAAAGGCGCCGCCCAGGCGGGCGGCACGGTCATCGGCGTGACGTGCTCGGCTTTCAAGAAGGGCGTTGCCAACGAGTACGTGACTCGCGAGGTGAAGACCGGTTCGCTCGACGAGCGGCTGAGCACGCTCGTGAAACTGGGCCAGGCGTACGTCGTTCTGCCCGGCGGGACCGGCACATTGCTGGAGCTGGCGATGGTCTGGGAGCTGAAGAACAAGGGATTCCTCGACGCGGGCAAACCGATCGTGCTGGCGGGAGACTTCTGGCGGCCGCTGGTGGACCTGATGGCCCAGGACGATCCGGCTTGCGTCCAGGCGGTGGTGTTCGCCAAGACGCCGGAGGACGTGGCCGGAGCGATCCGGGAGGGACTGGGATTATGAGGCGTGAATCGAGGATTGTTGTCTGCGTGTTGATCGCCATGCTGTCCGCTGCGGGTCTCGGCGCGCCGCTGCTCGTGGCCAAGGTTCTGCCTGAGGCGACCATACTCAGCTCCGTCGACGGCAAGCTGCTTCATGCGGACGCCAACGACACGTGGTGGTTCGAGCTGACGACCGAGTTCAAGAGCGACACGTTCCGCGTGCCGTCGGGCAGACGATTCATGTTGCTGCCCTCGCGGGTCCTGGAGCAGTTGATCGCGGATGTGAACGACCGGGTCACGCCTGCGTACAGGCTCTCGGCCCAGGTCACGCGGTACCAGGGGGCCAATTATCTGCTGGCGACGTACTTCCTGCCGCTGAGCAAGTTCAAGGACGCCAAGCCGCAGACGACGGGCCGAAGGCGGGAGGTCGCGGCGGGCGATCTGCCGACCGATCCCGAGCTGGCGATTCCACGGGAGATCGTGGAGAAGCTCAAGGACGGCCGACCTGTTCGCGGTCCGTTGCGAAAGTCTGCGGACGCGACTGCGCAGCCGCAGGCGTATCTGGGCCGCATGCTGGTGAATCGGGTGGGGCTGATCGAGATCGGGAATGGGGAAGCGTCATCGGATTTACGCATCTACGCTTCCACGCTTCCACGTTTTTACTTCACTCCGTACGCGCTGGGCTGGAACGTCAGCGACGAGCGGTACGAGCTACTGCCCTGTGGGGCGTTGGAGCAGGCGCAACAATTGCAGCGAGGCTCGATCGAGCCCATCCGTTTCAACGTGGCCGGGCTGGTCACGCAGTTTGGGGGCAGGCAGTATCTCCTGCTCCAGCGGGCGGCGCCGGTGTACAACTATGGCAACTTCGGCAGGTGAGAGATGGGAAACGAATCGTTGCAGGACATCCTGCTGTCGTCGCGCGACGCGGGTTTCGAGGCGGGGTTCGCGAAATTACGGTCCGACATGCTCCAGTTTGCGAGGCTGGCCGGCGCGGACAGCGAGGAGAGCCGGACGGTGGCCCGCGTGCTGAGCGAGGTGGCCGAGCAGGGGGATGAAGCGGTCGCCAAATATACGAAGCAGTTCGACCGGGTTGAGCTTCGGCCGAACGAGTTTCGCGTGGCGGCTGAGGAACTCGCCAAGGCGCACACTTCGATCGACCGCGAGCTTCTGGCTACGCTTCGCAAGGCCATCGCCAACGTCAAAGCCTATCAGCAGCGGATCTTCATCGGCGACCGATCGGAACTCACGCAGGGCGCCGGGATTCGATATACCCCGATCCGAAGGGCGGGCGTGTGCGTGCCTGGGGCCGCCGCGCCGCTGCCTTCGACCGTGATCATGACCGTTGTGCCCGCCCAGGTCGCAGGCGTCAGAGAGATCGCGGTGGTGTCGCCGCCGCGGTTTCAGGGGAGCATTCATCCGGTGATTCTCGCGGTCTGTCACGAACTGGGGATCGACGAGGTCTACCGACTTGGCGGCGTGCAGGCCGTCGGCGCCCTGGCCTATGGCACGCAGACCATTCGCAAAGTGGACAAGATCGTCGGGCCGGGCAACAAGTGGGTGCAGGCCGCCAAGCGGAACGTGGCAGGGGATTACGTCGCGATCGATTCGATCGCCGGGCCGAGCGAGGTGCTGATCGTCGCCAACGACCAGGCGAACCCGGCGTGGGTGGCCGCGGACATGCTCAGCCAGGCCGAGCACGGCGTCGACAGCAGCGCGGTCGTGCTCACGGATTCGCAGCGCGTGGCCGAGGGCATTCTCGACGAACTGGGCAGGCAGCTCGCGACGCTGCCGCGCGCCGCCGAGGCGATGGAGTCGCTGAGGCGATTCAGTCGCGTGATCGTGGTGAGGGACCTCGACGAAGCGGTCCGCCTGGCCGACGAGTTCGCCTCGGAGCACCTGGAGATTCAGTGCGGGATGCGAAGCGGAGAGGTCGCCAGGCGAATCACCAACGCCGGCGCGATCTTCATCGGTCCCCATACGCCGGTGGCGGTGGGCGATTACTGGGCGGGCCCCAGCCACACGCTGCCGACCGGCAGCCGGGCCAGGTTCTCCAGCGCCCTGACCAGCAACGACTTCGTCAAGTCGATCAGCTTGATCGAGTACACCGCCGACCAACTCGCCGCCGCAGCCGACGACATTCTCCGCCTGGCGGAAATCGAGGGCCTGACCGCCCACGCGAGAAGCGTCACCATCCGGCGGCAAGAGTAGCGATCACACGCCCCAGTTGAGTTGTTCCTCGTGGCGGCGGTAGAATCGGCCCAGCATGTGGGCGATGACAAGCATCCCGTAGGCGCACACGCCGGCGCCGCATGCTCTCGGCGGGATCGATGAGGTCAGGGAATACAATCGATCGAGAAGGACCCAGGCGAGAGCGACGTATGCTGCGATGCCCGCCGCCAGCCGCAGGTATGGCGTGAAGACGCGACAAATGGAACTCGTGAGGAATCGCGGGTTCATCGCGTCGGGCGAAGCGTGCATCGCCATGGAGAGAAGGCCCATCGGGGTGTAGACGACCGCCCACGCCGCCAACAGGCACACGATCGCGACGTTCCGACGCTCGTCAGGAAGGTTGACGGAAACGACGAAGGTCAAGCGGTCTTCGAACACGTACCAAACGAGAGGGAAGACGAAGACGGCGACGACCGCCAACGCACACGCGGCCCGGCTGATCATGATGAACCGGTTGACGCCGGACAGGATGACGCTCGGCGCCCGCTCGCCTCCCCTGGCGCTGTCGCGTATGCACTCAGGGACGAACCACGCCAGATAGACGGCGGTGAAGAGAAGGATCGCAATCCCGACCCGCGTGAAGAACATCGTGGCCAGATGCGTGTGCCGAGTGCAAAGACCCAACATGGCTGGAACCGCAGCGACCATCGCGACGGCCCAAAGACCCGACCAGGTGGCCGGATACATAAGGACCGACAGCAGGGACCCCGCTGCATCTGTCTCGCCGCTCCGCGGACGATCAACCTGAATCATGGGAATCCACTCCGTTCCCAGAGTCCCGAGCCGATACGAACAAACTGTGTCGGTGCTTACCCGCCCAACGCGGTCTGGATCATCTCGTTCGCTTTGGCCAAGGCTTCGTCGATTTTGGCGGGGTTCTTGCCGCCGGCCTGGGCCAGTTGGGGCTTTCCGCCGCCGCCGCCGTCGACGATGGGGGCGATCGTCTTGACGATGTCCCCGGCCTTGATCTTCTTGATCAGGTCGTCGGTGACGCCCGCCAGCAGTATGACCTTGCCCTCTTCCTCGTAGGCCAGTACGACCACCGCGGACTTGGCTTTCTTCTTGAGCATGTCGATCGCTTCACGGGCCCGGTCCACCGATGTGGTCGAGAGCCGTCCGACGACAACCGAGGTTTCGCCGATCCTTTTGCCGGTGTCGAGTAGAGCCCGGGCCTCGGCCATCGTGTCGGGTCCGCCCGCCTTCGACGCGGTCTTGAGCTGCTTGACGAGCTTTTTGTTGTCCTCAACGAGCTGTGCGATCCGCTCGGGCAGCTTGTCGGCCGGGATTTGAAGCAAGCTTGTGAGCTGCTCGACGATCGCGCCGGCCTTTTCGAGATGCGCGGTCAGCGCCTGACCGGTCAGCGCAGTAATGCGGCGCACGCCCGCTGAGACGCTTTCTTCTTTGAGGATCTTGATACCGCCGATGACACCGAGCCGGTCCACGTGCGTGCCGCCGCAGAACTCCCGGCTGAATGCGTCGCCGATATGGTCTTCGTCCGCCGCGCCGACACAGACAACACGGACCTCCGCGCCGTATTTCTCGCCGAAAAGGGCCATCGCGCCGAGTTTCTCCGCCTCTTCGCGGGGCAAGACTGTCCACGCGACCGGCAAGTCCTCTGCGATCTTTTCACGAACCATCCGCTCGATCTTGGCAAGTTCTTCAGCGGTCGGGGCCTTGGGATACGTGAAGTCGAACCGCAGGTAGTCGGGTCCGACGTAGCTGCCCTGCTGGACGACAGACTTACCGAGCACCTGTTGGAGCGCCCACTGAAGCAAGTGCGTCGCGGTGTGATTCTTTTTCGTCGCGTTACGGTCCGCGCTGACCGTTGCCGTGACGTTCTGCTCGGCGCGAAGCAATCCCTCGACGATCTTGCCGCGATGGATCACGGTGTTGCCGAGTTTCATCGTCGATTCCACGACGAAGCGGCCGCCGTGGGCACTGATGACACCGGTGTCGCCGACCTGGCCGCCCGACTCGGCGTAGAAGCACGTCCGATCCAGCACGAGGCCGATCTCTGTGTTCGTCGGAAGGACCCCTTCTTTTTGGAAGCCGCTCGAATCGATCCAGCCGAGGATTTTAGCTTCGCACCGGTCGGTCCGATATTTGTGAAGGTCCTCAGTGGCGGGCAGATCGCTGTCAGCTAGGCCCGCCAGCAGAGAATCGGTCTTCTGCGCAGCGCGGGCCCGTTCTTTCTGCTCTTTCATCAGCTCGTTGAAACGTTCGATGTCGACGTTCAGGCCTTTCTCGCGGGCCAGCAGCCCCGTCAGGTCCGGCGGGAATCCGAACGTGTCGTAGAGCTGGAAGGCGTCGTCACCGGTGAGGGTCTTGTCCTTCGTCCGGGCTGCCCGGGCGGCCGCGGCGTTGAAGATCTCCAAGCCGCGATCGAGAGTCCGTCCGAAACCGGTCTCTTCCGCTTGGATCACCGTCGTAACATAGTCGGCTCGCGCGCGGATCTCGGGGAACGCTTCGCCCAGGCACTCGACGACGACCGGCACGAGCTTATAGAGGAATGGTTCGCGTAAGTCGAGCTCGCGCCCGTAGCGGGCGGCCCGCCGGAGGATGCGCCGGATCACATAGCCTCGCCCCTCGTTGGAGGGTGTCGCGCCGTCGGTGATGGCGAAGACCAACGTGCGGCTGTGGTCTGCGATCACACGGAACGCGTTATCGATTTTGTTGCCGAGCACGGAGGTATACTTGTGGCCGCTCATCTTGGCGGTTGCCTCGATGATCGGCATGAACAGGTCCGTGTCGTAGTTGCTCCCCTTGTCCTGGAGGACGCGAACGACGCGTTCCAGCCCCGCGCCGGTGTCGATGTACTTGGCCGACAGCGGCACGAGGGTGCCTGAGGTCTGGCGGTTGTACTGAATGAACACGAGGTTCCAAAGTTCGATAAAACGGGCACAGTCGCCATTGACACGGCAGACGTGGCCGGGCACGCCTTTCTTGTCGCAACGGGCGGGCCCGAGGTCGATATGGATCTCGCTGCACGGACCGCAGGGTCCGTTCTCGCCCATCTCCCAGAAGTTCTCCTTCTTGCCGAAGGCCATTACTCGCTCAGGCGGGATGGGCGTCAGTTTCGTCCAGAGCCCGGCGGCCTCGTCGTCACGGGGGATGCCGTCTTTTTCGTCTCCCGCGAAGACGGTCGCATAAAGCTGATCCGGGTTGATGCCCCAGACCTTGGTCATCAGCTCCCAGGCCCATGAGATCGCCTCGGCCTTGAAGTAATCGTTGAACGACCAGTTGCCGAGCATTTCGAAGAAAGTGTGGTGGTAGGTGTCCATGCCGACTTCTTCGAGGTCGTTGTGTTTGCCGCTGACGCGTAGGCACTTCTGGCTGTTGACCGCCCTGGGACAATCCGGGGGCCGCAGTCCGAGAAAAACATCCTTGAACTGGTTCATTCCGGCGTTGGCGAACAACAATGTCTCGTCGCCGTGCGGTACGAGCGGGGAACTGGGCACGAAGGCGTGGTTCTTTCCCAGGAAGAAGTCGATGAAACTCTTACGGATTTCGCGAGCGGTTAACACTGTGTTCCTACCTCTTGACAGATTTAATCAGCACCTCTGTTGTTCAACACCCGACACCCTAGGACTCTGTCCCCGGACCCTTGGCATTTTGCGTTTTATTCCAGCATCATGGACCAAGAACAAAGGCGACACCGCCGTGACGACAGCGTCGCCCCTGCCACTGGATTGCCACGGCGCTGGGGTTGCCTGTCGGCGGTGCCCTATCTTCCGCGGCAGCAAATCCAAGTTATCCAAAATGCCCGTCAGTGGCAAGGGCGGAATAGAGCCTGTCGGCCTTTATCATGCTGCTGGCCCAGAGCGGTAAATGCCGGGGGGGGTGTGGAGAACCCCCACGAATCAAGTCCGCGAACACCCGGCATTCACCTATCGGGCCACAATCGGTTGTACCCACGCGGCTTCGAATTCTTCCGCGACATGCGATTTCTCGTTCTTTCGCGATGAAATCACTTTGGCCCGAACATACAGTTCGTCGCCCTTGAGCGTGTAGCTGCCTGTCGTGCCCTGGACTTCGGCCAGAACAGCCCCTATTTCAGGGCTGTAGCTACGTGTTGTTCGGACGGTTTTACCCTCGACATTAATAACCTCCCGGCTGGTCGGATCGTAGCCTCGCCGGGTGCCGATGAACCGGATCCTATATGATATGCCCGGCTCGGGAGCGACCTCAACGGTTAGAGTTCTGTCTTGGAATGCGAAATCCTTAAGCGTTACGCCGGTGGAGGCATAGAAATCGCCCACGTTCATGGCCTGGATCAGCGATTCGGGCGTCAGCCGATCGGCCCGGACCATGATCCACGCCTGGCCGGGATTGGCGGCGCGGGGCTCGAAGTCGTGGTAGTTGTGCGCGTCGTCCGTGGCGACCCCATACAGGATCTCGGGCGAGGGGCCCGACAGACGCGTGGCCAGCACGATGTCCCACATGCGTTCGGTGCTCGCCCGCTGTTCGTCGCCTTCGTTGTTCACATAGCCATGGGCGTTGTAGACCTCGAAGAATCGGGCCCCTCGAATCGGCGCCATATCCTCAGCGGTCAAAGCCCACTGAAAGTTGGGGTGATTAATCGTGACCAGCATCGGTTGGCCGGTCTTGGCCTGCTGCTTGAACACCGCGTCAACATTGTTCTGCAGGATCTCGGCCATGGTCGATCCGCCCTGCGGCGGGATCAGATCGAGGATGTTGATCGCGTTGAGGTGGGCCTTTTCGGTGATCTCCTCGCCCTGGATCATCAGGAACTGTCCCGGCTGCTCGAACAGGCAACGCAGCTCGGACAGGGGCTTGAGCCGGACCTCGGTCTGGCCTTTCTCGTCCTTGCGGGTCTCGACCCAGCGGTCCGGGAACCGGGCGGCGTACTTCTCATACGCTGTCTGCTGCTTGTCCGTCACCGCCATCCAGTGTTGACCGATCGAGAGCCGGTTGTGGTCGGTCAGAGATAGGAAATGATAGCCGCGATCTTTGTACCACTGCACGACCATTTCGGGGAAGTCGTCGCCGTCGCTCCAGAAGGTGTGGGTGTGCAGATTGCCTTTCCACCATCCTGACCCGGTCCGTTCCGCTGTCGCGACAGAACTTGTGGCCCACGACGGCATGTTGGCGATCAGGCCAGCTGACGCTAACATGCCCAGAACCTCTCTTCGCGACGGTTTGACCGGTTCACTCATGATTCTCCCCTCGATTTCCTGGGCATTCACACGGGATCAGTCTTGCGACTCCGCGGTCTCGGCCGGGGTGGATTTCGTCGCCGGGATCAGTCCTTTGGCCTCGATGACTTTGTCTCGGATTTCACTGCGGACCTCCGGGTAGTCGATCAGGTACTTCTTGGCGTTCTCGCGGCCCTGGCCTAAGCGGATGCTGCCGTAGTTAATCCAGGCGCCGCTTTTCTGAACGATGTCCGCGGCGATCGCGAGGTCCAGCAAGTCGCCTTCGTAGCTGATACCGCTGTCGAACATGATGTCGAATTCGGTCTCGCGGAAAGGCGGGGCGATCTTGTTCTTCACAACCCGGGCCCGAACCCGCGAGCCGATCGCCCCGTGGTTGTCCGTGATCGTACTAAGTCTTCGCAGGTCCACGCGGACCGAGCTATAGAACTTCAGTGCCTTTCCACCAGTGGTGGTTTCGGGGTTACCGAACATAACGCCGATTTTCATACGGATTTGATTGATGAAGATCAGAGCGCACTTGCTTTTGTAGATAATGCCGGTGAGTTTACGCATTGCTTGACTCATCAGACGGGCCTGCAGGCCCATGTGGCTGTCGCCCATCTCGCCTTCAAGCTCGGCCTTGGGCGTCAGAGCGGCCACCGAGTCGATGACGATCACGTCCACGGAGTTCGAGGACACGAGCATCTCGGCGATCTCCAGGGCCTGCTCACCCGTGTCCGGCTGGCTGACCAGCAGGCTGCTGACGTCCACGCCCAGCCGCTTGGCCCAGGTAGTGTCCAGCGCGTGCTCGGCGTCGATGAACGCGGCCACACCGCCGGCTTTTTGAGCACTGGCGATTACGTGCAGCGCCAGGGTTGTTTTGCCCGAGGACTCGGGTCCGAACAACTCAGTGATGCGGCCTCGCGGGATGCCCGCGCCACCCAGAGCGATGTCCAGGGACAGAGC
Source organism: Phycisphaerae bacterium (assembly GCA_018055905.1). Taxonomy (GTDB): domain Bacteria; phylum Planctomycetota; class Phycisphaerae; order Sedimentisphaerales; family Anaerobacaceae; genus PLanc-01. The sequence continues at coordinate 9,890 of JAGPGT010000102.1, forward strand.
GCCGGTGCTGATACCTTCGATTTTTCCGTAGGAATGTTCGTCCATCTGCATGATGGCGCCCTGGCCGTACTGCTTCTCGATCTGTGCGATCACTCGCTGCAGAGCGGCCTGCTTGCCGTCGCCGGCGCTTTCCGGTACAGAGGTTGTGGGTGCTGTCTTTTTCGACTTAGCCATGAAACACCTCCAACAAGTCTCGCCTTCCTTTTTTATTTGTCCTGTAACGTAAAGCGGCCCATTCGGGTGTAGATCGGTCCCTCCGGCCGCAACTGACTCTCATAGACGCAAACCTCGGTTGCTCGGACGACGCCCAGATCGTAGTCGCCATACTCGTCGGCCGCCCGGCCGAGCTTTTCCCCTGCCTTGACATTGCGAATTCGGCACAGCGTTAGGTGGCCGGAAAACTGCCGGCCTTCTTTGGGCCATCCGGCCAGATCGAATTCATTCTCAAGGTCCTTCTGCAAGGCCAGCAGTTCAGGGCAATCCAGTCCCGCTCCGACCCACAGGACGCGGGCGCTGCGACCCCCGAAGGAGCCGATCCGGCGGATGGGGAAGTCGAATGACTCATGCCGGGCCGCTACGTCGCGGACGATGTTACACACATCGACGACCTGGTTGTCCGGGACCTCGCCCAGGAACTTGAGCGTCAGGTGCATTCCTTCGGGCTCGACCCACTTGGCGTCCCCGCGATGGAGGTCCACCCGGCCGGCTAGGTCCTTTTGCAGATCCGCCAGCTCGGCCCGGATCGTATTCGGAATGTCGATGGCAACGAAGCAACGCATGGTCAAATATCCATTGTACTCGCAATGTACCTGTCTTCCGCGAACCTGTCAACGTCAAAGCCAAACCCGCCTTCGGCTTTTGTGCGGTTTTTTTGCCGGCACGTCGATCAGAACCGCGTGCAGTCCCGCAACAGGTTCAGCCGGGCGTCGACGTCCTTTCGCGTCGCACCCGCAAGGCCCGCCAGCGAGAAGTCCGCGATCGTGAACGACGCGACGACCGTGCCGTAGGCGACTGCGGTCTTGAGCGTGGCGAAATCCGTCGTCTGCGCCTGGGCCAAATAACCCATGAACCCTCCGGCGAAGCTGTCGCCCGCGCCGGTCGGGTCGCGGACCTCGGTGGCGGGATAGGCAGGCAGGACGAACCTGCTCCCGTCGGCCAGGCACATCAGTGAACCCGCTTCGCCTTTCTTGACGATGACGATTCGCGGTCCCATCGCCACGACGGCGGCGGCAGCCTCGATCAGATTGCGCCGGCCCGCCAGGAGCCTAGCCTCCTCGTCGTTGACGATCAGGCAGTGGATCTTCCGGAGCAGTGCCTTCAGGTCGGTCAGGGCATCACTGATCCAGAGGTCCATCGTGTCGGCGGCTACGAAGACAGGCGCCGCGATCTGGCCCAGCAGCTCCATCTGGAGCGCGGGGGCGGTGTTGGCCAGAAACACGAACTGGCTGTCGCGGAAGACCTCGGGCACTCTCGGTGGGGCTTCCTGGAGCACGTTGAGTTCGACGTGGTCGGTCGTGCGGTCGTTCATGTTGTCGTGGTAGGTCCCGTGCCAGACGAAAGTCTTGCTTCCGGAGCGGACCTCCAGGCCCCGCAGATCGACGTCCCGGCCTTTGAACACCTCCGGCAAATCAAACGGGCAGTCGTCGCCGACGACGCCGACGAACCGCACAGGGGTGAACAGGCTGGCCGCCATGCTAAAGTAGACCGAAGAGCCACCCAAGCAGCGTTCGCTGGCCCCGTGCGGCGTGCGGATAGTGTCGATTCCGATGGAGCCTGTGACCAGTAGCGACATGTCGTTTGCTTTCTCCTTTATCATTGACTGTCCAGCCCTGCAAATCCGAAATTCGAAGTACGAAATCCGAAACGAGCGCCAATGACCGAAACACGAAATTCAAAACGGTTCCTCCGGCTGGCGCCGCCGTTTCGGTCATTCGGATTTCGGTCCTTTGAATTTGTTTCGGATTTCGGGTTTCGTACTTCGAATTTCGTCTTGCTATGAGCCTAAAGCGAAAAATCTGGGGATTTCAGGGGCAGGGCCCCTGAGTCCCTCACAGGCCTCCGAACCCACGATCGGTTTCGGTTACCCATGGGCCTTGAACCTTTCGAGCGTCAGATCGATTCGGCGGAGCGTCCGCTCGCGGCCGAGCATATTGACCGAGTCGAAGATCGGTAAGCTGATCGTTGTGCCGCACAGGGCCACGCGAAGCGGCTGGGCCACCTTGCCCAGGCCAACTTGGCGGTTTTCCGCGAGCTTACGCAGCATCTCTTCGATGGCGTGTTCGCTGAGGTCCGGCAGGGCGGCCAACTCGTTGCGGATCTGTCGGAGGATCTCCATCGCTTGATCCTTCATCAGCACTTTTTGGACGGCTTTTTCGTCGAAGGCGATCTGGTCGTCGTCGAGGAAGACGAAGACGCTCTTTCGCTCGATGTCCTCGAAGGTTCGGGCCCCCTCGCACAGCTTGAGGATCCTCGCCAGCATCGCGTCATCGGCGCTGCGGAGCGGGGATTCGACGTGCTGGAGGTAGGCCTTGAAGTGCGCGAGGACCTTTTCCGGCGAGGTCAGTCGTAGGTGTTCGGTGTTGAAGGCCAGGAGTTTCTTGCGGTCGAAGAGGCTGTTGCTTTTGGTCAAACGCGAAATGTCGAACGATTGAATGAGTTCATCAAGGACCATGATCTCCCGCTG
>JAGPGT010000103.1 GCA_018055905.1 Phycisphaerae bacterium
GGAGACACGTGCCGCAGCGGTCGCACTGGCTGACGATCTTTTTGGCAGCCTGAAGGTGTTTGTCGTTCGTTTCTTTGCGCATGGTCTTACCGATTCACTCCGTGATTCACCAGATCTTGCCGGGGTTCAGGATGCCCTTCGGGTCGAGGGCCTGCTTGACGGCGGCAAGGGCCTTCACCCCGGCCTCGCCGAGAGCCTTGGCGATGTAGGGCCGCTTGGTGATCCCGATGCCGTGCTCGCCCGACAGGGTTCCCCCGACGGCCAGCGTCGCGTCGAAGAGCTCCCCGACGGCACGGTGGACCCGTTCCTCCTCACCGGGCTTGCTCAGGTCGCACAGGATGGAGGGGTGGATGTTGCCGTCTCCGGCATGTCCGTAGACGGCGATCGTGAGCTTGTGCTTCTCGGCGATGGCGCCGATGCGGCGCACCACCTCGGGGAAGGCGTCCCGGGGGACGGAGATGTCCTCTCCCAGCCGGTTCGGCACGAGGCTGGCGATGGCGGAGCTCAGGCCCCGGCGGATGGCCCAGAGTTCGTCGGACTCCTGCTGCGACTGGGCGACGCGGAACTGGTAGACCCCGCACTGCCTTGCCACGGCCTCCATCTTCTTTGCCTGGGCCTCGAGGGCCGCATCGTCCTCGCCGTCGATTTCCACGATGATGCAGCAGCCGACGGCGGGGTCGTGCTGTGTCTTGCGGTGCTTGGCCACGGCCTCGAGGCAGAAGCGGTCCATGATCTCCGCGGCAGCCGGCAGCAGGCCCGACTGCAGCATCTGGTGGACCGTGGTGCAGCCGTCGTCGAGGGTGCGGAACATGAGCTGCAGCGTGCCGCGTTTCTTCGGCATGGGGATGAGCCGCAGCAGCGCCTTGGTGATGATGCCCAAAGTTCCCTCGGAGCCTGTGAAGAGGCTCGTGAGGTTGTAGCCCGTCACATTCTTGATGGCCTTGCCGCCCGTGAGGAGCACCGAGCCGTCGGCCAGGACCACCTCGAGACCCATGACGTAGTTGGACGTCACGCCGTACTTGACGGCCCTCATGCCGCCGGCGTTTTCGGCCACGTTGCCGCCGATGGTGGAAAATTTCCAGCTTGCCGGGTCGGGGGGGTAGAAGAGCCCCTTGGCGGCGCAGGCATTGTAGAGGTCGATCGTGCGCACCCCCGCCTCGGCCCAGACCATCATGTTGTTGACGTCGAGCTCGAGGATCTTCGTCATGCGCTCCAGCGACATCGAGATGCCCCCCTTCAGGGGGATGCTCCCGCCGGTGCGCCCCGTCGCAGCGCCCCGGGGTGTCACGGGGATGTTGTGCTCGCTGGCGACGGCCAGGATCTTCGAGACCTCCTCGGTCGTGGCGGGCCGGACGACGAGCTCGGGCTTGTTGGCCGGGAACAGCGGCACAAAGGATGCGTCGTAGGAATAGCCGAGGCGGTCCAGGTCGGAATCAAGTGCGTTTTCCGCCCCCACAATGCCTCGGATCTTGTTCTTGATGTCTTCCGCGATCATCGATTCGGCCTCCTGTCAAATTCTTGCCTTGTGCCCGCCCCGGGTGTCGTGCCGGGAACAGGAGCTCCCCACGGCGTCGGATCACTATAAGGGAACCCTCGAAGCCTGTCAACGGAACAGAAGCGCGCTAGGCGGCCGAGAGCCGGGGGATCGTCATCCCGCCGTCCATGACGAACGTGACCTTTGCGGCGGGACCCTTTTCCTCGAGCGCCGCCTTCAGGGCTGCGGAGACGCTGCCGAAGGGTCGCATGTGGGCCTTGCTGATCAGGCTCTCGTCCAGCGGCGTGACGGCCCACATCTGGGCCCTTGCGCCGATTTCCGCCATCTTGCCGGCCTTGTGATAGCCCAGCTTGTACTCCCGGTCCAGCTTGTCGATGACGGCCTTGCACGTCGGCTCCGAGCTCAGCAGATCCAGAAAGGCCTGGGAGCCGACCCCGCTGCGGCAGGCGGACACGAGGATGATGATCCCGCCGTCCTTCAGGGCGGTCTTGCCGTTGTCCAGGGCCTTCTGGGACTGGTAAAGGTCGATGTCATTGGGCTCGAGCGCGACGGTGACAACGATGTCGGCCTGCCTGCGGATCGGGACGACAAAGACCTCGTCGGCCCGCGGCAGCAGCGAATAAAATGACTCCTTCAGGTCGCCCGCCGCAGCCGCATAGACCCGGTGCTCGCCGTCGAGAACGGTCATGACCGAGAAAATGTTGAGTTTTTCGAGGATTCGCTCGGCGTCGTCGAGCTCTTCCGCAACGGGGTTTCCCTCGAGCACCATCGCCTGGGCAGCCCGGGAGATGGCCAGCTTGTGGTTGGCCGTGATGCAGTCATAACTCGCCACTCCCGGCATGAAGCACTTTCGGCCCCCGGTGTAGCCGGCGAAGTAGTGCGGTTCGATGCTCCCGATGGGGATGATGGCATCGGCCTCCCGGACGAGCGTGTTGAGCATCAGTTCGTTTCCGTGCCGCGTCCTGCCCAGGGAATAGCAGGGGCTCTTCTTGGCGTCGTGGACATGCACGCGTCCTCTGAGTTCCCCCTTGAGCTGCCCGAAGATGAAGTCGTACTCCTCCTCCGTCGGCGCCCTGTGGCTGCCGGTGGCAACGAGGATCTTGAAGCTCTTGTCCCGGAGCAGGGGGTGGAGGATCTCCATGACGGCGCCCGTGGGCGTAGGCCGCGTCGCGTCGTTGACGAGAAGCAGGATGTTCCTTCGGCCTTTCAAAAACTCCTCGAGCCCGGGGGATTTCAATGGGCTGAAGATGGCTGCCCTGAGGGTCTCCGTCTCGTCGGCTGTCTTGACGGTGTTGGGAATGATGACCTGCTCGACATGATTGTCCGCAAGTTCGATCACCTCGCTCGTATTCCCGTAAGGAATCTCCAGCCTCATGTCGTCCTCCACGCCGGTCGGCTTCAGGATGTGTCCAGGGGTCCGCTGCGAAATGCGGCGGGTCCGAGAGATCCAATACCGGCACTGCCGGGAAAAGGTCAAGCAAATAATCCAAAAAGGAATTTTTCTTGCAGGGCAATCGTGTTACAGTCCACCAGGAAGCCCGGAAACGGGCAATACGGGACGTGGAGGCGGCCCATGAACAAGGAAACGATGGACATTTTCATCCACCTCGTCGTGGCCATGGTGGCGGGAGGGCTGATCGGGCTTGAGAGAAGCTATTATGGACGGCCGGCGGGTTTTCGAACCCACACGCTGGTCTGCATGGCGTCGAGCCTCCTGATGCTCGTGACCATCTACCAGAAGGACTGGTTTCCCGGCGCCATGGTCGAAACGGTTCGGGTGGACCCCACCCGCATGGCCCAGGGCATCATGACGGGAATCGGCTTTCTCGGTGCCGGGGTGATCATGAAGGAAGGGGCTTCGATCCGGGGCCTGACCACGGCGGCCTCCATCTGGATCACGGCGGCGATCGGCATCCTGGCGGGGGTCGGCTTTTACAGTGCCCTGGTGGTCGTCACGGCATTGACGCTGAGCACGCTGACCCTGTACCGGCTGGTGGAGAGACAGCTCCCGATGCTCTTCTATGTCCAGAACTTCATCCGCTTTCACTATGACCGGGCCATGCCGGAGGAGGAGATCCGGGCCCTGATGAAGGAAAACGGGTTCAAGGTATCGAACTTGTGCCGCGCCGTCACCTGTGACCGGCAATTCTTCGACTACGATCTCATCATCAATACGCGAAATGAAGAGAATCTCAACCGCCTCTGCCGGTGTCTCGAAAAAAACGAGGCCATCGTCGAGTTCAAGCTGTGTCCGACGAGCGATTGAGGGGTTCCGGCTCCGGAATCGGCCGGGATGAAGAGACAGGAGTGCCCGGCTCCGGAAACGACCGAAGATCCTTCAGTTTATCCCTCAGGGGCAGGTCTTACATGTAGTAGTCGTCAATGTCGGCTACATACTTGATTTGGTAAGTGCTTTTCCCCTTTTCGGCAGCCAGGATCCTTTCGAGAGCAGCGGTGGCGGCCTTGATATCCTCCAAGTGCCTTCTGACCTCCTCTGCCTTTCCGAGCAGCCTCTCCATATCCTGATTGTTCACCGCAGCACGTTCAGCCACACCCCCCTCAGCCCGAAACGTCGGGTTTCGCATCGCTCTGGCCTTCATGATCCCAACTCTCCTCCTTGCCGCGTAATTTTGACCCATAGGCACAGCATGGATCGTGCCCGCGGAGAAATTATTCTATGTGTATGAATATATTGACAGTTTACAACTCATGCCCCGCCGGCGGCCCCGAGCGCGGAGAGCAAATGCTGCACCTGGAGAACAGCCCTCCCGCGCAGAAAGGAAAAAAACAAAAAATATTGATTGGTTTGCTGACGAAAGCAAATGCTTCAGCTTTTCAGCAAAACCTGCAGCGAACCATGATAATTGCATCTTCTGCATGGGGCAGACTGGAGCGTATCAGGGCACGGCAAGGGTAGCGCATGGGCCGGATTGCGGTTTTTTAAAGCCCTCGTCGTCTCGAAAGATGGGAGAGAAGGGGGACAGATTTCGACGGGCAAAGAAAAAGGGTTTCGGTGGTTACACCGAAACCCTTGTCAATGCTGGCTCCCCGTGTGCAACCCTCTTCATAACCGTTCTCCGTTCTTCGGCTGTTAACCGAAATCCTTCAATATCAACGAGTTATCAAAGAGCAGGCCATTCCCTGTGACGGCTTACTCAAGCCCATACTTGTTCTTGAACTCTTCAATCCAGTCTTCATGCCCGCCCGATTCTTGTATGGCCTCAACGACCATCTGAATGGTCAATCTGCCAACTCGATGACGTAGGTTCTGCGGGATCGTCTCATATAGAAAAGGCCACAAACCGCCTTGATCATTCCTGTCATTCGCAGACCTCAAAAATGCGGGGTTCCTTGAATCGTGCAGCAGAATGAAGCTCCCTTGCTTGGCAAAGGCAAATGTTGCCTCGCGGAAAAATTGGTAGTAGTTCGCGAACGGACAGATCGCCCCTTTGACAAGAGTCGCCTCCGAAAAACCAAGTTCATCCAGACGCTGCCAATATTTCCTGCCGATATGGTGCAGATAGCATTCGCCAAGCCTTTCTGGATAAGGGTTTCGACCTTCGCAATCGCCACCGGCGAAAACGGAGCAACCACCAAACTCTCGTTCCACCATCTTTGCCTCGATAAAGAGGCTGTTACACGAGCTTAACAAAATGATGTCGATAGACGTGGGTTGTCCATTATCCTCGTTAAAAACTGATCGGTCGTCGTACTCAAAAACCGCTTTGACCTTCCCTTCCGGCCATGGGACACCCAACTTTTCAATTGCAATCTTCAAAGGAGCAAGATCGTTTCGGACGATCAGGGGACCAATCAGATTAAATGCCATCGCCTGACTGCTTAGCCCATGATGAAGATATTTGTGCAGAGGGAATGAATCTTCGACGAGGTGTCTCTCCTGTTCTCGGCGAATGTAATCCGCGACATCTTCACAGATAAGATTTTTGGCCCAAAGATCATGACGGGCGAGACAGTACCCCATCTTGGGATGGGTTTCGTGTCCCCGCTTACTAAACCATTGTTCCGCTGCCTTGCGCAGAGACGCCTCGTAACTCTTGTATCGCGTGTAAGGCCAGGTTTTGGCCATTTGCCGACTGTTGGGGATTTTCATGAATCCGCTCCTTGCTCGCCAATCAGCTGCTCAGCAAGTACAAGTGCATCCACGGGCCAAAAACACTCGGGCCGGGGATGGCGCACATTCGGCTGTCCCGCTGCAGTGCGGCATTTGAGCAGGGATTCGACCCATTGGCTAGGGACGGCGTTCCGGCCGTACACAGCGCCCAGCAGTGCGCCACAGATGGCGGCGTTGGTGTTGGTGTCTCCGCCGCACATGACGGTGTCCACAACGGCTTCCTCCAGATTCGTGGCATGCAGAAGCTGCCACAGGGCGTTGAGGAATGCCGTCAGCACCCACCCCTGCCAGCGGACATAATCCGCTGGCGGTGACTCGGCGGCTCCTTGGCCCACATTCAGGAGGTCACGATTCACCTTCATTCCTTCCGCCCACGTCATGATCTGCCGATGTAGGTTTCGAGCATCACACCCTTGGCGGACAAGCATGGGCAATGGCCATCGTGAACAGCGCGTTGGCTTGCTGGCAGACCGGATGGGGATGGGTGATCGCTGCGTCCTGCAGTGCCGACTCGGCAACCAACTCCGGGGCATGGTTGGCTCCGAACATGCCCAAAGGGCTAATCCGCATCATCGCGCCGTTGGCCTGGCTGTCTGGATTGGGCCGACCCCGCAGGCCGCTGGAAACCGTCATTCCGCAATCGAAGGGCCCGGGGTCCAGCCAGAAGATGTACGCTTTCCTGGCTTCCTCGGGATCATACCGTCCCTGATCTGCTAGCAGGCGGGCCAACAAAAAGGCCATTTTCGAATCGTCTGTCGGCTGACCTGCAATGGTGTTCCAAGTGCCCCCGTCGGTAAGTTCATGGACGCCGTTCGGGTATTCCCGCCGGATGTCCTCCTGAGACCGAAACTCGACCAGGCTGCTAGGGGAGTCTCCGGCGAGCTGACCAAGGAGGCAGCCTTGAGCTCGTTCCAACATCTCTGCTTGGCGCAACGTACTAATCATTCGGACCCCGGTGGGCGGTGGCGTCTTCGTCGACCCAGTCCTCCTCGGTGTAGGACATGCCTTTGCGCCCCGGAACCTTGCGCACGGGCCCGGGCCAGTAAAAGGAGCAGCTTTTCGGGCCGTAGCAAAAGGTTTCGAACCGGTACTGTTTCTTTGACGGATTCCACTGGTCGATGATCATCTCCACCGGCATCCGGCAGCCCCAGATGCAGCTCGTGCATTTTGTATCGTAGGTCCGGGCGTCCAGGCGGCGATGCCCACGAGCGCGGTAGGTTTCCAGGTCAGGCGGCACGCCATGAAAAGGCGGCCCGACGGACATTTCACCCTCGGCGTTCTTGACGACCTTGAGTCCGCTCGTCTTGTAGAGCGCCGCTGTCTCCTTGCGCGGGTCTTCGACCGGCACGGAGAAGCCGGCGAGTTCCATGCCAGTCTGAAACCGGTGCTTCACGTGCGCACCCTCACCGACCGCGATCAGGAACCCACCAACCTCCCCACCGCAGGTCCCGTCGATGCGAAGCACGTACCCCAGGTAGCTGTGGGAGCGCTCATCGAAAGACCGCGTGAGCCGGATGCGGGGCTGGACAACCGCGACTCGGCCCGACCATGATACCTTCTCCGCGCTTGAGATTGAGCCGGCCATCACTCTCTCCCCGATCCATCGAGTTTACACAGGACCCGATGGATGCGCCGAACCCTCTCGTCGTCCGACATAAACAACGTGATCCCGCGGTTTAAAATCGTGATCTCGACGGTATCGTCGGATAGGACCAACTTGAGGTTATCGTACTCCATCGGATCGCCGGCCTTCTTGTCGCCGTAAACGCCGCCGAGGTTGAGCAGGTTCTCCATGTTTATCGCTGCGCTCACATCTGCGGCGATCTCGGAACCCCGCCAGACTTTGACAGGCAGATCTACGGGCCTCATGCCCTTTTCAAGCATGCCCCGGCGGTATTCGATCTGTTCCAAATCCTGAATCATGATTTACGTACCTTGTTCACCAGAAGCAACCCGAACACGAGCCGCATTCACTCGAACCGCAACCTCACTGTAAATATCGATGCCTATCTCTTCCGCCACCTCTAATGTCGCAGCGAGGGCATAAGGCACTACGTCCTCAAGAACGCCAGCATCTGATCGGCAGCTCACTTGGATTTCAAGGTTGGCTCCATCGATAAAAGCAGCGGCGTTCTCTCCCTCCAGTATCTCGTGTTGCACAGTCCCTCTTTGGACAGCTCGCCAATCTGCCTGCGTTCTTGTTACTTGAAGGGAATCCGCCGGAGGCGTGAACCACAGATCTGCGCGACGCCACGATTGATGAATCGGATTGACCGGGGTTATCCAGGCCAGGGTGATGACCAGTCGCCTCCAACAGCGCTGCGCACTGAGAGAGGGCGGCAATGGGACTCGATGAACATGCGCTTGGTCATTTTGGAGAAGTCCACCACCCAAAGCAGTCACTCTGTACTCTGTACACTCACTGACACGCGCAGGATCGATCATCCCGTATCCGATGAGCCGGGTGATGTATTCCTTGAACTGACGGCTGTTGCGTGAGTTCCGTAGTATCCGTGTGAGTACATCCCCCGCTGTCCCCCAATTGGCTCCGTGCACGAGCAATGCCTTCAACCACACGGCATATGGAACGGTTTCAACGATGTCGCCACCAGCTCCCTGACGCAGTGCATCAAGAACATCGTATAGGTGATTAGCGGTGCGACTTGCAAGGGCAGCAGCGTTACTCGTACCCCGTACATACCAGGTATAAGAAAGGTCACCCGGCGTTGAACCTGGAGCCGCCACGCGTTGACCCGGCTGCCTTGATTGGACATACACATCGAAGACGGCGTTTGAACTTTGCTGGAGGCTCTCGAGAAGAACCGTTCTCCCGCCAGGCAAGAGGATTTCAGGCTTGATCGCCCTCCGATATCCCATGCCTTGCGCGTTTACGATGCTCGGCAGACCATCATCGCAATACGGCTGGATTGCTCGCGCGACTGCTTGTCCAGTTGATGCATCACTGTGAATAGCCCCGACGGTCAGAGCATTCACCGCTTCCGCTGGCGAGAGTAATCTCCTATGTCGAGCGTCCGTCGCAACAGCCCTTATCAGATGAGCCTGCAGGTCTTGGGGGGAAAGGGTACTGACCTGAGTTCGCGGCACATCACATACAATCGGCTGCGCGTGATTTCCGGCGCTGAGGACGAAAAGAACTTGGTATTTCCATGAGAGCCAATCCAAAAGTCGCGCAAGAGGGCTCATGGTGCTTTCGAACAACCGATCCCGGATGCCGATAGAAAGGTTGATTACGCAAACTTGACGTGCAACTGCAGGGGCTTCGCCATCCCCTTCGAAAAGCCGCCGCACCGCACGATGAATCAGATCAACGACCAGGGTGTTTTCGGGCGCTGTTTCCTGTCTGGGTTGTCTCCAATCTCTCTGATCGGGTCGGAGGATTGGACGTACGTAAAGGCGACGATTTATAGGAGGCTCATTTGCATCTATGTCGCCGTGGATTATCAGCGATGCCATAGCGGTTCCATGGCGTCGTTCAGAGGCTTGGTAGTCAGCTTCAAATCCGTCCGGATCGTCAACGACGAGTCGATCTGACAGTCGCCGATGGCTTTGAAGTGGAAGACCATCAAATAGAGCCACAACTGGTTCACCCAAAGGTGTGACCGGCGGTTGTATAGAACCAGCGTCAGTCGTTCTTTCATCCTCAAGCACAATTCCAGCCATCTGCCCTGAAGCGCGGAAGAATTGGATCTGCTCGCATTGGACAAGAGATGATTCCTGGCCCGCCTCCGCTATTAGTGGACTCACCGATCCTATGGGTAGCTGGGCAAGTAGGGCGTGATACCCGATTTCCTCTATAATGGCTTCGTTTTGAACCACACCCTGTAGGGATTGAACGATTGAAGCGACACGATCCCGAGCCGCACGCCGCCGTCGATGGTCAGCCCGAAACCAAAGTTCGATCTCACATGGAATCATTTCCGCATTGTGCTCAACTCTTTCCTTCCAGTCATCGAGAACTCCGGTCTCGTATAGACGGTCACGCACACCCCATGGGCGAACATCCCGGAGCTGTGAAAATAATTCGGACCACTTGCCAAAACCCCAAGGAAGTTCCTGGCCGGCCCTCCAGGAATTCCAAAGCGATAGCATCTGCTGCAGAGCCTGGTGATTCGACAGAATAAGGAACAACCGTCCTCTGAGCATTTTTTCGGCTTGGGGGGCCCCGTCACGGTCCGCGACAAAAAAATCGTCGTCGGGTGGAATATCCTCCTCTTCAACCTCACCAAGCCATTCCAATCCTTCGATGTTACGCACCGCCACAATGAAATTGTCGATGGGACCGACGGTTTCGAGTACTATGACTTCTTCCGGAATTACCCCTGAAGATTCGGTTCGCAGTCGAGCCCTCCTTGCATCCAGCGTTTCCTGCAGAACTGTAAATCTTGGCGTTAACCGCTCTGCTTGTCTGTCTCGAGTGGGCAGATGCGGTCGACCACCGCGGCCTGTTTTCTTACTTCTCTTTGCGGGCTCAGTTGGGGTGGGAAGGATGAGCAGCGGACGTTCAGGCATTGTCGTCCTCCTGCTTATCAGAGTTTAGGCTGTACTGGTGTTCCCATTGACTCAGCCGTTCCTTGATAATCTGTTGCATGTTTGCCTGTGGCAGAGAGAGGACATAACGACGCTGAATATCCTGGCCGAACTGTTCAAGTTCCGAGAAATTCGCTCCTTTCAAGCTCTTCGCCAGCGTGCTTACAGATATACCAAGTTTTTCGCCCATTCGATCTTCAAAGCGACGAAACCACTCCTCGGCTTGTTTGTTCGTGGGAGCGGGAAGTTCCAGCCGTATTTGAAAACGTCGCCATACAGCGCGATCCAAAAGCTCGGGATGATTCGTTGCTGTAACCACTACCACATAACTAGGCAGTGTATCGATCTGTAGGAGAAGCGAACTCACGACACGCTTGATTTCACCTGTTTCATGAATGTCTCCTCTTTCCTTGCCGACGACATCAAATTCATCGAAGAACAAAACACATTGGCGGGTTCGAACCTGTTCGAATAACCGGGACAATCTGACAGCCGTCTCTCCAAGATAACTGGCGATTACAGATTCATATCGGACGACCAGAAGCGGCACAGCCAACTCGGCGGCCAGGGCTTCTGCCAACGACGTCTTTCCATTGCCCGGAGGCCCGGCGAGCAGGATTCTATGTCTTGGCTCAAGGTTATGAGAGCGAAGAAGATCCGCTCTGTTTTGCTCCTCGACCAATTCCTTGCAGGCTGCTCTAATGATATCCGACAGAATAAGGTCATCCATTCTGCGTGTCGGATTCAGTTCAAAGAAAAGATTCGTCGTCAGGCCGTTTCGATACGTCGGGGTAGAAACCGGCTTTGATGGCTCTGATTGATTCAGATAGCCTGTGAGACGATCCGCTAAGATGTGGTGTTGTTTGGCGCGTTCCTCTGCGATGAGTGCCTCAAGGGCCTTACGGAATAACGGCTGCTCCCCGCGTGCCCCCGCGCGCACAAGCTCTAACAGTAAATCAGCGCGGGCCATTTTCTGACCCTCCCTGCACTTCATATGTTCGACTCATATCGATCACCTCAATTACCATACTTACCGAAGCCAGTATGATCCCGTCGAGTGCTGCCCATTTCGATCTCTATTCCTCCGCAGTCCGCTCGATGTCTGCTTCGTCGAGCGGTTCGTCCACGGCATTGCTGCAAATACCCAATCTGTTTGTACGGGTCCTCAACGTGTTTCATGCTGCTCCCCCGGTGCCAGTTCGTTTGTGAGCTGGGACAGCTCTTCCCGGGCCTTCTGCAGAATCAATACCGCGCATTCCATGCAGTAGTTGGTCTTCGACATGTTCTCCTTAATGACCAAGCATTTGTCGCCCTGGCAGATTACGTGCTCCTGGTTCCGCGAGCAGTGTCTCCGCCGCTGGGCGGTCTCGAAGCAGGCGGATACGAGAAGGCGTTTCAGCTTGGGCATCGGTCATCTCCTTGAAAGGCGCTCCTGGATTTGGGCCTGGACGGCATCCCCGATCTGGTCGATCTGTTCCAAAACCTCCTCCAGCCGCTCCAGCGGGATTTCGCCGCGGGTTCCGCCGTCCGCCTCGAGCCGCTCATTGACGGCTCCGTTCACGATCATAATGACCGCCGCGTAGTTGTTGGCGCTTCTCAGTTCTGGGTAGGCCAGGACGATGTTGCGCCCGTTGATTGACGCACCGAGGGCGTTCAGGATTCTGCTGGCCAGGGCCCGGGAGCGTTCGTTGAGTCTTCGGCGGGCTTCCTGGCGTCGTCGTTGGGGCGTGACCGGTATCTCCCTGGGCTCCATGCTCTCGCGGGTCCGGGCCTGGATGAGGCGCTGCCGAAGATTTTCGCGGGAAAGCCCAAGGGCCTCGGGGTCGAGACCGCGTCTCCGGAACTCCTCGACGAGATCGTCGATCACGGCGTCATCCATCGGGTCGAGGTATTCCTGCTCGATGAAGTGGCTGATAATCTCGTTCTGCACCACCATGTCCGGCGTCAGGCGTCGCCGGCGGCCTGGCTCATCGGCCGGAGGTCGCTCGTCGCCCGCTTCAAGCCAGCCCTGGATGAGTTCCTGGTCCTCCTGGTCGATCCGCCGGAAATCCTCCCAATGGCGGTCGATGTTCAACCCCACATGGGAAACCGCCACGCCCCGGTTGTCCGGGTGCTGGGGGTTGTTCTGGTGGATCACCCGCATGACCCTGCCGATGAACTGGACATAGGGCGACAGCGACCGGAAGGGTTGGAAGATGGCGGCCACGCTCAGGTTTGGGTGATCAAATCCCTCCCCGAGCATCCGGACCTGGACGATGCAATCGATCCGGCCCCGGCGTAGGTCCTGGAGCACATCCTCAATTTCCTCCGCCGGCATGTTGCTGTGGATTTCACGCGCATGCAG
>JAGPGT010000104.1 GCA_018055905.1 Phycisphaerae bacterium
CTCTTGGCCAGCATGGGGGTCTCGATCTCCCAGAAGCCCTGCGAATCATAGTATTTTCGGACCAGCGTCGTCACCTGATGGCGGACTTTGAGCCGTCGCTGCATCTCGGGTCGGCGCAGGTCCATGTACCGGTAGATCAGACGGGTTTCTTCATTGGTCTTGGTCGCGTCGTCCAGTTCGAACGGCGGGGTCTTGGCCATGTTCAGGATCTCGAACTGGTCCACGACCACTTCGATCTTGCCGGTGGCCAGCTTGGGATTCTCCAAGCCTTCGCCGCGAGGACGAACCATGCCGCCGGCGGCGACCACCCACTCGCAGCGGACCGTGCGGGCCAGCCGATGCGCCTCGACGTTGATCTCGGGGTCGAAGACCAGTTGCGTCAATCCCTCGCGGTCGCGCAGATCGAAGAACACCAGATTTCCGTGGTCCCGGTAGGATTGCACCCACCCGGCCAGTACGACTCTCTTGCCGGCGTCTTCCACACGAAGCTCGCCGCAGTTGTTCGTTCTCTTCAACATCGCAGGTCTCTCGACATCGACTGCTTGCCCGGCCCCGCGAGTACGTACTCTAGGCGTCGGACAAAACTTCCACTTTACCATCTTAAACCCGTGTCGTCAAGATCGGCATGCGGGGTTACGCCAAGCTTCTAAGGCTCGATTAATTGAACTCTAACACCGCACTGATTTTTCCCTAACAGAAAAGAAATAAACACGATGCCACGCACGGGTCCAAGGCGCTTCGAGACCGGCTCGAAGAGACGACCTGTGCTCAATCAGTTTTGGAGACATCACATGTTGAAGGGACATTGGCGGAAACGGACTTTGGGCCTGGCGATTCTCTGTGCGGCCGTGTGTCTGCGACCGGTGGCCGTCAGGGCACAAGAGGATGTGAACTCGCTCAAGGCGGAGCTGCAGGTGCAGAAACACAGACAAGCGGAGTTGGAGGACAAGATCAACCAGTTGGAGGCCCGCCAGAAGCTCAAGGAAAAGTCGCTCAATGAGAAGATCGAACAGGCGACCGCCCCGAAACCCGAAGAGAAGAAGGCGGACGTCATTCCCGAATCCCTCAAGTGGGCGTCGAAACTCACTTGGTCCGGCGATCTTCGCTATCGATGTGAGTACATCGATGACGACGGCGCCGATTCCGAGCACCGCCACCGAAACCGCATCCGCGCCCGGCTGGGACTGGGGGTCAAGATCAACGACGAGTGGAACCTGGGCTTCCGCATCGCCACCGGCAACGGCGAAGTCTCCGGCGACCCGGTCTCCACGAATCAGACGCTCGACGAAGCCTTCTCGAAGAAGCCCTTCTGGCTGGACCAGGCGTATTTCGGCTACCATCCGCAGTGGTTCAAGGGCTTCAACGTCCTGGGCGGCAAGATGGAGAACCCTTTCTACAGAGTCGGCAAGAATGAACTGATCTGGGACAGCGACCTGACGCCCGAAGGCGTGGCCCTCACGTACGGCCTGTCCCTGTGCGAAACGACGACGCTCAACTGGGCCGCCGGCGGATTCTGGGTCAACGAGGAATCCAGCGGCGGCGACACCTCCCTCTGGGGCATCCAGGCCCACCTCAAGCACCAATTCAGCAAACCCACCTACCTGCTCGGCGGCGCCGGCTGGTACGACTACGGCAACATCCAAGGCGAAGAGAGCCTGGCGGCCGAGTGGAACGAGAACACCGGCGCCTTCTTCGGCAACACGAAAGCCGGCACGGTCTTCGCATTGGACTACGACCTGTTCGAACTCTTCGCGGAGTTCGGCACCGAACTCGCCAAGCTGCCCGTGGCCGTCTTCGGCAACTACGTCCAGAACACCGTGGCCCGCGACGAGGACACCGGCTGGCTGGTCGGCCTCCAGGTGAACAAAGCCAAAGACCCCGGCTCCTGGCAGTTCGAGTGGGACTACCGCGACCTGGAGCGGGACGCGGTCGTCGGGCAGTTCACCAGTTCCGACTTCATCGGAGGCGGCGCCGGCGGCGAAGGCCATCGTTTCGCCTTCGGGTACGTGCTCGCCAAGAATGTGGCCACGAACTTCACCTACTACCGGAACGAATTCGACCGGCCCGGCATCGAGGGCGAGAAATATGATCGATTCCAGTTCGATGTGGCGGTGAAGTTCTAAGATCGGACATTTAACACAATCGTAACACAGTTCTAATTCAGATTTAACGCCTTGGGCGTACACATAAGGACAAAACAAACGAATGGAGGTTCATATGAACAAAGTAGTGTTGGGCATGATGGCGACGGTTTTGGCATTGGGTGTCCTGACGCACGCCGAGACTCTCCAGATCGACGGCTCGACCACCGTCGGGCCGGTGGCAGACGCCTTCGCAGAGTACTTCAAAAGCGTGCAGCCTGATCTAGCCATCACGGTCAAGAAGACCGGCAGCGGGGACGGGGCTGCGGCCCTGATCGACAGCCGTTGCGACATCGCAACGATGAGTCGGTTCATGAAAGCCGAGGAGTTTCAGAAAGCGGTGGCCAATAACGTCTTGCCGGTCGCCCATGTCGTCGCGATGGACGGCGTGTGCGTCGCGGTGCACCCCTCCAACCCGGTCAAGTCCCTGACCAGCGCCCAAGTCCGTGACATCTACGCCGGCAAAATCACCCATTGGAACCAGGTCGGCGGTTCGAACACCCCCATCGTCGTGATCAGTCGGGACACCTCTTCCGGGACCTACGAGACCTTCGAAAACCTGGTCATGAAGAAGACGCCGATGGCCGCCAACGTCGAGTATGTCAACGCCAACCCACAGGCCCAGGCGCGGGTCCGCACGACCGCCGGCGCGATCGGCTACGTCGGTCTGGGCTTCCAGGAAGGCGTCAAGATCCTGGCCATTGACGGGATCATGCCGACCCGGCAAACGGTCGCCAACGGCACCTATCCGATTGCCCGGCCCCTGTTCTTCTTCACCAACGGCTACCCCAAGCTGGGCTCGGTCGTCCATAAGTTCGTCAGCTTCTATCTGACCGAGAAAGGCCAGGAGCTGGTTGAGGCCAAGGGCTTTGTTCCGCTGACCAACTACTGATGGGCCCGACCCCGATGGAAGTGAATCAGGATGACAAATAGAACAGAATTGAGTCTTACACTGGAGCCGGCGGCCGAGACTCCAAGGCCGCTGGCTCTGACGCCCGGCGAAGATTTACGAGGGTATCTCCTCACTCATCTCGGTCGGGCGGTTCTGTTTCTGTTGACGCTCAGCTCCGTCCTGGCGGTGGCGATGATTCTGCTGTTCGTCATCGTTCGTTCTTTGGGCTTCCTGTCGGGCTACAGTTTGGTGGAATTCCTGACCCGTCGGGACTGGCGACCGACCGCGGACCCCCCGGTCTTCGGCTCCCTGGCGATTATCGTCGGTTCGCTCTATGTGTCTTTCACGGCCCTGGTGTTCGCGGTTCCCGTCGGTCTTCTGGCGGCGGTGTTCCTCAGCGATGTTTTGTCCTGGAAGGCTCGCAACATCGTCAAACCGGTGGTCGAGATCCTCGCGGCGATTCCTTCTGTGGCGTACGGTTTTTTCGCGGTCCTGGTCTTGGCGCCTTGGCTGCAGAGAGAATTCGGGTTCAGCACCGGGACCAATGCGTTGAACGCCTCGCTGATCCTGGCGGTCATGGCGCTGCCGACGATCATCAGCGTCGCGGAAGACTCGATCTCCGCCATCGGGCGGGAGCTTCGCGAAGCCTCGTACAGTTGCGGCGCGACGCGGATGGAAACCATGATCAAGGTCGTGATCCCCGCGGCGCACAGCGGCATCATCGCCGCGGTCGTGCTGGGCATGATGCGGGCCATCGGCGAGACCATGGTCGTCTGGATGGCCTCGGGCAACGCGACCCAGATCCCTCGTCCCTGGTGGGACGTGTCGCAGTCGATCCGCACGATGACCGCGACCATCGCAGGCGAGATGGGCGAATCACCCGAAGGCTCGCAGCACCGCGGGGCCCTGTTCGCCATCGGCGTGTTGCTGCTGATTTTGACCTTCGGCCTGAACATCGTCAGCGAGTACTTCCTCTCGCGGGCCAAGAAAGCGACGGGAAAATCCTGACATGAATCTCAAGATCCGCGGCAAACTCGATCAGCTCTTCACGGCGGCCACCGGCCTGTCGGTCGTGCTGCTGATGCTCGTGCTGGTCGCGATCCTCGGGCCCATGCTCTATCGGGGCAGCAACGCGGTGTTCTTCCAGGGCACCGTCGAGTTCCGCAAGATGCAACGGGACCTGTTTCGACGCGCCGATGACGCGACCCTCAACGCCGAGATCGCCGAAACCGACGAACTCCGCAGGCGGGTTTGTGACATGATCGATGAATTTCGAAACGGCGTGGATGTCGAGGGGACATCAAGCCAGGTGCGGGAACTTCATCGCCGATTCGGGGAAGAACTGCGGTCCCAAGACATCCCTGCGGATCAGTACACGCAACTGCGAAACCTGACACGCGACATCCGCGACAATCTTCAGAACGCCTTCGCCCAGCAGGACGTCAACGAGATCCGTCCTCTGATCGAAGAGGTCCTCCGCCATGCAGACAATCCAGCGTTCAAAGGCACATCCGCAGAACAATTTTTCCGGATCGCCCGGGATTTCCTGGCCACGGCCGAGAAAGTCGATCTGAGTCACCAGCAGGAATACGCCCAGGCGCTGCGCGAGGTCGAGGGCATTCTCTTTCACACGCAGGATCTTCCCGGCCTGCTGGGCCCGCGGCCCAACGGGCCACAACCGTTGCTGGTCATGCTGCGATACGGCGCAACGCGATGGGACCAGGCGCAAAAACTGCTCGACCGCTTTTTGTGGGTCGAGGAGTGGGTCCAGGACCGACCGGGGGCGCCTTTGGTGATGCGCCGAACCCCCCGTGAGAATCTGTTCCCCGAGTCGCTGCGGCCTCTGTTCCCTTACGTCCAGGAAAACGCCGTCAGAATGCTCAGGCCCCGGTTCACCGCCTACTGGCACTTCTTCCTGGACGACAACGTCAACAGCCATTACTTCGGCGGAGTCGGCCCTGAGATCCTGGGGACGCTCTTGATCACCGTCGTCGGCATGTTGTTCGTAATCCCGTTGGGCGTCGTCTCCGCAGCCTACCTCGTCGAGTGCGCCTCCGACGGCCAGGTAATCCGGATCATCCGCATGTGCATCAACACGCTTGCGGGCGTCCCGAGCATCGTGTTCGGCCTTTTCGGCCTGGCGTTTTTCGTCCTATTCTTGTTTCCATTCCTGGGTTTCGCTCCCAAGCCCTGCATTCTCGCGGCTTCGCTGACGTTGGCGGTTCTGACCTTGCCCGTGATGATCCGAGCCAGCGAAGAAGCCATCCGCGCGGTCCCGCAGTCGTACAAAGAAGGATCTCTGGCCTTGGGATCCAGCCGGTTTCACACCTTCATGTCCGTCACGCTCCCGGCGGCCCTGCCCGGCATCCTCACCGGCGTGATCCTGAGTCTCAGTCGGATCGCAGGGGAAACAGCGCCCATTTTGTTCACCGGCGCAGTGGCGATGGGCGACGTGCCCCGATCGGTGTTCCATCCGACGCGGACCCTTTCCTACGGAAGCTACGACATGGCCGTGGGCGACCGCCTGGCGATGATGGTGCCGCACAACCAGTATGGAATGGTCGTCACGCTCGTGATGCTCATCCTGATCCTCAACGCCGTGGCCATCATGCTGCGAACCCGCGTGTTCAGAAAGCTCAGAGGACAATGACCGAGGAACCTGAAGATATGCAGACCACAGCGGAGCCCATTCGGAAGTCGGACACCCGCACCCCCCTGGCCGTCGGCAGGAGCAAAGAGCCGTCGTCCCGAGCCCCGACGGAGGCCTGCCCGTGCACGGTCATCCGATCCGACGCCTTCAGCCTGTACTACGGCTCGAAGGTCGGCGTCAAGAACATCACGATGGACATCTTCCCCTGCTCGGTCACCGCGATCATCGGTCCCAGCGGCTGCGGCAAGAGCACCTTCCTGCGCAGCATCAACCGGATGAACGATCTGATCCCCCACGTCCGCACCGAAGGCCGGCTCGAAGTGGACGGCCACCACATCTACGACAAACGGACGAACCTCGTGAGCCTCCGCCAGCAGGTGGGCATGGTTTTTCAGAAGCCCAATCCTTTTCCCAAGAGCATCTTCGACAACGTCGCCTACGGCCCGCGCCTGCAGGGGATCAAACGCAAAGACGAGCTTCAGCACATCGTCGAGCAAAGCCTTCGGGCGGCGGCTCTCTGGGACGAGGTCGAGGATGATCTGAACAAATCGGCGCTGGCCCTCTCCGGCGGCCAGCAGCAACGGCTCTGCATCGCCCGCGCTTTGGCCACGAGACCTCGGGTACTCCTGATGGACGAACCCTGCTCGGCGCTGGATCCCATCGCCACCGCCAAGATCGAGGACCTCATCGGCCAACTCCAGAGCACCTATACGATCGTGATCGTCACCCACAATATGCAACAGGCCGCCCGAGTCAGCGAACGGGCGGCCTTCTTCTGTCTGGGTGAGCTGATCGAATACGATTACACCTCCCGAATCTTCAGCAATCCCAAGAAGAAGCAGACGGAGGATTATGTCACCGGCCGGTTCGGCTGATCGGAAAGCCCAGAACCTATTTTGCAGCCAGGATTCGAGTCGCAAGTTCCTCGATCGATGCGCGTATCCGATCGCGAATGCTCGTGAATGCCTCGTGAGTCTTCTGTTCGTCGGCCGTGACGCCCGCTGGATCCGGCAACGCCCAGGCCTCGCGTCTGACCATTCCCGGCAATGTGACGCAGACCTCCTCCACACACAAGGCTACCACGATATCGACCTTGCCCAGGGGGACATCAGAAATGCGCTTTGGTTGTTGCGAGGAAATGTCGATACCTACTTCTGCCATGACGCTCACGGCCTGGGGATGCACTTGGGCGGCCGGGTCCGAACCCGCGCTGTACACATCGATGGACGGCGGTAGAAGCTTCCTAGCCCATCCTTCGGCCATCTGGCTGCGTGCGGCGTTGCGTACGCATATGAAGAGAATCCCACGAGGGCGGCCTTGCTGGTTCTCTGCCCGACGGCTGACGTGGCGGATATCCTTGCCCTTGATCATGAAGACAACCTGTTCGGCGATGTTCGTCGCGTGGTCGCCGATCCGCTCGATATACTTGGCAACCGCTTGGAGCCGACTTGCCTGGGACATCGAGACATGCTGGTCTGTCATCCATTCGTGCAGCTTCCGCGAGACCTGGGCATAGTGGGCGTCCACCGTGCGGTCCCGGAGAACCACGTTGTTGGCCCGTTCGGCATCGCCGGCGGTAAAAGCCTGGATCGCCATACGCACCATCTCCAGGACGGCCTTGGCCATGGGAAGAAGATCAACCATTGGCTCGGGCAGGGGTTCCTGGCTGAGCTCGATGGTGCGCTCGCAAATGCTGACGCACATATCCGCGGTTCGCTCGATGTCGGTCACTAGTTTCAGAGCGGTGGTCACGAACCGCAGATCAGGTCCGAGGGGTTGGCGGCGGGCGAGCACCGCCAGGCATAGTTCATCCGTATCGACTTCGAGCCGGTCCACATCATCGTCCAGCCGGATCGTTTTGTAGGCCAGATCGTCGTCAATCTTGCAGAAGGCATCCACGCTGTCGGCAATCATCTGCTCGACTGTCTGTCCCATCGTCGTGATCCGGTGGCGGATCGTCTCCAGTTCGGCCTCGAATTCACGATCTGTGTGACGTCTGTTCATATCCTGTCTCGTGGGCTTTTCTCCGGATTACCCAAACCGTCCGGTGATGTAATCCTCTGTTCGCCGATTCTGCGGCGTCGTGAAGAGATCGTTTGTCCGACCGTACTCGATCAGCTCACCAAGGTAGAGGAAGGCGGTGTTGTCCGCGACCCGGCTTGCCTGCTGCATGTTGTGCGTGACGATTACGACCGTGTACTGTCTCCGCAGTTCGTGGATGAGGTCCTCGATCTTGGCGGTGGCGATGGGATCCAGCGCTGAGCAGGGTTCGTCCATGAGCAGGACTTCAGGCTCCAGGGCCAGGGCCCGAGCGATGCAAAGTCGCTGCTGCTGACCGCCCGAAAGGCTGACGCCCGGCCGGCTCAAGATGTCCTTGACTTCATCCCACAGTGCAGCTTGACGGAGGGCCTTCTCCACCAACTCCTCCGCGTCGTGCAGGCGGATCTTCTGAAGGCGCAGGCCCGCCAGGACATTCTCCCGAATGGACATGGTTGGAAAGGGGTTCGGCTTCTGAAAGACCATCCCGACCGCCTGGCGCAGTTGCACCGGATTGACGGCGGGATCGTAGACGTCCTGTCCATCCAACAGAACCCGGCCGCGGACACGGGCCCCGCGAACCACCTCATGCATTCGATTCAGACAGCGGATAAACGTGGACTTGCCGCAACCGGAAGGTCCGATCAGGGCCGTCGCCCGTCGGTTCTGGATCGGCAACGTGATCCCCTTGATCACTTCAGCACGCCCAAACCATGCGTGCAGGTCTTCCACGCGGATCTTGGTGGCGCCATCCGACTCTTGATCGACAATGGAGGGTGCGTCATTCATAGATCAACAATCAACCATCTTCCTTTGCACTTCTCACCAGGATGCTCTCCAATGCAGACGGTCCCGAAGCCAGATTGCCAGACCATTCAGCAGGAGCATGATCGCCAGCAATACGATGATGCCGGCCGCGGCGTTGACATGGAAGGCCGTCTGCGGCCGGGAGATCCAATTGAAGATTTGGATCGGGAGGGCCGTGAACGGACTCTGAATCGAGTCGGGCAGAAAGGCGACATAGGTCAGGGCCCCGATGGTAATCAGGGGAGCCGTCTCGCCGATCGCACGGGCCAGGGCCAGAATGATGCCCGTAAGGATGCCCGGCAGGCTCATGGGCAGCACGATCCGGCGGATGGTCTGCCACCGCTCGGCTCCCAGCGCGTAGCCCGCCTCTCGCAGGGATTGCGGGATGGTGCGAAGGGCCTCTCGCGAGGCCATAACGACCATCGGCAAAAGCAAGAGCGCCAGCGTGCAAGCACCGGCCAACAGGCTTCGTCCCAGGTCCAGCGTGCGAACAAAGACCTCCAGCCCAAGCAACCCGTAAATGATCGACGGGACCCCCGCGAGATTGCTGATGTTGATCTCAATGAGAGAGGTAATCCAGCTTCGGGAGGCATACTCCTCCAGGTAGATCGCCGCGCCGACTCCCAAAGGAATGGCGATGGCGGCCGTCAGTCCCATGAGGTAGATGCTGCCCACCAGCGCCGGGAGCAATCCCGCCACCTCTGCCGTTCGCGAAGGATAGCCTGTGAAGAATGCCCAACTCAGCCGCGGCCAGCCATCGTTGATCGCTTTTCCGATCAGAATCACCAGCAGAAGAAGAGGCAGCAGCATCGCGAGCAGGCAAATGGCTCGGAAGGCCCGCTCGGTGTCCGCTGACCACCTTGACGACTCCTTGAGCAGTCGTCTCGGTTCGATTTGCTTCGTCCGTGCCACACTCATAAGCTGGCCCCCTTGAGGACTCTCTCCCGCAGGTGGAAGGAAATCAGGTTCAGAACCAGCGTGAAGAGGAACAGCGTCATCCCAACGGCGAAGATGGTGTGGTATTCCAAGGTCCCGGTCGGTGTGTCTCCGAGACTGACTTGGACGATGTACGCCGTCATGGTCACCACGGGCACCCGAGGGTCGAACGTGAACTGGGGTTGTTGGCCCGCGGCAATCGCCACGATCATGGTCTCTCCGACTGCCCGCGAGATCCCGATGATGATCGAGGCGCCGATGCCCGAGAAAGCCGCTGGCACAATGACCCGCCGAATCGTCGCCAGCTTGGCGGCCCCCAAAGCGTAAGCCCCCTCGCGCAGGCTATCGGGCACCGCGTGAATCGCATCCTCGCTCAGGGACGCGACGATGGGGATAATCATGATTCCCATGATGATGCCCGGGCTCAATGCGTTGAAGCCGGCCAAACCAGGGACAATCCGCTGAAGGATGGGAGTCATAAACGTCAAAGCAAAGTAGCCATACACGATGCTCGGAATGCCCGCCAGGATCTCCATGGCAGGCTTGAGGATGCGCCGGACTGCATCCGAGGCATACTCGCTCAGATAGATCGCCGCCAGCAGACCGAATGGCACCGCGGTCGCGACCGCGATCAGACTGGTTAACGCCGTGCCCGAGATCAGTGCCCAGATGCCGAAGTGCTTCTGGGCGAACAGAGGCGTCCACTGGGTATCGCCGAAAAACTGCCTCACGGACACCTCCCGGAAGAAGGCCACGCTCTGCCCCACGAGCACGATGACAATCCCGGCGGTGGTCAATACGGATATGGCCGCACAGACAAACAGAAACCCGGCGATGGTCCGTTCGAAGACGGGCCGGCGACGCAGCAGACTCCGAGACGATCTGATGTCTGTTCCCACCATCGGCCCGCCGCTTATTGCGCCTCTTTCTGGAGAAGGTCTTCGATCTTCACGCCGATCTGTGAGCCCGTGCCGCCGAACACCGAGCCGGTCACACGCTTGTCAACCCGGGCCTGCGCCAGCCGATAGGCTTGCTCAGAAAGCGGGATGTACCCCACTTCCTTGACCAGCTTGCCTGCATGGGCCAGGTAGAACCGCACAAAGTCTGCAATCTCCGGCCGGTCCAGGGCTTTGGTGTTGATGTAGACGAAAATCGGCCTCGAGAGCGGCTGGTAGGTCCCATCGACGACGGCTTCCAACGATGGCAGGATGGGCCCTTTGCCATTGCTGTCGTTCTCGTCATCCACCGCGAGCAGCTTGAGCTTGTCACGGTTCTCTTCATAGTACGCCAGTCCGAAGAACCCCAGCGCCAGCTTGTCCGTCGCGATGCCCTGCACCAACACGTTGTCATCCTCGCTCGACGTGAAGTCCCCCCGACTGGAGTGTTCGGTCCCGACAATCGCGGCGGTGAAGTAGTCGTACGTGCCGCTATCCACGCCGGCGCCGAACAGATGGATCTCCTCCTGGGGCCAGTCAGGTCGGACATCGCTCCATTTCATGACCTTTCCCTGGGCCTCGGGGCTCCAGAGCTTCTTCAACTCTGCTACCGTGATCGAAGTGGCCCAGTCGTTCTTTGGATTGACCACGACCGCCAGACCGTCATAGGCGACCGGCAACTCCACGTACTCGATGCCATGCTGCTTGCACAATTCTACCTCGCTGGGCTTGATCGGCCGGGATGCGTTGGAAAAGTCGGTCTCACCCATGCCGAATTTCTTGAAGCCGCCGCCGGTGCCCGAGATGCCGACCGTGACCCGAATGTCCGGATGGCTCTTCTGAAACTCTTCCGCCACAGCCTCCGTGATCGGATATACCGTGCTGGACCCATCAATTCGAATGACAGAGGCGTTCGCTGGCTGCTTGCGACAGCCTACGACGCTCAACACGAACCCACACGCGACGGTAACGACGACAACTCGCTTCATCTTCTATCCCCTTCAAAAGAACCCGAACCACCATAGCGACACATTGATGTGCATGTTCCCCTCGAACCAACACAGGACCTCGGGCTTGCACAACATGAGAACTCATACCCGGTGAAATGCGGTTCGTGCGTTAGAATCGTGTTAGATCAGATCGCTGCCCGCGAAGAACGATGGTGACCGGGTCTCGCGAAGACTCATGTGGACCCGACATGGGACGGAAGATAAAAGGCTGTGCGCCTGTGCAACGCACAGCCTTTTGGTTGGAGGCCCTGTGGATGGCTCGGTCACTGCCACAGACGCAAGGCCCACGGCAGCGGTCTCAACAGGGGAGACGCTGTTTGGGAATATAAGCCGAATCCAAGGGTAGGGTTTGCCGATAAGGAATCAACCCCGGCCGCGCCGCGGCCGCAAGGAAAACCGCCACGTCTGCTACGTGCGTCGGCCACCAGAATATGGGTTGCCAATTCCGCCACCATAGCTCTCCACTTCCGCTTCCCCGGCTCACCCCCCGCGGTGCCGCCACCGACTCGTAGTCCTAGAACCGTAGGGTAGATTACGAGAGCGGATATGTTTGCACCAATTGGGAAAATCCTGAATTTGCATTGTGTCCGGAGATTTTTCGAGAGGATCGCCACCGCCACGACCTGCGAGTCGGCGAAAGGGTCCGCCCCATCACCCGATAGACTTCATGCGTGTCTTGCGTCCACCTGCAACGCGTGTTCCACAGCCTTGTACGCACAGAGAAAAACGAGGGTGTCACGTGAAAACCGGTGGATCGAAAAAACCCCTCGAAACCCAATTCAATGATCTTTAACCCTTTTATTAAAAGGAAGTTACGATAAAAATCTCTCCCTGAGAAAAGACCCAACCCAAGACACGTAAAGGTTTGCCTCAAGAGAGACTGTCGCGACAGATGCCCCCATCTCACAACCGGGGAGGTTGCCTCCGATCGGGGGACTCACCTGGCGGACAAATTCGAAAGGAAATGACACAAAGAAGTGAAAACAACCCCAAGACAACGGAGCGGCGTTCGGCCTTAATAGGCAATTTCCCTACACAAGCCCGTCCCGCGGACACCCCCCAGAACCCAAGACAGAGGACGCAGACGCTAG
>JAGPGT010000334.1 GCA_018055905.1 Phycisphaerae bacterium
ACCAGTCGGGCCGGCCATGTGGACTGGTCTGCCAACGTCACATTCGCCCGCTGCGCCTCGGCGATGACGTGGTAGTTCGTCACGATGTGGCCCTTCTCGTCCCAAATGAAGCCTGAACCGGAACCCCGCGGGACTTCCAGAGCGCGGAACCGGAACGGATCGGGTTGCACCGACAGAGTTGTGATGTACACAACGGAAGGCGCCACCGTGCGAAATAACTCGATCGTGCTCTTCTCGTCCTCTGCCAAATCGCCGCGGGCGGTCACGACCCGAGGCATAGCTCCCTTCTGATGCACCCCGCCGAGCCAAAATCGGGCCTCGCGATAGAGCAGCAATCCGGCAAGAACCAGCAACAGAATGGTCAGCACAGCCTGAGGCTGGGCCCGACCTGCACGACGCGGCATTCGACGATCCGACTCCATGACGGGCGACTCCCATCCCTTGGTTCGCGGCCGGCCCACGGCTCGCCGCCGCGACCCCAACCGATCCTTTGCGATGATAGAACACCTGGAACGGCTTGTCAAACCCCGTGATGGATCACAACGATCCGATCAATCGGCCGCGCCGGGCGATCCGCCGCGGTTGACGCTGGGACGCCAGGCGGCCTTGTCCCCCAGTGAATTCGGATCGACGGTTCGAGGCGAAACCAGCGTGAGGGAGAAGCCCTTGCCGTCGGTGGAACTGTACCAATCGTCCCGATAGGTGAAGCTGTGGATGGTCCGCCCGACGGCGTCGCGAAGCTCGATGCGCTCGCCGGCGTTGTTCAGAGCCCCCGCGTACCGACCTGCGACCGGCAAGCCCGGGCCGTAGAGGGCCTCGAACGCCGCGAGATCCTGCACCACCAGGCAATAGGCCCCCGGCGCCAGCACGAAGCTCGGGAAGGTGAATTCGATCCCGTCGCAGAAGCGGACAAGATTCAGGTTGATGGACTGGTCACCGATGTTCGTCAGCTCGACGAACTCTGCATTCGGATCGGTCGGATGGTACATGATCTCACTGATCCGCACGCTTTCGGCCACCGGCCCGACCGCGAAAACCGCTTCGTTGGATGCGCTCCATCGCCCGCCGTTCAGCGACCGGGCGATGACCCGCGTGCTGGCGACCAACGGGACCGGTCCCGTATACGGAAAAACCTGCAAAGATGTGGATCCACCCGGCATTTCAGCGACGGTCAGTTCGACACTGATGAGAAAGTCCGAACTGGTGGCCGGAGAGTTCATCGCATGGATCGCCAACACGTTGTTACCCTTACGAAGGATCGCATGGAGGTCCGCGACCTCGATATTCTCGAAAACCACGGCCTCCGAGTCGTCGTGTAGACCGCTCGCGACCGAATTCCAAGCGGGCTCGCCCGTGAAATTCCGACGAGCAATCTCGACGCCGTTGAGGTATGCGACGAAACCGTCGTCGTAGCGGACTCTCAGCGTCCCCTGGCCCACGGTCGCGGGATCGCGTGTCAACGTGAATGGAATACGAACGAAGCAGCTCGCATTCTTGCCGTACATCTGCGCCTGAACGTCGAGGCTGAAATAGTCTTGGTAGCCCGTGCTCATCTCGTAGCCGACGCCTCCGGTTGTGAGCGTCCAGGAGGAATCGTCGAAGGCGCCGCCGCCTCGCCAGGCGTCGTCCACGACCCTGGCGGGAACGAGCACCCGCTTGGGCGCGTTTTCCGAGACCAGGACCACGCCGACCGTCTGAGAGCTCGTCGCAGTCTTCGGGTCCGAACCGTCGGTCGTGTAGTAGATCGCGCCGGGACCGGTCATCGTCAGCGGAAAGCCGGACTCGACCTGCCCCCCCTGCCGGTTGAATACAGGCGGCGCCGGCGCCATCTCGACCGCGATCTGACTATCCATCCAAGCCAGGCGGTTGGCCAGCCACGTCTGCATCCAGACGATCTCTTCGCGGAAGGTCTTGGCGATGTACCAGTTGGGCCAGACGTACTGGCCGAGGATTCGCCAGCGGTTGAAGTGCCTGCCCGCGGGTTCATCGAGCAGCGTCGCGTAGTCCTCCACCATGCCGATCAGCCGATTCGTCGCAAACAGGTCCCGCCGCAAGGCGAACCACCGATCCGCATAACGCAGCTTGAACTGGGGGTCTTCGAACAACCGACGCCAGTAGGGGTAGTCGCCGTCGCCGAGCTGACTGAAGTACCAGCCGGTCGGCAGCCAACCGTTGAGGTAATTCGCGTTGCCCAGGGACAGATTGTAGTCCCAGGCCGGACCCTGGAACAGCTTGCCCCCGCGATCCTTGTACAGATACGTACTCAGGCGGAATCCGTCGATGTTCTTGGTCAGCTCCACCAGGATGTGCGTATCGATGAACGAGTCCACGTCGATGAACTTGGCGTACCCGTTGACGGGGTCGGCGAACGACGGGCCGTAGAGCGCGGCCTCGAAGGCGTTGAAGTAATTGCGAACCCAGTTCCGCTGGGCCTGCGTCAGATCGTGCCCGTTGGGGTCCTGGAAGATCAGGTTCTGCCCCCGGTTGGTGACGAACGAGACGTCGTCGCCGTCGAACTTGTCCTTCTTGACGATGTAGCCGCCGGAGATCTCGGGTTCCGCGATGTCGCCGGGCCCCAATTTCGCGATGTCGACGCGGTTCGGCGAGATCTTGATCTTCTCGATGAGGACGTACACACCCACGTAGTCGCTCATCGTCACGAGCGAGTTGTCGGTGTTGAGGAACATCTCGATGAACCGCGTGCGAGGCGCGTACTGGCCCATCTCGTTGGACCAGCGGTAGCTCAGAACGTTCCGCATCAGCGATTTGTCCGTGTACGGTCCATACAGCACCCAATCCGACTCGGCGGG
>JAGPGT010000335.1 GCA_018055905.1 Phycisphaerae bacterium
GCATGTCGCCGAGCCAGTGCCAGACGACGACCGAGCCGGGGTTCTCGTCCAGTTCGATCTGGAACCACTCGGCGGCTTTGACGTACTGCTCCTTCGCCTCCTTGGGCTTCTTCATGCGGTCCAGGAGCACGCCCAGGTTCATATGGACCGAGCCCACGGCCGTCTGCTTGCCGCCAGCGTCCTTTTGGGCCTGGATGGCTTCCTGGAAGGCCTTGACCGCCTCGGCATTGCGGTTCTGGGCGACGTACATCATACCGATCTCGTTGGCGGCCTTCAGGGCCATCGATGGGTTGAGTTTCACCGCTTCGCGATACTTGCGAATGCTCGCATCGTACTCGCGGGCCGCCTGCAACTCCATCGCCTCGCGCAGGTATCGGCGAGCGAGGATCTCCGCGGCGCTTTGCCGCACGACCGGCGCGAGCATGTGCTCGACCGGGGCGTGGTCGTCTGTGAGGATGGCATGGCCGGCCCGCTCCAGGACATGATTCACCTCCGACTCGCTCAGGAGCCAGAACTTCAGATGCCTGTTGTACGCGTTGAGGATTGCTGTCGGATCGATCGGACGCTTCGTCGCGACCACAACGAACGTGTCCCGCAGGGAGGGAAGGCCGATCTCGCTGGTCAGGACGTACACGTGGGAAAACGTCAGCCTGGCGGTGCCGACGACCGCCCCGAGAAACCGAGCATTGTCGTAGGTGTCGATCAGATTGATCATGTACGCGCCGTCGTCGGTCAGCAGGCGAGCGATCTTCTCGTTGAATTCGTGCGTGACCAACTGAAACGGCACCGAGTAATCGTTGATCGCGTCCTCGTAGATGAAATCGTACCGCCGGGCGGGCTCCTGGCCCAGTAGGAGCTGGCCCACGTGGTTCCTGGCGTCGAGGTTCACCGTCTCGATGGTGGTGTTCCTGTCGAGTCCGAAGGCCGCCATCGCGGCCTCGGTCACGCCGGGATCGATCTCGACCACCTCCACCCGACTGTTGGGCCAGGTGGCTTTGAGGTACTGCGGAAAGGCGTACCCCCCGCCTCCGATGACCATCAGGGACAGATCCTGCCGGCCTTGGCTTAGGCCGTGCGTGAGACCCGCAAAGATCCGCGTGTAGAAGTACTGCAGGTTCGTCACGTCGCCCATGATCGCTTCGCTGTGCATGAGCTTGTCCTGCATGAAGGCCCGCCGGTCGGGCCGCTTGGAGGTCTGGCGGATCGCCACGCGGCAATAGGCAGTCTCGTTCTCGTACAGGACGTTGGGATCGGCCGGTTCGCGGAGAAACGCGGCGGCCCCCGCATTCTGGGCCCACTCCGCCGGGGCCATACCCATCGTCAGCAATGCGCCGAAGATCATCGCCCAGACGTACAGCACCCAGCAACTGAGCCAATAGAGGATGCCCGCGAGCAGCATGGCCGCTCCGATGCCCCAGATGATCGTCACGCTGCCGAACGCGGAGATCAGATAGAAGCCCGCCAGGAAGGTCCCGGCGATGCTGCCAACGGAGCCCCAGGCGTAGAGATCGCCGATCGTGCGTCCTGTCGGCAGACCGTGATCCAGGGCCATCTTGGCCACCACAGGCGCGATGGTGCCCAACAAAGAGGAGGGCACGAGAAAAACCAGCAACACGTGGACGAACACATGCGTCGGCCAGCTCAGTCGCCAGAGCCAAAGCCAGCTCCCCACGGCGTTATTGAGGATGATGATGCTCACGCAGGCGGCCGAGGCCAGTCCAAACAGCACGGCCAGCGCGCGCCTGGCCGGATGGCGATCCGCGATCCGCCCGCCGAGATAGTTGCCTGCGGCGATGCCGGTCAGCACGACGCCGATGATGGACGTCCACGTGTACAGCGAGGAGCCCAAATCCCGGGCGACCAGACGCGAAGCGACCAGCTCCAGAATCATGATGCATGCGCTGGAGAAGAACACCGTCGCGCTGGGCACGAGCATCCGCAACACTTCCTTGACTCTACTCATGGTCACTCTGTTCCTTATTCTGAGTAACGCAAAAGTATACTGGTCAAGCAACGAGTGGACAAGCGAATCGAACGACGCGATTCGAACGCGTTCCCGAAAGAGGTTGCGGCTGCACGGTTCATCCCTTCGATGACATTCCACGAACCTTCGGAATCTTTGCCGGGTCCGCCTGCCTTCATCACGCGGCGAATATCCTGGACAATCCGAAGCCCATGCTCTATGATCCGGATTATCATGACGACCGAGAATTCAATTCATCTCTATCGCATGGGCATAATTGGAAATTGCTCTTACCTTGCCTATATTGACGAGCACGCCGAGGTCTGCTGGTTGTGCATGCCGCGGTTTGACAGCAGTCCCCTCTTCGGCTCGCTGTTGGACCGGACAAAGGGCGGCGAGTTTTCGATCAGGCCCACCGGAATGTTTTCCACCCGCCAGTTTTATATCGAGAACACGAACATCCTCTGCACCGAATTCACCACGACTGATGGAGCCTTTAAAGTCACCGATTTTGCTCCGCGGTTTTTCCAATATGACCGATACTTTCGCCCGCTGATGTTGGTCCGGAAGATCGAACCTCTTCGGGGGCAACCCCGCATTACCGTCACTTGTGCACCCACAGGCGACTATGGACAGATTCGGCCCGAGATCGTGCCGGGGAGCAACCATATCCGGTACCTGAACCTCGGCGGGCATGTCCGCCTGACGACGGATATTTCCCTGACCTATCTCGTGGGGAGCAAACCCTTCGTGTTGAACGGTCCCCGGTACCTCCTGTTCAGTTACGGTCCGCCTCTGGAAGCCCCTTTGGCGGCCACGGTGGAGGATTTCCTGGATCGAA
>JAGPGT010000337.1 GCA_018055905.1 Phycisphaerae bacterium
GGTCGGATCGGCCGGTCCCTGTGCGAAGGAGACAGGAAACGCCAGGCAGCTCAAGATCAGATAGGCTAATGCAGTGCTCCTCATTGTCCGATATCCTCCTTTTGCCGCGCTCCAAACCACGTGTCCACCTTTTGATTCACCCCTGCTGGTTCCCGCAGCTCACGGGCTTCCACGCCTGACTCGCCGACTTACCGCCAAGCACCTATGATTTCGTCGTTCTGCGGAATCGCATGGAACAATCGTTCAGGTAGTCTCGTGCGGTAGCCAGATTCGAGGCCATCACCTCGGTCCCCGGATGCCCGAGCAATCTCATACCGGAAAGTGCCCGGGCCGTGCGCATCTTCGCACATGATACTCGAGTCAGTACTCCTTCGTAATCCCGGGTTGTGGCGGCGCGTACAGACCGTCAGGACCCGCATGAATGGGGGCGGGTGTTTCGAAGGTCATGCGGTCGATGTCCGCCACGAACTGGAACTGCGAATTCATCGCCTGGTCCCAGGTGATGAACTGGCCGGAGTGTGTCGCCATGCGGCCCATCAGCGCGGCTACATCCGCCTCTCCGGCCCGGCGGGCTTCGTTGTGCGGCTTGTCCTGACGAATCGCATCCAGCAATCGCTGCCACTCGACCACGTACGGGTTGGGATCACGGCCGGCAAACTCCCAGAGCAGATTGTCCTGCGTCATCTTGTGGCCTTTGTAGATCTGCGGCCTGGGCTCACCCAGGGTGGCCATCAGCACGGCCGAGCCCTTGGAGCCGTGAGCGTAGTCGGAATACGTCTCCCAGCAGTTGTGCATGTGCCGCGAGAAGGTGAACAGTTTCGTGCCGTCGGCGAAGGTGTACTCCACAGTGTAGTGGTCGAACTGGCTGCCCGCCTGTTCGAAGCACCGACCGCCCATGCCCTGGGCCGAGACGGGCCAAGCGCCTTTCGTCCAGCAAGCCACGTCGATGTTGTGGCAGTGCCAGTCGATGTAGAACCCGGACGAGACCCAGGTGAAGCTGTTCGGGTATCGAAGTTGAAAGATCAGTTCATTCGTGTCCTTGGGCAACGGCGGGCATTGAACGGGTCCGTGCACGCGGTAGATCCGCAAGGTATGCACGTCGCCGATGGCCCCATCGTGGATGCGTTGGATCGTCTCTTGCCTGGCTTTGGAGTGACGCCACATGAAACCGACGCCGACCTTCAGTCCCTTCTGTTCGGACAGCTCTGCGGCCTTGAGCCAACGTCGAACGGCCGGAGCATCGGTGGCAAATGACTTTTCCGCAAAGACATTGACCCCCTTGCTGACCGCGTACTCGAAGTGCAGGGGGCGAAAAGCGGCGTGCGTGGTCAGCAGCACCACATCTCCGGGATTCAAGCAGTCGATAGCCTTCTTGTACGCATCGAACCCGACGAACTGTCGTTCCGGCGGGACGTCGACCTTATCGGCATGCGCCTCCTTGAGATTCTTGAGGCTGCTTTGTGTGCGATCCTGGAAGAGGTCCGCCACGGCATAGAGTTTTACCGGTCCACCCGTCGTCGCAAAGGCATCGGCAACGGCCCCCGTTCCTCGGCCTCCGCAACCGACGAGGGCCAGCTTGATCGGGGCCCCTTCGGCGGCATACATGCGAGGGACAATTCCCGCCAAAAGGGCCGAGGAAGTGGTCATCCGGCCGGACAGTTTCAGGAATTCCCTCCGAGAGGTTGACTTGGCACCGTTCGAGGCATTCATCGTCGACTCCTTTGACAGCAGTTGGGAGGCAATCGCATGGTAGCACAATCGCGACGTTCGGGCAAGCCCGTATAAAAAGGTCCTCTTGAGAATTTCGGGGGTGTCCGTACACTGCGGGCGAAACCGTGTGGCTGGAGAGTCGCGGAGGGGTATCGGATGATCTGCCGGCGTCCTTCGTGTATGGAAGCGTCAAGAAAGAGGTATGTGAAAAACGCAGGGGGAGGTAGAATGCCACTGTGGTTGCAGGGCCGACCGTGTCCGTTGATTGATGCGACGAACAGATACGCTGCGACTGTGCGTCGCCGGCCGAAAGTGCGTGGGAAGAGCGTATTGTGAAAGGAGGCTGACGATGAGCGCCTATCGAACTTCTTCGAGTGTTTCGTCTCAAGGGATCAGCCGGCGGGACTTTCTGACTGCCGGCTGTCTGGCCGCCTCTGCGGTGGGAGTCGGAGATCTGGCCGCTCCGCTTTCCGGTGGACAAACCCCTGGACCGGAGGGGGGCCCGGATATCGATCCGGGGTACATCGGGCCGCAGTTCTTTGATGAGCGGGAACAACAGGCGTTGCGGGAGGTCCTGGAATCCGGATCGCCGTTCCGTTACTGGGGACCGGGTACACCCAACAAGGTACTGCGATTTGAGGAGGCGTTTGCCAAGTACATGGGCGTTCGCTTCGCGCTGGGGGTGACCTCCGGCACCGCGGCTCTCGATTGTGCGGTGGCGGGTCTCGGCATCGGGCCCGGCGATGAAGTGATCGTGCCGGCCTACACCTGGTGGTCGGATTATACGTGCGTGGTCCACGCCGGGGCGTTGCCGGTGTTTGCCGATATTGACCGCTCTTTCAATCTCGATCCGAAGGATTTCGAGAGAAAGATCACCCCGCGGACGAAGGCGGTGATCGCGGTCCACCTGCTCGGCGGGCCCTGTGATCTGGACCCTATCCTGGAGATCGCCCGCAAACATAAGATCGCGGTTCTGGAGGACGCCGCCCAGTGCGTCGGCGGTTCGTACCGGGGAAGGAAACTCGGCTCGCTCGGCGACGTGGGCATCTACAGCTTTCAGATCAATAAGATGATCACTTCGGGCGAGGG
>JAGPGT010000336.1 GCA_018055905.1 Phycisphaerae bacterium
CGATTGCGGATTGCAAAAAAGTTGTTGGCCTGCGATCCCCCCAGCGTCACAGGCGCATCGTCGTTGCCTGTGTAGAAGATCCCGATCATATAATCGATCAGGTTCCCCAAGTCGACATGGACAGGAATGCTCGGATTGTCGGTCCCGTCGGGATTTTTGCCCTGCACCGCATAGTACAACTCGTCGCTCCCGAAGCCTTGCTGGCAGAGAGCCCATAGCAAGTTCCAGTCGTCGAGGGTACCGTCGGTATACGAGGTTCGATAGTTGTCCGCCTTGACAACGTCGTAATCCTCCTTTTCGCCGCCGAAATACGTCGCGGCGTACGACGCCTCCGACCGCTCCTGGCTTTGGTAAAGCCCCCAGTACTGGCCGTTGATGAAGAGATGATAATATCGCGACCGCGTGTAGGGCTGTCCGGTTTCACGCTGGAGATCACGGCAGAACACTTCTCTGACGAAGGTATTCTTTTCGCCCGGATTGGAAGATTCCAGACTCCAGGCGTAATTCTGCGCGGTGCGAAGGTCGAGATTCTCGAAAGTTTCCGCCCCTTCGGAACCAAACAATGGGTAGCGGAGCACAGGTGTTCCGTACTCGCCCCGAAAGAACAAGCGGAAAGAGTGCTTGGCGTTGTCGCCCCCGCGGCTGAAGCCGCCGCGGATACGGATACCTGCATCGATCTGAAACCCTTCGGCGCCCTGGGGATCGATCAGTTCCACCGACACCGGACGTTCCCAAGCCCTGCCTTCGTTTCGAGCGTTCACGTAGATGCCTTTGGTGGGGTCGAACAGATTGACCAGATCCGTCACCAAAGACAACGACGGGATGGAAAGCAGAGCACCAGCCATAAGGTCTTTGTATCGTGGGTCATTCACCACATCCGGGTCCATGCCATAATCGATGACTTGGCCATTCACGCTGCCGGCAGGCCAGGCGGGTCCCGGACGCTGCCCCTGTGGGGATTGCGTGATGATGTCGGCCACAAAAAAATACGTGCTGGTCGCGATGGGCGAAGGGTTCCAGTTGGGCCGGGTCGCGACCGCTCGCAGGCACGTCGTCTTGCTGACACGAATCGGGCCGTTATACATCGCGGCGCCCGCGCCAAGACGCATGGTCGCGGTTGAATACGGCTCCGTCCCATCGGTGGTGTAGTAAATCACCGTCCCAGGCGTGTCGCACGCGATTGTCACTAGGATCTCCCCGCCATAGAAACCCCGCTCGGGACTGAATCGCGGTTTTTCAACAAACCCGTCGTAGATGCTGAAATTCTGCGCGCCAGGCGTGGGGATCGCCAACGGCATCCACGAGTCGGCCCCGTTGGGAATTCGACCATAGGATACGTCCGTCCTCTGCGGTCCGAACGTAACGTTGTCGATGAGGCTCGCGCCATCGCGATCGTACAGGGCGACGGTCTCGCCTTCGGCGTTGAGCTTGAAAGCCGCGTGCAAACCCGCAGCGGCGGTATCGCCATCGGCCCAGACGATCAAGTATCCCTGAGGAGCGATCGTCGTCAGCGACGCATTGGTCGTCGGGAATCGCCACTTGGTCGGCACGTCAGGATCGTCCGTGAGATACAATCCCGCAAGATTGAAGGCCTCATTGCCTCGGTTGTACAACTCGATCCAATCATCGAAATGCCCTTGTGGATCCGCCAGAATCCGACTGTTGGACGCCAGCACCTCGTTGATAACGACTGGAACATCGTTCGTGTTAAGTCCTGCATCGACCCGGACGGAGAAGACCGACGCCGCAATACAGACAACAACCGTGAAAAGACGCTTGATCCCGGCCCCTGCGTTCAAGTGTTCCTCCTGTTTGTCAGATCTGACCGTGCTTCGGTCTTGCCCTCCGCTCTCCGAGGCCTCGGAAGCCCCAGCAATGAAAATCAGCTAACCTGATTCTAACAAAATCCGCATGGATTCGTCAAATCGATGTCGCCGACGGCACATTATTGGACCGAGGACGTGTTGGCCTCGCCAGGCAACACATCGAACCGTAACCAGGCCCGTATCCCTTCGATCGTAGATGGACCGATGCCTTTGACCTGGGCCAGGTCTTCCGCCGTGCGAAAGGCTGGGTTGAGCCCCGCCTCACGTTGAAGTCTCTCTCGCAGGGCGATGATCGCCCGTGCGCGGGTCAGACCGATGCCGGGCAGTCGCGCCAGACTGGCGGCAGAGGCATAATTGGGGTTGATTCGCCCTCCCAGATCCCGCGGCAAAGGGCCGGCCTTCCTGTCGAAGGCCCCTACTGCAAAGGCCCATGACAGGACCAGACTCGCACAGATGGCAACCTCAAAGCCCAGGGATTGGGCGGCCTCGACGCCACGACCCCATCCTGCCGCTGGCTTTTCCATGAATGCACCTGTCGCAAACGCGATGAACTATCGCTTGAGCACGGACAAATGCAGCTTCTTGAGAACCTCCAGAGACTCCTTCGGACCCAGGTCCTGTGCAACCAGACCGCTGTGGGCGATCGCCCCGCCGTCGCCGTCGGAGAAGCTGCCGTAGTTGACTGCTTCGACGAACGGCTTGCTCAACGCAATCCGATAAAATCGCTCGAGCCACTGGGCCTGATGCGACGGGTCCCATCTGCGATGCCAGACGCCGGCGGCCTCGGGCGCGAACTTGCCCTTGCCGTTTTGGCTGGGAATCTCGACGTCGGTGATGTACAACGGTTTGGCAATCGGCGCGAAACAGTCCAGGATCGACGAAATCTGCATCATGTCCCGCAGATGAAGCCCGGTCTCGTCTTTGCCGAAACGAACTTGGAGAGCAAACGCGTCGAAACTGGTCCCGCTTTGAA
>JAGPGT010000105.1 GCA_018055905.1 Phycisphaerae bacterium
AGATCGCCCGCTCGTACGGATTTCCCGTTTACGTCAACGTGGGCCTGACCGACGCGAAACTGCCCGACGCTCAGGCGGGGGCCGAGAAGGCTTCGACGCTCCTGATGGGAGCCCTGGCCGGCGCGGACATGTTCGGCCACTGCGGCATCTGCGGCACCGACCACGCGGGCAGTCTGCTCTGGCTGGCCTTCGACGACGAGGTGATGAGCTACGTCAAGCGGATTGCCCGCGGGTTCGCTGTGGACGACGAGCACCTGGCGACGGACGTCGTCAACGCGGTCGGCCCGGCGGGCAACTTCCTGGCCGAGGAGCACACGGTCCGCCATTTCCGCGACGCGATCTGGCTGCCCTCGCCCGTCTGGACCCGCCAGTCCTACGATCTTTGGAAGGCCGACGGCTCCACGTCCTTCGCCGATCGATTGCTCGCCCGCGTGGAGGATCTCCTCAGGAGCCATCGTGTCCCTCCCCTGGACGACGGGATGGTGCGAGAGATCGACCGGGTTGTCGAACATGTGACGAGAGGGTAGGCGAAGAAGAAGGACGTGTCACGTGTTGTCCTGGTTGTGCGGCCTGCGGGATTGACAGAACGCTTGGGATCGCGTGATCTGTGCCAGGCATGAGTCTCTGGGGACGGAGTGTCTTATGAAGAAAACGCGAGCGCTGATGGCCGAGCTGGCTCTGGTGGTTTCGGGCGTATTCGTATTCCGCGGTCTGTGGATGTTGCTGGATCTGCTCGACTTCATGCACAAACCCGCGGCTTTGGGATTGTCTCTATTGGCCGGCATGGTTGTCACGGTATGGGCGCTGCAATGCCTGATGAAGCAGGATGGCAAGTGACGCAGGTCCGAGGAAGTTGCTGTGCCGCCTTGCGTCAGGCGGGCTTGGCATCGCCTGTCTTCGGGCTCTTCTTACGGGCGCCTTTGAACCAGGTTCGCAGCAGCATCAGCACGGAACCGCCCGTGAGCATGCCCACGAGATAGACCAGGATCACCAGAACGGACACCGGGAGTGTTGCCTTCATGGACAGAAATGAGAGGGTTACTGTATCGAAATTCTGGATTTTGAAGATAACGATGATTGCGGTGAACAGAGCGATCAAAGTCATGTAGACGTATCGCATGGTATCCGTCCTTTCTGTCGTTTTCGCGTTGTCCCACTCGTCGCGGACCTGTGGTTCGCTCGCAGGCACAGGCGCCGACTCTATGCCAAAGCTGCCGACGCGTCAAGATTCCGCCTGACGTTTCATCCGTCGTGGAATTGGGCCGACATGCGGGGGAGGATTTGATTCCCGATGGAGGGCCCCCCCAGGGATTCTGGCGTCTCCTCCGCCGCCACGCGATCCCCTCGCTGGGAGTGAACTGATCCCGGACGGTGTGGATCGCCCATCATCTTCTCTTGCGTAGTCTCTTGGAAAACAGCCGGGGTTGGTGTACCCTGTGTCATAGGTATCTTGGCATCGCAAACCCAGTGGCATCGGAGCAGAGCAAATGAGAAGCACCAGGCAGCGAAACACAGCGCAAACCCGGATTGTATTGGCCTCGATCGTGTTGGCCTTGCCGTGGGCGGCCCGGGCCGCAGAGCCCGGCCGGGAGGGCTGGAAGCCCCTGTTCGACAGGCAGACCCTTGCCGGCTGGAAGAATCCGTATGATTGGGGCAAGGCTTGGGTCGAAGATGGCCAGATCCTACTGCAGGCCGACAAGAAGTTCTTTCTGACGACCGAGAAGCCGTACCGGGACTTTATCTTCGAGGCCGAAGTGAAGATGCCCGAGGGCGACTCGAATTCCGGCTTCATGTTCCGCTGCCACGTCGAGCGAAACAAGGTCTTCGGCTACCAGGCCGAGGTCGATCCTTCGGCCCGGCAATGGTCCGGCGGCCTCTACGACGAGGGCCGTCGGCTCTGGCTGGTCCCCCTGCAGAACGACGCGAATTCCGCGAAGGCGTTTGTCGAACGGACCAAGGGCGCCTTTGACCGCAACGGCTGGAATCGCTACCGCATCCATTGCGTGGGCGCCAGCATTCGGATCTATCTCAACGACGTCCTGGCCACCGATACCATGGACACGGTGGACCGCGAAGGGTATCTCGCGATCCAGCATCACGGCGAGAAGGGCCAGATCTACCGGTTCCGCAATCTGCGGATTCGCGAGTTGACCGCTCCCGAAGTTCTGACCGAAAAGAGAAACGACCTGCCGCTGGCGTTCTTCGAGGACTTCGAGAGCGGGGCATGCCGCTGGACACACACCGATCCGAACGCCTGGAAGGTAACGGCTGTGGGATCCAACCACGTTTACTCGCTCTATCAGCAGAGCAAGTACGAGCCGCCGGTGCGGTCGCCGTTTAATATCGCACGCATCAGGGACCTGAAGGTCTCGGATTTCGTCGTTCAGGCGCGGATGGAGCAGACCAGCAGGGAGTATGGCCATCGCGATATGGTCATTGTCTTCGGTTACCAGGACCCGTCGCACTTCTACTACGTCCACATCGCGACCAAGGCCGACGCCGCGGCCAATTCGATCTTCATCGTCAATGGCGCGCCGCGGACCTCCATTGCGAAGGAGCGGACCGAAGGCACCGACTGGAGCACGGGCTTCCACGATGTGCGGGTCGTGCGAGACTTCGCCAGCGGCCTGATCCAGGTTTACTTCGACGACATGGCCAAGCCCATCATGCAGGCCCAGGACAAGACGTTCGGTGCCGGCGCCATCGGGTTCGGCTCGTTCGACGACACCGGCAATCTCGACGACGTGATCGTGTGGGGTCGATAGGACCTATGGGACGAATGGGACCAACAGGACCGGCGATGCTCT
Source organism: Phycisphaerae bacterium (assembly GCA_018055905.1). Classification (GTDB taxonomy): domain Bacteria; phylum Planctomycetota; class Phycisphaerae; order Sedimentisphaerales; family Anaerobacaceae; genus PLanc-01. The sequence continues at coordinate 2,808 of JAGPGT010000105.1, forward strand.
GTGCCGCGATGCTGGCGATGTGTCTGCCCACGTGGGGGGCAGAGGCGCCGGTTTCGCGACCGGTCGTTCTGAAGCTCGGTCACGGCCTGGACATTTCGCACCCCGTCCACAAGGCCATGGTTTTCATGGCCGATCGCGTGAAAGAGAAATCCGCGGGTCGGATGCAGGTCCAAGTCTTTCCCAGCGAGCAGCTCGGCAACGAGAAGGAGTGCATCGAGGCGTTGCAACTGGGTTATCTCGCGATGACCAAGACCAGCAGCGCCCCGATGGAGGGCTTCGTCCCGCAGATGCAGGTGTTCGGCATACCCTATCTGTTTCGCGACTCCGAGCACCTGTGGAAGGTCCTCAACGGCCCGATCGGCAAGAAGCTCCTGCTGGCCGGCGAATCGAAACGTCTGCGGGGTCTGTGCTATTACGACGCCGGCGCCAGGAGCTTCTACGCCAAGAAACCGATCCACACGCCCTCCGACTTGGCGGGCATGAAGATCCGCGTGCAGAACAGCATCATGTCGATCAAGATGGTCCAGGCCATGGGCGGTTCGCCCACCCCGGTCCCCTGGGGCGAGTTGTACACCGCGCTGGACCAGGGCGTCGTCGACGGCGCCGAGAACAACGCGCCGTCGTTCCGGACCTCGCGACACTACGAAGTGTGCCCCTACTACAGCCTCGACGAGCACACCTGCCTGCCCGACATCCTTGTGATCAGCACGCGGGTCTGGGGACATCTGACGGCCGAGCAGCAGAAGGTCCTTCAGGAAGCGGTCGACGAATCGGTCGTGTACCAGCGGAAGATCTGGGCCGAGGCGGAGTTGAAGGACCTTGAGATCGTGCAACAGCAGGGGGCCACGATCATCCATCCCGACAAGGCGCCGTTCCGCGAGTCGGTCCGGCCCGTCTGGAGAGAGTTCGAGGGGACCGAGATCGGCGATCTGATCCGCCAGATCCAGGAGGTGAAATGAAGTTCCTGCTTGTGCTCAAGAAGATCCTGGACCGCTCGCTGGAGACGCTGGTCGTGATTGTCATGGCGGTTCTGGTCCTGGACGTCCTGTGGCAGGTCTTCGCCCGTCTGGTCCTGAAGAAACCCAGCACGGTCACCGAGGAGGTGGCGACGTTCATGCTCGTCTGGGTGGCCCTGCTCGGCGCCGCGGTCGCGATGGGACGCGGCGCGCATCTGGGCATCGACTACTTCGTCGGCAAGTTGCCGGGCAAGGCGAAGGTCGCGACGGAAGTGCTCGTCTTCTTCTGCGTCGCTGCGTTCTCGCTGCTGGTGATGGTCATAGGCGGCGCGGACCTCGTCGCGAGCAACTTCGAATTGGGCCAGGTCTCACCCTCGCTGCACCTGAACATGGGCTACGTGTACCTGGCGGTTCCGATCAGCGGCTTCTTTCTGACGCTCTACGCAATCATCGGATTGATCGAGAGACTCCAGAAGCTCTCCCCGATCGTAAATAGCAAATAGTCGATAGTCGATCCGGAGGCCCGTTGAATCTGCCTGTACTGGTTCTGGTCGTCAGTTTCGCGATTCTGCTGCTGCTCAATATGCCGGTGGCGTTCTGCATGGGCATCGCGACCCTGCTCGCCTTCCTGGCGATGGGCGACGTGCCGGCCTTCACCGCCGTGGCGCACAACATCGCCACCGGCATCGACAGTTTCGCGCTGCTGGCGATCCCGTTCTTCATCCTCTCTGGGCTTTTCATGGGTCACGGCGGGATCGCCCGTCGGCTGATCGATTTCGCCAATGTCTTGGTCGGCCGCTTCCCAGGCGGCCTGGCCTACGTCAACGTCCTGACCTGCATGCTCTTCGGCGCGATCTCGGGCTCGGCCACCGCCGCGGTCTCCTCGGTCGGCGGGTTCATGGTCCCGCTAATGAACAAGATGGGCTACCATCGCGACTTCAACGCCGCGGTGACGGTGACCGCCGCGACGACGGGTCTTCTGATCCCGCCCAGCAACGTGATGATCGTCTACTCGCTGGCGACTGGCGGATTCGTCTCGATCGCCGCGATTTTCATGGCCGGTTATCTGCCGGGCTTAATGGTCGGCCTGAGTCTGCTGATCGTCAGCGGGGTCGTCTCGATCCGCAACCGCTATGGCAAAGGCGAGACCTTCCCGCTCGGTGAAAGCGTCGTCCGCTTCCTCCGGGCGATCCCAGCCATGCTGCTGGTCGTCATCGTGATCGGCGGTATTCTCCTGGGCTGGTTCACGCCCACCGAGGCGTCCGCGGTGGCGGTACTGTACTCGTTCATCCTGGCGGTCGTCGTGTACCGCGAGGTGAAGATCCGCAATTTGCCGGGAATCCTGCTCCAGTGCGGCATCATGACCTCGGTTGTGTTTCTCCTGATCGGCACGAGCATGGCGATGTCCTGGGTTCTGGCCTCCGAGAACGTCCCGCAGGACATCAGCGCGTCGCTGGTGAGTTGGACCGATAATAAGGCGGTCCTGCTGCTGATGATGAACGCGATCCTGCTGGTGGTCGGGATGTTCATGGACATGACGCCTGCCATCCTGATCTTCACGCCGATCTTCCTGCCGATCGCCGAGCGATTGGGCGTGCACCCCTTGCACCTGGGCATCATCATGATCATGAACCTCTGCATCGGTCTGTGCACCCCGCCGGTGGGGACGTGTCTGTTCTTAGGTTGCGGCATCGCCGAGACCACGGTGACCAAGGTGATCCGCCCGATCCTGCCGTTCTTCCTGGCGATGATCGCAACGCTACTCCTATGCACCTTCATCCCCGAAATCAGCCTCTGGCTGCCGGCCAAGCTCGGCTTGCTCAAGTGAGTGTGTGGGTTCGGCGGAAATCGGACAAGTCCCCTGTTCGGCGTAGTGACTGGGGGGGGGGGTGACGACGGGGTTGTCGATTCGTGGGGGTATTTGTGGCTCATCGGGTTTTTGCATACTTCGATTCCGCCCGAAGCGGGCGGGTCTGGGAGATTTTGCGTTTTTTCGCCAGCAGCGTGGACGGCGTGCTATGCACGCCTGCCTAGCGAACCGTAGCCGGTGTCTCGGATCACGGATCTCCCCTCCATGCTATTGGTTCAAAGTGGAAAATCTCCTCTGCACGCCGCTTGGGGCGTGCCGAAACCACAAAAGTACGCAAAATCCGGATGAGTCTGTTTTCGGTTCGTGGTCGGTAACTGAGCCTCTGGCTGACCGAATTCCCGTACGAGGGGCCCCATTCTGCTCCCTGACCTCTGTGGTCAAATCCCCTCTTATGAGAATGAATCGAAGAAGTATTCAGTCCAGAGTGGGATTCTGTTACTTAGGGTCTGTGATTATCGGATCCCTAGCACATCGGCCATGGAGTAGAGGGCGGCGGGCTTGCCCTGGAGCCATTGAGCGGCCCGCAGGGCACCTCGAACGAAGGTATCGCGACTGTGAGCGGTGTGGTTGAAGGTGATCGTTTCGCCCAACGAACCATAAATGATGTCGTGGACGCCGGTTATGTCGCCGGCACGAACGGCGTGCATTCCGATTTCGCCCTTTTTTCGGAGGGCTTCCTTCCCGTTTCGACCGTGTACAAGGCTATCGGGATAAGGGCGGTCGATGGCTTTGCAGATGTTCTGGGCGAGGGTCAGGGCGCTGCCGCTGGGGGCATCTTTCTTGAAGCGGTGGTGCTTTTCGACGATTTCAATGTCGAACTCGTCGCCGAGCATTGCGGCAGCCTTTCCCACCAAATTGAACAGGACGTTCATGCCTACGCTCATATTGGTACTGTAGACGATGGGGATCGTACAGGATGCGGATTTCAACATCTCTTGCTGTTTGGTTGTAAGTCCTGTTGTACCAATGACTAAGGAGATTCCTTTGGCGGCGCAGGTCTTGACCGTTTCTCCCGCGGCCTCGGGCATGGAAAAATCGATGGCCACCTGTGCCCCAACAGGCCAAGAGCTGGATAGAGGTACGTTCAGACACTCGATGCCAGCCAAAACCCCAGCGTCTTTGCCCAAGTCGGGGTGATCGGCCTTATCCACTGCGCCGACGACCTCAAAACGCTTCGACTCTGCGGCCAGCGCAATGATCCGACGGCCCATCCGCCCACCTGCTCCCACCACGACCAATCTAGGTCCCATCTGTTTCTCCTTGATCTGGACGTTGCCCAATTGACGCGAGGAATATAGCGATTGGTGTGGCGGTTGGCAAGCCTTGAACGCCGATCCTGGGAAATCGTACGCCGCGAGGATCGGCTCTTCTGAGTGATAATTACGTCATGAGGCTCTACTATTGGGTGTCCAGTCGGACTGAAGCCTTTTTGTAGGGGGTGAGTCGAGTCGTTGATCGGTTCCGTGGGGTTTTGTCCGTCGGCCTGTCGGGGCTTTGGGTGCTGTCGGCGGACGGTTAATGGCGAAGATCGTGCCGAAAAGGGCAAAATGTGCGAAAAAGTTGTTGCCAGCAAAGGATTTGGCGATTATCATAACACGTTCGATAAATGAACTTTAGGTTCCCACAGCAATGTGCCAGAGGTAAAGGTATAAGAAAAATGGTGTTCTGCGGATGTGTGAACAGGGTGGCGGCGTGATCATATGAGGCAGGCAATCCGCTGCATTCTTGCACAAACGCCGGCTGTGGAATTGATGTTTCTATTTCGATGTCTCGGCGCCAGTGAGGTTGAAGATGAGGTTTGGCTTGTTCGGGTGGTTGCAGGGTCAAACCGCTCTCGGAGGCACCTGATGTAGGCGAAGGGCAGATGACAACCTCGGTCGGCAAGGAATCGAAGTGGGAACTGCACAGTTGCCACTTTTTTTTTGGGGTCTTACGGAAATCGGATCATGAACCAGGAACTACTGAGAATCGTGGACAACATCGCGAGGGACAAGAACATCGACAAGGAGTCGATCTTCGCCGATCTGGAAGAGGCCATGGTCTCGGCGGTTCGCAAACACTTCGGCGACGCGGAGAGCGAGATCCTCGTTCAGATCGACCGCAGCAGCGGTCGGGTCGCGGCATTCAAGGACGGTCAGCCGATCGACATCAAACGGCTCGGTCGGATCCCCGCGCAGACGGCCAAACAGGTCATGATCCAGAAGATTCGGGCCGATGAGCGGGACAGCATCTTCAGTGAATTCGCCCAGAGGAAGGGCCAACTGGTCAGTGGGGCGGTGGTTCGGTACGAAGGTGGCACGTTGATCGTAAACCTGGACCACTGGACGGAGGGGTTCATGCCCAAGGGCGAGCAGATCATGGGGCAGACCCACCGCCCGGGCGAGCGAATTCGTTGCCTGATTCTGGATGTGAAGGAGACCGCCAGCCAGGTCAAGATCATCCTCTCGCGAACGCATCCTGACTTTATCCGACGGCTGTTCGAGTCGGAGGTACCCGAGATCGCCGAAGGGATCATCGAAGTCCGCGCCTTGGCCCGCGAGGCAGGGTATCGCAGCAAAGTCGCGGTTACGTCGTTCGACGATAAGGTGGACCCGGTCGGCGCCTGCGTCGGCGTGCGGGGCAGTCGGATCAAGAACATCGTCGATGAACTGGGCGGCGAGAAGATCGACATCGTGCGATGGAACGAATCCTCGCAGACCCTCGTGGCCAATGCCCTGATGCCGGCCAAAGTCAGTGAGATTGCGCTGTGCTTCGAACTGGGGCGCGCCACGGTGGTGGTGGACGAGGATCAATTGAGCCTGGCTATCGGCAAGCACGGTCAGAACGTTCGTCTGGCCGCCAGGCTCACCGGGTGGGACATCGACATCCTGACCCCGGACGAGTACAACCAGGGGATTGAGCGGCTCGCGAACACCGTCAAGAGCGTCGAAGGGGCCGACGACGTCCTCGTGGACAAGCTGATCGCGCTGGGCATCATCTCGGTGTTGGATCTGGACGACGTCGGAGCGGATCCGCTGGTGGCGGAATTGAAGCTTGACCGATCCCTGGCAGTGAAGCTGGTGGAAGCGGCGGATCGCGAGGCCAAAGCATTGACCGCGGAAGCGGATCAGAAGCGTTCTCAGAAACAGATGGCCCAACAGGCAAGGGCGTTGGAGACAACGACGCTGCCCGAGGACTTAGAGTAATACGTGGAGGCTTTTTGGCTACGACAAGAGTGTACATACTGGCGCGCGAACTGGGGGTCAAGAGTTCCGCAATTGTAAAGAAGTGCCAGGATGAGGGCCTGGATGTCCGCAACCACATGGCCACGATTTCCGCGGGATTGGCAGCCACGATTCGAGAATGGTTCAGCGAGGGAGAGAACGTCACCACCGTGGAGACGGCGGAAAAGGTGGACTTGGACGAGGTTCGCGTCAGGAGAAAGCCAAGGGCCGAGGAGGGCCTCGTCGAATCGGGCGGCGAAGAGTTCGAGAGCGAAGCCGCAAACCGAGACGAGTTTCCGGCCGAGCCGAAGGTGGAGGAGGAGGCTGTACCCGCTCCGGCGGAGGTCCCCATAACGCCAGCGGTCGAAGTCCTACCGGTGGAAACAGTGCAGGCGCCGCCCGAACCTGTGGTTGTGCCCGTTGAGGAGGTGGAGCCGACGTCGGCCGTCGCGGCACAGGTTCCAGAACCGACCCCTGTCCCGGTGGAGGAGAAACCGGCGGAACCGCTCAGGCCCGTGGTGAAGGCCAGAGAACCCATCGTTGTGGTGCCCGCCGGTCCCATGCTGGAAAAGCCCAAACCTGCGAAACTCAGCGGTCCGCAGGTCATTCGTGTCGAAGCGCCCGAGCCGTTGGATCGTCCGCGATCCCGGTTTCGGTCTCGCCATGACGCGCCGGTGACCCAGCCTCTGATGGCCAGAAACAAGGATGGGATCCCAGGGCTGCGACCGACGATCACCTCCGACGTTGTGGATCGCAAGGGCGGAAAGTCACGCGCCACGAAAGATCGCACCCATGGACGTCGCAAAGAGGAGTCGGAGGAGGAAATCAAGCGAAGCAGGCTGCAGAAAAACTGGCGTCAGAGAGACATTGAAGAAAGACAGGCGCGTCTGACTGCCGCCGGCGGGGAAGGCCTGCGTCTTCGTCCGACCCGCCGAATCGCCGCCAAAGGCACCAAAGGAGAAAGCGGCATCGCGCCGGCGCGTCCCAAGAGCATCGTTCTTCGCGAGCCGATTCTGGTAAAAGATCTGGCTGCCGCCTTGGCGGTCAAAGTCGCCGACATCATCGCCAAGCTGATGAAACAAGGGATCATGGCCACCGCCAACCAGTCGGTCAGCAGTGATGTGGCCGAACTGATCGCTCTGGAGTTCGACACCGAGTTGGTCGTCGAACGCAAGGCCACCCTGGAGGAGGAGATTCAGAAGGAATTCGAGCAGCGGCAGCGCGCCAACCTCAAGAAACGCCCGATCGTCGCGGCCATGCTGGGACACGTCGACCACGGCAAAACGAGCCTTTTGGACCGGATCCGAAAAACCCATGTGGCCGCCGGTGAAGCCGGAGGCATCACCCAGCACATGGGCGCCTACCAGGTGAATTGGGACAACAAGACCGTCACGTTCCTCGATACCCCCGGCCACGAGGCGTTCACCGCCATGCGGGCCCGCGGCGCCAACATGACCGACATCGTGGTCCTGGTGGTAGCGGCCGACGACGGGGTGATGCCCCAGACGATCGAAGCGATCGCCCATAGTAAAGCCGCAGGCGTCGCGATTGTCGTGGCGCTGAACAAGATCGATCTGCCGGGCATCGATATCAACCGGATCTACGCGCAGCTTTCCGAGCACGGGTTGACCCCGACCGAGTGGGGCGGCCAGACCGAGGTGGTCAAGACCAGCGCCACCACCGGCCAGGGCGTGGATGACCTGCTGGAGGCCCTGGATTATGTGGCTGAACTGCTGGAGCTCAAGGCCGACGACACGATTCCCGCCACCGGCTGGGTGGTCGAGGCACGGATGTCGGCGCAGGAAGGTCCCGTGGCGACCGTTCTGATCAAGGAAGGCCGTCTGGAAAAGGGTAATATCCTGCTGGCGGGCAAGACCTACGGTCGCGTCCGACAGATGACCGACAGCGCGGGCAAAAAAGTCAAATCCGCCACCAGTTCCATGCCGGTGGCGGTGGCGGGCCTCAACGGGGTCCCGCTGGCGGGCGACCGATTCTATGTCTTGGACGACATCAATAAAGCCAAAGCCGCCGCCGAGGAAAACACACTGCGGGCCCGGGAAAAGTCGTTGGCCGAACGGACTCAGGTCACCATGGACAATCTGTTCAGCCAGATCGAGGCCGGCAACGTCAAGGAGTTGAATCTGATCATCCGTGCCGACGTTCAGGGGTCGGTGGATGTGTTGAAGAAGTACCTGTCCGAACTGAGCACGGAAGAGGTACGTTTGAACATTCTTCAGGCGATGCCCGGCGGCATCACCGAAGGCGATGTCCTGTTGGCCGAGGCGTCCAACGCGATCATCATCGGGTTCAACGTCGTGGCCGACGAACGGGCCCAGAGGACGGCCGAGACCGAGGGCGTGGACATTCGACTGTACAACATCATTTACCGCATCACCGACGACCTGAGGAAGTCGATGGCCGGTCTGCTGGAGCCGGAAGAGCAGGAAAAAACGCTCGGCCGGGCCACGGTCCGCGCCACCTTCAAAGTCTCGCGAATCGGCACGGTCGCCGGTTGCTATGTCACCAACGGTGTGGCCACGAAGGCCGCCAAGGTGCGGCTGATCCGCAACAACATCGTAGTGAGAGACGGTATCGCGATTGAGTCTCTCAAGCACTTCAAGGACGATGCACGCGAGGTCAAAGCCGGGTTGGAGTGCGGCGTGAAACTGGCCGGATTTGATGACGTCAAGATGGACGACGTCCTGGAGTTCTATGAGATTGTCAAGATCGCCAGAACACTGGGGTCTTGAAACTCCCGGGGGACGCCGGTCCTGAAGGAAGATACCCTATGCCGACCCGAAGGCAGGAAAAGGTGGCCCGAGTGATTCGAGAGGTCGTGAGTGACGCGATTGCCAATCACTTGAACGATCCTCGCATTACCGGTTTCGTAAGCGTCACGCGGGTGGAAGTCATGATGGATATGCGCAGTGCGGATGTGTATCTGAGCATTTTCGCCTTGAACGAGGCGGGCAAAGGCAAAACTTTTGCCGCGATCACGCACGCCCGACCGAGGATTCAATCGTTCTTGGCGGAGGCGTTGGAGAGCAAATTCTGTCCCGTGCTGCGTTTTCATGTGGATGAGCAGTTTCGCAAAACCCTGGATGTGATGAGGCTGATCGACGAAGTGTCCGGCGAACGTCGCAGGAACGAGCAGATCCCGGAGCCTCCCCAGGAGGAAGAACCGTGACCTGTCGCGCCCGAGGCTGTTGCGAAAGAGGTTCTGCGATCCGGCGCATCCGGAAAAGGTGACGCTGCCGACCTGCTGCGGTATCTGGAAGGGCCATGAAGAACAGTAAGGAATATGCTCAGCGGCTTCAGAAATTGTATCGAGAGTTGAAGCGTGTGCATCCGAAAGTCGAGAAGACGACCTACGACGATCCGGCGGAAGCCTTGATCTGCGGCATCATCAGTGAAAGACTGAGCGAGGCCGCCACGGCCCGGGCCCTGCGGGAGATCCGCTCGTCCTTTGTGGACTGGAACGATCTGCGGGTCTCGCG
>JAGPGT010000106.1 GCA_018055905.1 Phycisphaerae bacterium
TGGACGGCCGACGAGTCTTTGACCCTGTGCATGCAGGGCCGCACTGTGGTGATGCAGGTTCGGTGTTCTCCCGATGGAGTCCTGCGATGCACCATCCGTTTCTTCAACGTGAAGAAGGACTATTTCAAGAGGATCATGTATCAGGTCGGGCCCGATCTAAATCCCGTGGTGCAGGTCGAGGGTCAGACCTTGAGGCTCGAATCCCCGGCGGCAGCCACGTTTGACGGAATGCTCACGCTCACCTACCGCCAAGAGCATGGTGTCGTCGCCAGCAGGACGGTGTATCCATCGAATACGAAACCTCTGGTCATTGAGCAGTGGCAGATCCGCAACAACACGACAGGGCCGGTAAAAGTGGCCATCCCAGGCGACCGTCGGGCGATTCCCGGCACGGTCAACGCCAAGGTCGAGGAGTCTGACCTGCTCGTCGAATCGATCTCTCCTGACCTCCCATCGACCACCTTGAAGCCCGGTGAGGTGCTTTCGTTCGCTCGAAGACTGCAGTGTAAGCTGGTTTCGGATCCCGATCTCAAGTTCGATGTCGATGCCGAGCACCGCGACAGACGTGCTTTAGCCGAAGCGGCCTATCGTGGTCCGGGACGCCTTGAGACGCCTGACCCTATGCTCAACGTGGCGTTCGCGTTGCAGAAGTTCCACGTGCTGGAATGCCCGATCGAGACCTATAAGGGCGTGATTACGCACAACGGAAGCCTGCGGTACTCGCCCGGCATATGGGCGAACGATCCCGTGGAGTACTCCAGCCCCGTCTTTCCGTTCTTCGGCAATCCGCAACTGAACGAAGCGGGCTTGAACATGTATCGGATCTGGCAGGACTACTGCAAACAGAACGGGATTGACCCGTTCCCCGGGTCCTTCGAACATCCCGACCTTCGTCTGGTCCAGCGAGGTCGCGGCGACAACGTGATGATGCTCTACGCGCTGCCGAAGTACCTCATGTTTCTGGGCGACCGGGCGGCGGCGGAAGAGCTATGGCCTTTGGTCGAGTTCAGCGCACAATCGGTGGACGACCACAAAACGTCGGAGGGAGTGATCGCCTCGCGGACCGACGAAATGGAGGGCCGTTATCCGACGGGTTCCGCCAATCTGAGCACTTCGTCGCTGGCCTATGGCGGCTACCGTCTGGCGGCCAGGCTGGCGCACGCCCTGGGGAAGATCGACAGAGCGGGCGAATTCGAAAACCGGGCAGCCTCGCTTCGCAGGGCCATCGAAACGTACTTCGGGGCCGAGGTCGAAGGGTTCACGACGTATCGCTACTTCAAAGAAAACACGACTCTACGCGGCTGGATCCTGTTGCCTTTGGCGATGGGTATCACCGAGCGTCAGCAGACGACCGTCGATGCTCTGATCTCCGACAAGCTCTGGCCCAACCGTCTTGCCGGCGGCAACATTCTGGCCGAATCCACCCGCGAAACCGAATGGGCGAGAGAGACGTACTACGCCTTGCGCGTCTTGTTCAAAGCGGGGCGAACGGAGGACGCCTTGAGACTGACCCAGTGCGTGGTCAAGGCCCAGGTCTTTGGCAACGAAGGTCCGTATCCGGATGAAGATGCAATCGATATGCTCTGTCCCGGCTCGCTCTATCCGCGTGTGTTCATCGAAGGCGCGTTCGGCATCGTTCCCACGGGACTCGATTCGTTCGAATGCACGCCCTGGCTGCCGAACGCGTGGCCCCAGATGGCGTTGCGCGACATGCGTGCTTTCGGTCACGCTTGGGACATGGTCGTCGAGCGCGTCGACGGCAAGCAGAAAATCACCGTCCGCGGCGCGGATAAGCAGGTCATCTTCACCGACATCGGACCCGCGGGACGGACCTATTCGGTCTCCTTCAAGGGAATGTCCAAAGACAAGGCACAAGCGTCTGCGGGCGCCGTCTGGGCGGGACTTCAGGGGAGCCTGCAGTGAGGAGAGACCGCATGAGACATCGTGATCGCGTGGCCCTGGCGCTGGCCCATGAAGAGACGGACAGATGCCCCATGCAAATCAGCTTCACACCCGAATTCGCCATGCGGCTCGAACAGGAGATCCGCAGAGGGACGGGGAAGCTGCATAATCCGCACGGAGGAGGAAATACCTACGAGCTGGAGCGGAATCTGGGACAGGACCTGCTCCTGACCTCGGTAGGATGGGCCAACAACTACTATCAGACGTGCAAGCCGGGCGAGGAGTACGTCGATGAGTGGGGCGTCGGTTGGCGGGCCGTCCCCTATGAGACCCGATTCGGCCGGGGCATCTATACCGAACTGGTAGGGCACCCGCTGGCCGATGAGAAAAGCCTGGATGCCTATTCACCGCCGAATCCCAACGATCCGAGGCTCTATCAGGATGCACGCAGGTTGATCCAGGAGCATGGCCAGGAGTACTGGATTGTGGGCGTGACGGTCACGACGATCTGGGAGACGGCCTGGGCCCTTCGCGGCCTGGAACGGATGATGATGGATCTCATCGAGAATCCCGAGCTGGCGGCGCATATTCTCGACATCCCTTACCACTACCACCTCACAGCGGCCGCGAAGCTCCTGGAGTTGGGGGTGGACATGATCTGGCTGGGCGACGACATCGGGTGCCAGAAGGGGATGATCATGTCGCCCGACATGTGGCGGCAGACCCTCAAACCCAGACTGGCAACTTTCATTCGGACGCTCAAGGAAATGAACCCCGATGTCAAGGTGGCCTACCACAGTTGCGGCAACATCAGCAGGGTGATAGCCGACCTCGTGGAGATCGGTGTCGACGTACTCAACCCGATACAGCCTGCATGTTTTAACATAGAGCACCTGAAGGAGGCGTTTGGCGATGTGCTGTGCTTCTGGGGCTCGATCGATGAGCAGCACACGCTGCCGTTTGGGACGCCGGAGGATGTCCGGCGGGAAGTGTATGACCGAATCAGGGTCCTGGGCAGACGGGGAGGGCTCATTTTGGGGCCGACACATCACGTGCAACTGGACACGCCGTTGGAGAACTTCCAGGCGATGGTTGATGCGATCACAAGTACATCGATGAGATGAACTCTGGATTCGCGCACACAGGAGAAGTGGAATGATACAAGAGAGAGGCTTGCCATCCGCGGCGTGCAACGGTTTGGGGTTCCTCGTTGCTTTCATCGCCATGTGCGGGGTCGTTCACGCGGAGGTCGTGGTTGTTCAGTCAGGCCGGATACTGGCGATCGAGAATGACGTGGTCAGATTCGAATATGATCTTTCGACGGGCCGCTATAGGGCGATCGACAGGCGGGACCAATCGGTGTGCATCAAGGATGGCTTCTTTCAGGCCAATGACCTCACCGCGACGACACCGGGCCTTGAACATCACTGGCAGAGCAAGTCCATATCGGATGAATTGGGCGACGGCAAGACAATCCTCATCGAGAGCGGCCGCCCTGGGCAGGTGACGCTGCTGTTCCAGGTGACTGTCTATAAAGAGAGGGGATGCATCGTTCTTGCAGGCGGCATCGAAAACCGGACCGACCATCCCGTTCAACTGAAGGTGATCAAGCCGATTTCGGAAGCGATTCTGTTCAACGGATTCAGCATGGCCGACAACTTCCGGCTGATCGATGGGTATAGTGGCGGCGAGCCTCTGGAGTGGGGAGCGCGGGCATACTCGCCCGTTCACAAAGGCAACTCCATTCACAGCCGCAATAATGTGCTGATGACCTTCCGTGAGCAGCAGACGCGGCGTTCCCTGGGGATGGGCGGGCTGACCTATCACGACTTCGAGAAATTCGCCACGATCCGCCAGCCTCGGCGTGTGGAATTGGCGGCTGGCCGAGACGGCAATTCCTCGCTGGTCTGCTACCTCAACCTGCCCGACGACAGGGCAGACACCGGTCCAGCCGGTGAATCGCTGCGCGTGCAGCAAAGCCCCGTAAGGCGCCGGTTCAGCTATCTGGCGCTGTGGGGAGAAGAACTTGCCACAGCCGCCGCCGGAGAAGAAGGCGTAGACTTGGAGGCCGAGAATCTGGACGTGAATTACACGTATCGTCTAGGTTTCTCCTGGTGGCATACGGACAATGAGGACCGCATCCAGTCGGTGTCTGTGGAGAGCGGAAATGGCGAGATCCGGCGCGTTCTCCTGGACGAGCAAAGGTTGCCGATGTGGAGCAGGCAAAGGAAGGAAGACCCTCAGCAGGTTGAACTGGTCCTGCCCCGGGAGGTATACAGTTCCGGCAGCATACGCATTCGGTTCAAAAGCAGGGCGGATGATCCTCAGGCCATCGTAAATGAGGTGTGGCTACGCAAAGGACCTGTACCTTTGCTGGACGAACACCTGACGTCGGTCAACGCCGGCCTGCGACCCCGACGCACGATGACGGGCAGCCTGTATGCGGAGGACCCTGTGGGCAAGCGGGTTGATCCCGGTGTTCGCTACCTGCCCGACGACCGGTTCTACGTGGACTTTATCACCAGCAACCCATTCGAGAACCTGGAACAATACGGGCAGGCCATTCGGGCCGCACAGAAGATCGAATTGAACATGTACGATTTCCCGACGGTCTGCCTGTGGTATGCGCACCATGGGGGCTATGGCGGCGGCCAAGCCAAGAACGATACGGTCGGCGCCGTGGCGGAGATGGAGAACATTCGTCGGTCGGGCTTTCTCGAGTTCTCGCGGGCGGCAGTACGACTGGTCCCCGACTGTTACGCCAAGAACAATCAGCAGGGGTGGTGGGACGACGAGCATTTCCAGAGGCATGGCAGCACCAACCTGGGCGATTTCACGGGGGGGACCTACAAACCGCCATACGAGACGTCCGAGAAATGGGGAAAGGCGGTTACTGAACGAGGCGGCATCCCCCTGACCTATTCCCAGACCGGTTTCCGTTCGGAGGATTATGCTTTCGCATTTCCCGAGCACATGCTTTTCAACAACCCCACGGCCTGGAGGCACGAGTCATATAAGCGTCCCCTCGACGATGACGATTTCTGGGGCAACGCTTGGCTGAAGAACTACCGTCTCTGGAGCTACGATTACACGGACCCCGGCTTCATCGAACACATGCGGAAGGTGTACGCCGCATATCGTGCGGGCGGCATCAAAGGGCTGATGTTCGATTACCCGGCGACCGGGTGGGCCGCTGCCGGCGGGATGGAAGATGTCTATGCCACCACAGCCAGCGCGTATCGGAACATCTTTCGGTTGGCGAAGGAAGGCCTGGGGTCGGAATGTTACATCCACGAGCGCAGCTTGGAGCGCGGCTCAGACATTACCCTGGGACTGGTCGCCTCGCAAAGGACCGAGAACGACACCGCCCGCATCTCGCCGGACATGGTAACCCGTTGCGGTCTCCGCTGGTACAAGAACCGTGTAGTTGTGAACAATGACGCGGATTCGAAGAACATCTGGCGATTGCGCGAGGATCGGGACGCCGTTCGAAGTCTGCTCACGATGTCGTACGTAACGACCGGGCGGCTGCTCCTGGCGAACAGTTTCGCTCAGTTGTCGCCGGAGATCATCCACGACCTGACACGGGTCTACCCGTTCCATACGACCCCCAAGAGCGCCAGGCCGGTCGATGCCTTGATCGAAAAGTACCCGAGAATCTATGACTTCGAGGTATCTCCCGATTGGCACCAGGTGACCTTCTATAATCCCAGTGCCGCCGACACAATGGATGTCGCGGTCTCGCTTGCCGGCGATACCGCGGAGGGGGCCCTGGGACTGAACCCGCGGAAGCGTTACTACGTGTACGATTTCTGGAACGATGTTTTCGTAGGTGAACTCCCAGGGTCCGGAAGTCTGACCCAGCGTCTTCGTCCTGGAGAGGCGCGCATGATGTCGGTTCATGCAGTCGCGGATCATCCGCAGTTCATCTCCACGAATCGACATGTCATGCAGGGATACGTCGATTTGGTCCGAACGGAATGGCTGGCGGGACGAAATCTCCTGCGGGGAATCAGCAGAATCACCCGCGGCGACAGTTATGAAGTCACAATTGCGGCAAACGGTCACCAAGCCCGATGGGCGACGGTGAATGACCCGGATACAAAGGCTCAACTCACCACGATCGGCAATGGACTCGTGAAGCTGACGCTCCTGAGGGCAGAGAGCGCCATTGTGGAATGGACCGTTGGATTCTGACAGACGTTTTCCGCCGGGCCGGAACGGAGGCGGTGTCGTATGTCGTGGGAGTCGAGCTTGCCGGAACTCTGAATCTGCTTCCGGATCTTTGTGGTTGTGTCTCAAGAGGTTTGCAGGTGGCCTGGCACGGTCGAACGGATACGTCGAGTTAGGAAATTGTTCTGAAAGAGGGGTTCAAGATGCGCCGAATCGAAGCCATGTCGTGTATGCTGTTCGTTGTGTTGTGCTGCGATGTTGATGTCCTCTCTCAGGATAACCAGGGGAAGATGCCTCAGGAGGATGTTGTCCACGTTCCGGCCATCGGAACAGGTCTGTGTGTGAGTAACGTGTTTCAGACGAATATGGTCTTGCAACGGGACAAGCCCCTTGTGATCTGGGGCTGGGCGGATCCGGGTGAGACAGTTGTGGTTTCATTTGCGGACCAGACCGCTGAGACCACCGCGAAGGCGGATCGATCGTGGAAGGTGACTCTGGGGGCCATATCGGCCAGCCATACCCCACGGACGATGACCATTCGCGGAAACGATCGGACGCTGAAACTGGAGAATATCCTGGTCGGCGACGTCTGGGTGCTTGGCGGTCAGAGTAACATGGAGTTCGAGATCAGCAAGGTGGACGACGGAGAATTGGAGATCGTTTCCGCGAACTTCCCGCAGATCCGCCTTCTCACCATGCCTCAGGGCAAAGGATTCAACTCGGTCAAGAGTTTCGAACGACTCCATGAGTGGAGTTCGTGGTTCAGCCGGCACTTCCGCAAAGGCGACTGGGACGTGTGTTCGCCTGAGACCGTGACGGAATTTTCGGCCATCGGGTACGTCTTCGGTCGACGCGTTCACATGGCTACCCAAATCCCGATCGGACTTATTGACGCCTCCGTCGGAGGAACCACGGTAGAAACATGGACACCGGAAGCCGTATTGGAGAAGATCGAGGGCCGCGAAACCCAGGAAAAACTCCAGGAGTGGCGGAAGAAGATCGCCACGTATGACGCCCAAGCCGATCTGCAGGAACGAATCGCCAATTACGAACGAAGGAAGAAGGCATTGGCGGAGCAGGGCAATCCTCTGCTGGCAGACAGCAAACCTCCGAGCGACCTGAGGCCAGGTCCGGCTGCCGACATGAACCGGCCTGGCTATTGTTACGCCAGTGTGATTCGGCCCTTGGAGGGACTGTCCGTCAAAGGAGTGGTCTTTCATCAGGGTTTCAACAACTGTTTCGACGGATCGGCCGGGGCGAGGATGTATTACCAGATCTTCCGCCACATGATCACCGCCTGGCGATCGGCGTTCCACGATGAGCGGATGCCCTTTTGCATCATATCCTTGTGCACCGCCGGGGAGCCGCAAACGCTGGACTACTATCTCGAACCGATGTACGACGCTGGTGCTTTCATAAGAGAAGCGCAGTATAAGACGTTTCGCGACTTCTACGATGCCGGAGATAAAGGAATCGGCTTCGTCAGTTCATTCGACCTGCGAAAGAGCTGGTATCACCCTCAGATCAAGATTCCCGTAGGGGAGCGCGCCGCGAAATGGGCCCTGGCTTCTCAGTACCGTTGTTGGAACAGTCGCGACGCTGATGAGTACTGGCTTCCCCCGTCGATCGAGGATGTGAAGGTAGGCGACGGCAGGATCCGGTTGATGATGAGCACCTCGGTTCAGACGAAAGACGATAGCGACGGCCGCATGATGGGATTCGCCATCGCCGGAGAGGACCGCCATTTCTATCCTGCAGACGTTCAGTGGTATACGGACGGCAAGGTTGACAACCGCAATCAGCCCACATATCAGCGTGACAGCCTTGTGCTGAGCAGCCCCTTCGTCCCCCAGCCGGTTCATTACCGCTATGCTTGGGCGCGGAATCCTATCGGGAATATCGTCAGCAACCGTGGCGTGCCGCTTGCGGCGCAGCGAAGCGACGATTGGATTCTTGAAGAGACTCCCGAAAAGATCACTTCGCCAGAAAACGCGCCGCGCAGATATATCGACAACCAGATTCGCAAGATGCTCAGACAGGGGGATATCGAGCGGCGCATCCGGGTGGCTGAAAGGACCCTTGCCGAACTGAAACCGATCTCCGACAAGGCCGGCGCCGACCGGTAAGAATGGAAAGTGATCCGTTGCCGGGAGGAACAACAAGTGGTTGACATTATGAAGCCGCTCAACGGTCAACGAGTTGAGTCCTGCTTTTCTTGAAAGGGTTTACATACATGCACGCCCACATCACCACAACGCCGGCTACGGAATGGTTCATGAGTCGGTTGGCAGACAGGATTGGCTCGCCTGTGTGTTGGTTGCTGATTGCCCTGCTTTTGGGTGGCCCCGCCTTTGGCGGTTCCCTGGTCTCCCCAGATTCGGTGTCGCCCGAAGCGTTCCGCGTTCCTCCGCTGGAGGCTCGGCCTGGAGCGTACTGGTGCTGGCTTAACGGTTACGTCGACCGCAACCAGATCACACGCGAAATGGAGCAGGCCAAGGCACTGGGCATGCGAGGCTTTGAGATATGGGATGTCGGAGTCATTCGGCCGGTAGGGATCGTTCCTGTCGGCCCTGCTTTTCTTGGCGAGGAATCGCTCCAGTCGATCCAGCATGCCATGACCGAAGCGAAGAGACTGGGCCTGGAACTGGGTATGATCACTGCCAGCAGTTGGAATGCAGGCGGATCATGGGTGAAGAAATCGGATGGGAGCAAACGCCTTGCAAGCAGTGCGGTTGACGTTAAGGGACCGAGGGAGTTGGATCGGATTCTGCCGTTGCCTTGCGAGACGGATACGTACTTCTATGATATCTCTGTTCTGGCCGTTCCTCAGTCGGCCCGCAAAGAGCTCGTCTCACTCGACAGTGTGATCGAGTTGACGGACCGAATGGACGATAATGGACGGCTGAGGTGGAATGTCCCGGAGGGAGATTGGACGATCATGCGTTTTGTGTGCCGGGGCACAAACCAGGGGCTGGTCGTTCCGAGTCCGAAGTCGAAAGGTCTGATTATTGATCATCTCAGTGCGGGCGCGACGGAAAGGCACATGCTGCACATGATCAACAAGCTCGCCGAAATCGATCCCGGACATAAGATCCTGACGATCCTGTCGCATGACAGTTATGAGGTTAATCCGGCAAATGACTGGACGGAGGACTTCGTCGATGAGTTCAAGAAACGTCGGCGCTACGATCCCGGCAAGTATCTGCCGCTCCTGGAAGGCTGGAAGCTGTCGGACAAGGACATCCAAACCCGTTTCTGGGCCGATTATCGCAACACCGTGGGCGAACTGATTACCGAGCGACACTTCCGGTTGAGCCGCGAGATTCTGAACCGTCATGGGATGAGGCTTTGCGCCGAAGCCGGTCACGGTGGTTATCCTCGCGTCGATCCGATCTGGGCCATGGGCGAAGTCGATATCCCGCGTGGCGAGTTCTGGAACGGACGGCAGTTCTGGGTAACCAAGGAGGCGGCCAGTGCGGCCAATCTCTACGGTCGGCGGTACGTCGATTCCGAGTCCTTCACCGGCTGGCGGCACTGGCTGGATGGGCCCGCTCACTTCAAACAGCTCTTTGACGTGGCTATTTGTGACGGGCTCAATCGCTTGACTTTTCACACCTTCACCCACAATCCCCCCGAGGCAGGTCTTCCGGGCTATGCGTACCATGCCGGTGAACATTTCAACGCCAACAACACTTGGTGGAAACAGTCCGGTCCCATGCTGGAATACATGGCACGTTGTTCGTATATGATGCAGCAGGGCGATTTTGTTGCCGATGTCTGTTTCTACTATGGCGATCACGCTCCCAATCTTGTACCGCCCAGGCGGATCGATCCGAGCCTCAAGCCCATTCATCCCCCCGACAAATGCCTCCATTGCGGCAGGGACCTTCCCGTAGATTTCCAGCCTCTGGGCAGTGGATACGGCTATGACTACATCGACGCACGCTCAATAATCGAGCGAATGCAATTCGATGCGCGCACAGGCCAGTTGACTGTCGGAAAGATGCGATACAGACTCATGGTTTTGCCCGATTACGACCATATCTCTCTGGAGGTCCTGGGGAAGATCCAACAGCTTATACAGCAAGGCGCGACCGTGCTCGGTTCGGTTCGGCCGATACGTACCAACACCCTGACGGATTATCCACAGGCAGACCGGCAAGTCGAGGCGATTACCGGACAATTCTGGCCGAGGTCGGATTCTGAAGAAAACGAAACGAGCCGGACATTCGGGAAGGGCAGGGTCTATACGAACATGACGTCTCGCGAGGTTCTTGCCCATCTGGGTGTCAAGCAGGACTTCACTGTCTTGAGAGGCGGTTCACAGGAGGGCCCCCTGCGGATCGATTACATACACCGTCGCTGCAAAAATGCCGACATCTACTTTGTCTGCAACAGCGCCAAAGAAACGAAGTCTCTTCTCTGCCGATTTCGGGACGCCGACGGCAGGCCCGAGGTATGGTGTCCGGTCACAGGGATGATATGTCTGGCGGATGTCGTACAACGCCATGGCGATGGTACTTGCGACGTCGCACTTGATCTTCCGGCTTTTGGGTCGGCGATTGTGGTGTTCAGACGTGACGGCGTGGCCCCTGAAAGGACGGCCGAACCCCCTGCGACCGAATCGGCCGCACAGACTTTGGTGACAGGAACGTGGACTGTCAAATTCCAGCCCGGCAGACTCGCTCCTGAGTCTGTTCAGTGGGACAGGCTCATCGACTGGACAACGTCGGAGGTTGACGGGATCAAGTACTTCTCGGGCACGGCGACATATTCCACGCAGTTCGAAATACCCGTACTTGTACAAATGGATCATTGGCTGGACCTTGGCGAAGTGCGTGAGGTTGCCGAAGTGAACCTGGACGGTAAGCCACTCGGCACTGCGTGGACGTATCCATTCCGCGTGAGGGTCCCTGCAGGGCTGTTGACGCGGGGTATGCATGAGCTCGAAGTCAGAGTGACCAACGTCTGGAACAACCGCCTTGTGGGCGACAAGTTCCTCGATGCAACTGAGCGGATTACTCGCACCAACATGCAGCATGTACATGATAAGAATAGCCCCCTGGTGCCCTCAGGTTTGCTCGGCCCGGTGACGCTTGGGCCCGCGAGATAAGGGGCAGGAAACGCATGTCACGCGCCCGGGGCTACGTGTATCTTGAGTCTTGGGAAATCTGAGTGGTTTGTGTCGTCCAGACCAGGGGGGCGCTGGGGGGCCGCGCAGGGTGGCGATATGCGTTTGGCCGAGGATCGTCGGTTGTTTTTTTGCCCCTTGTCATCCGGCACGGAGTGATCTTACTCCTCGTAAGGCAATATCTCCTTTCGATACTGCGAGGGGGTCTTGCCGGTTTCACGACGGAAGAAACAATAGAGCTTGTCCGGACCTGGAAAGCCCATGATCTTGGCGATCTGGGAGATCTGCAGGTTTGTGTCGGAAAGGAGTGTGAGCAGCCGCCTCAAACGGACACGTACGATCTCGTCGTGCACGCTGCGTCCCAGCCGTGCCTTGAACTTGGCATAGAGACTGCGACGCGATACGCACAGCGCACTGACCACGTCGTTGACCTGGATCATCTCGCCGGCGTGGTCTCGTATGAAGCGAAGCGCGGAGGACACGTCTGGGTCATCCACGGCGATGATGTCGGTGGATGCTCTCCTTATCACATGCGTGGGCTCGACAATGATGTCCCGCGGCTTCTTTCCTTCGATCAAGCGGCTCATCAGTGCGGCGGCCTGATACCCTGCCTTTTCCAGATTCATCGAGATACTCGATAGCGGAGGCGTCGTCATCATGCATCGGAGCTGGTCGTTATCAGCCCCGAGTACGGCGATTTCCTCCGGAATGGCGTAGCCGGCCAGTTTGCAGGCTTCCAGAATATGCTGACCACGGTCGTCGTTGCAGGCCATCACACCCAGAGGTTTGGGCAGGCTATCGAGCCATTCGATGATCAGCGCGTATTCTCTCGTCCAAGATTGCGGAGCCTTGCCTTCGGTCGGGCGGTAGAGATGGACCCTGTGCCCTCTTTGCTCCATGGTTTTGCAGAAACTCTCGCAGCGAGCTTTGGACCAGAACAATTGGTTGTAGCCACAGAAAGCGTAGTGCGGCATCCCACAGTCCAGAAGGTGTTCGGCTCCCAGTCGCCCGATTTCCTCATTATCGCTGAGAATACAGGGGATCTCTTCCGGCTGGCTCTCGATGTCGAGGGCGATGATGGGCACGCCAAGATCGCGTATGCGCTGAGAGAGAAAACGGCC
>JAGPGT010000338.1 GCA_018055905.1 Phycisphaerae bacterium
TCGCGACCCCAGTGACAGACCACACCACAACAAACCCCAAAGACAACACGAGACGATTCTGTTGATTTCTGAACTCAGCCATCATGCTTCCTGATTTGCACTTTTGAAACTAGATTTCGTTCCATTTACCCGGTATGGGGATCGGATAGCGTCCCTCGGCGTTCGCCGGAAGCGGCGAGGGGCTGTCCATCGTGAAGTCCACGTTCTCGCAGAACTTGAAGTTCGACGCCAACATCTCGTCCCAGGTGATGATCCGGCCCATGTGAATCGCGGCCCGACCCATGATCGACGCGAGATTCGTATAGGCGGCGCGCTCGACCTCGTTGTGCGCGCGGTTCTCGCGGATCGCGGTCAGCAGCGTGTCCCACTCGACCTGGTAGGGACTGGCTTGCTCGTTCTCCGGCCGCCAGGCGATGTTGTCCTTGATGCACCGCTGGTCCTTATACATGTGCACCGTCGGAGCGTGGATGTTGCCTGAGAATTGGCCGGCGCATCTGGTCCCGTGAACCCAAGTGGCAAACTCGTTGTGGCAACCCGGCTGATTGCGACTGTTGACCAAGGCCTTGGTCCCATCGGGAAAGGTGTATTCGATGGAGTAGGTGTGCAGATTCTGGCTACAGTCGGTGCTTCCCGGCTCGACGCCGCCCAAACCTTCGGCGCTGATTGGCCAAGCGTCCTTGATCCAGCAGCACTCGTCCACCTGGTGGATCATCATCTCGATGAACCAGGCGGAAGAGGTCCAGAGGAAGAAGTACGGCCGGCGGATCTGCCAGAGCAGCTCGCTTTCGGGCCCCTGATAGGGTCCCATCCTCGCGCCGCTGTCCATACGATAGGCTCGGATCAACTGGATGTCGCCCAGAGCTCCTTCACGAATCTTACGGATCATCGCTTGGCGGGACGCGGAGTGCCGGCACATCAGGCCGCAACCGATCTTGAGATTTTTAGCCTTGGCTTCTTCGCCCAGTCGAAGAATTTCCTTCGTGCCGCCGGGGTCGGGGGCGAACGACTTCTCGATGAACGCGTTGACGCCCTTGCCGACGGCGTACTTCAAATGAGTCGGGCGAAAGGCCGAGTGGGTCGCCTGAATCAGAACGTCGCGACCGGGCCGCAGGCAGTCGATCGCCTTGCGATAGGCGTCGAAACCGACGAATCGCCGCTCCGGCGGAACGTCCACCTGCGAGGCAAACTGCTCGCTGAGGGCTTTCTGTGAATTCATCAAACGGGCTTCGAAAACATCGGCCATGGCCACCAATTTTGTCGGCCCGGTCTGAGAGGAAAGGGCATTGGCGGCCGCCCCGCTGCCGCGCCCGCCGCAGCCGACGAGGGCCAGGCGGATCGTGTTGTCTTCGCCGGCATAAGCACGAGACAACACGCTCGCAGCCAACATCGAGCCGGCGACCACCTTGCCGCTATAGGCCAGGAACTCCCGGCGAGAGGATTGATCGGACCCGGTCTTCACCTCCTGCTGATTCTGCCAATTCATGCTGCACCCCTAAAAACGACTGTTTCCGGTTGTAGTCTCCACCCGTCTGTACGATTCGGCGCCGACCTTCGAGAGATAGACGCCGTTCTGTTCCCAAACCGGCAATGACGGCCTGCGCGAGCCTTCCACGTCACACCATGCGTTGCGGGCAAAGGCGAACGTCCCCGGCGACGTCCGTGGCCCGACGTTGACGAAGATCTGCACTCGGGAGTCGTAGAACACGAGGTTATCTTCGAAGATGCCGCCGTGACAAGGCGTAAACTGCGGATCTTCTGTCTCCTGAAGTATCCGCAACACCCATTTCTCCGGGAGCACGATCGTGTTGTGATGGACGTGTCCGCCGTCGGCGGTGACCCAGGCCACAGGCGCGAGGCTCCCTTCAAAGCGGTTGCCTGAGATCGTGATGTCCTTGGCCTCGTAGCCCCGGACGCCGGGCCGGAAGAATGACAGACCCGTGCTGCCGCCGAGGTTGATGGCGCGTTGGCCCGCGTTCTTGAACAGGCAGCACTGCACGAGCACGTCCGCCGTACCGCCCTTGAGCTGCACCGCGTTGTCCTGCGAGAACCCCTCCCGCCCGAAGAAGGTGCATTCCTCCACGACGCCGTGATGGCAGCCGACCATGTCGATCGCCGAACCGCCCCAGGCCTCGAAACGACAATTCCGCACCACGAAGTGGTCGACGCCCGACATCTTCAAGGCGTCGTGATTGCCTTTGGGCCCGGTCTCCAGGATCATGACGTTTTCGAGCGTGATATGGTGCGAGGGTGTCGCGAACGACCCGCCGTCGTCGATGTTGATGCCGTTTCCGGCAAAGCCCTCGACCCGCATGTTCCTCAGAACGATGTGGCTGCAATCGGCCAGGTGAAACGCCTGTCCGCCGCCGCCTCGAAAGATCGGCGGCGCATTCGGATCGGCGCCTTGAATGACGATCGGAGCCCCCTCGGCGCCGGAGACGTTGGGCAGGTACAGGCCGCCTTCATAGACGCCCGGACTCAGCAGCACCGTCACGCCGGGCGCGAGGTGGACCAGGGCCGCTCGTAGCTCGACCGTGTTCGCGACGCGAATCTCTTCGGCCTGCGTGAAGGACGGGAGGACACCGATCAGTCCGACGCAGAAAGTCACGGCATCATGTCGCATATCGTCACCTTGCGGCAGCCAGTTCATCAGCCCCTAGATCCGGCCTGTCGTCTCGTTTCTGTCCGTCGATATCCGTATCGGGGACTTCGGCAATCACCTCGCCTCTGTCAACGATCTCGGACACCGCTTTCGCCAGATGGAGATTGCCGCCAA
>JAGPGT010000004.1:0-11839 GCA_018055905.1 Phycisphaerae bacterium
GAGGAGTTCGGCAATCGGGGCCAGGGCACCCCGGCCATCGACCTGGAGCGGCGGACCATGTGGATCTTCGAACCCCACGTGGCCGAGCGGGTGTTCGAGGACTTCATTGCAGAATGCGAGATTCCCGTCTATCGCGACGAGTGGCTCGACCGCGATTCGGGCGTTCGCAAAGACGGTTCTCACATCGTCTCGATCACGACGCTGGGCGGCAAGACCTTCACCGGTCGGATCTTCATTGACGCCACCTACGAAGGGGATTTGATGGCAGCCGCCGGCGTTCGTTACCACGTCGGACGCGAGGCCAACGACCGCTACGGCGAGCAATACAACGGCGTCCAGAAGGACGTTCGCCATCACGGACATTACTTCAAGAAGCCGGTCAGCCCTTACGTGGTTCCGGAGGATCCGTCGAGCGGATTGCTGCCGCGGATCAGCTCGGAGCCGCCGGGCGAGAACGGGCAGGGCGATCATCGCATCCAGGCCTACTGTTACCGCATGTGCCTGACGCAAGTGGAAGGCAATCGCATTGCTTTCCCAAAACCCCAAGGATACGACCCCAATCAGTACGAGCTGCTGCTCCGCGTGTTCGACACTGGCTGGCGAGAGGTCTTCGCGAAGTTTGACGCGATCCCCAACGCCAAGACCGACACGAACAATCACGGTCCTTTCAGCACCGACAACATCGGGATGAACTACGAGTATCCGGAGGCTTCGTATGCCCGTCGGCGGGAGATCCTCATGGAGCACGAGGTTTACCAGAAAGGGCTGATGTACTTCTTGGCCAACGATCCCCGCGTGCCTCCGGATGTTCGTGAGCCGATGAGCCGATGGGGTCTGGCCGCCGATGAGTTCAAGGACAACGGCGGCTGGCCGCACCAGATCTATGTCCGCGAGGCCCGCCGGATGATCGGCCGCTACGTCATGACCGAAAACGACTGCCTGGTCCGGCGTCAGACGCCTGAGCCGGTCGGGATGGGCTCCTACGTGATGGATTCGCACAACGTTCAGCGGTATGTCACGAGCGACGGATTCGTTCAGAATGAAGGCGATGTCGGCGTTTCCCCGCCTCGCGCGTATCAGATCGCCTTCGGGTCGCTGACTCCCCGCCAGGAGGAGTGCACGAATCTGTTGGTGCCGGTGTGCGTGTCGTCGTCGCACATCGCCTACGGCTCGATTCGCATGGAGCCGGTGTTTATGATCCTGGGCCAGAGCGCCGCCACTGCGGCGTCGTTCGCCATCGACGCGGACTGCGCGGTGCAAAAGGTGGATTACCGGCGCCTGCGGGACAGGCTGCTGGCGGACGGGCAGGTGCTCAGCCGATAGGTCGCCTTTGACCCTTGGGAAAATGGGCTTGCATCGGTTCGTCCAGGGGGCTATAATCACTTCTGTAGGTTGATGATCACCATAATTACTGGGGGATGGAACCCGCTTTGGGGAAGGACGGTCCCGTCGAGTTGCGCTCGTTTCCGCCTAGAAAGCGCATTGAGCTTCAACGGACGTTGGGCGGTTTGGGTGTGTACACCCTGCACACAACAACAACCGGGCAGGAGCATGCTGCACCGGAGTGAGGAGGATCAGCGATGAAATGGCCAACGGTTCGAAACGTGCTATTGGCGGCGGCTTTTTGGTGGGTTTTCACCGCAAATCTGCCGATAGGGGGCGGCGCCGTTGCGATCGCCTCCGGCGACGACGAGGATCGGGTTCTTTCGGACAAGAGCGATCCGAAGGAACCGAACGATCCTGCGGATCTGCCTGTGATCGTCGAAAATTTCGACGATGACCGCTTGAGCGATTCCTGGACGCTGTCCGGCGATGACCTCGAGAATTGTCGGATGGAAGAGGCCAACGGTCGTCTGGAGTTCTTGGCGACGGAAAAGGCCCAAGGGGTCGCGGCGTATTGCGTGGCGACGGGTTGGCAAATCGATCCGACGCGCGACTTCTCCTTGCGGGTGAACTACCATTACGGCCTGGTGAGCGACACCGATGGTCGGCTCTTCCTCGGCCTCTCACCCGATGCGAATGATCTGTCCACGCGGTACGTCATGCTCGGGGTCGGATGCGGCAGATACTACCCCTACATCTGGTTCGAGTCCATCGACGCACGGGATGTACAGATGGACTTCAACGGCCGTCGCCAGGAGGACGGGACGCTCTACGTTTCGTACCACGCGGCTCGTGACGAACTATATCTCAGTACGATCAGCTATGGCGACCCCAACGCCTGGGCGGTGATCGGTGGTCTGCTTGGAAACTCTTGGCAGGGCGGCCTCGTCACTGTTTTTCTGGGCGGCGGCACCGACGGTCAGGAGATCCTCTCAGGCGAGGCCTGGTTCGATGATTTCATCGTCGATGCCGGCAGTGTGACAGGTTTCCCGTCGAAGGAAGCAATTCGCGAGGTGTACCGGTTCTGGGCGCCCGCCGTTTCGCAGCATTTCTACACGATGGACACCGCGGAACGGGACTGGCTCATCCGTGAATTCGCGGAGGTCTGGATCTATGAAGGTCCGGTTTACAAGGCGGCTTCCTCGGCGTTCGACAAGGGGCTTCTGCCTGTGTACCGATTCTGGTCTCCGATCAATTCGTCTCACTTCTACACGATTGCGGAGGCCGAGAAGGAAACGTTGATCGAGGAATATTCGCACTCCTGGATTTTCGAGGGCGTGGCCTTCTATGCTTATCCGGAGGGTTCTCAGCCCGCAGAATGCCTGCCTGTCTACCGATTCTGGAACGTCGTCGACAACGACCACTTCTATACGATGGACGAGGGCGAACGGGACACGCTCCTGCGGGAATATCCTCATCTTTATGTTTACGAAGGGGTCGCATTCTACGCGTATGGGCTGTAATCCGTTTCTTGAGCGGCAATCTGATGCGTCTGAAGAACGGCTCTCACAGAGCAAAACTGGGGGGATGGATCCGTGAACAGTCCCTGTGATTTCTTGTGGGACCGAAGCAATTGCGATAGGATGGCTCGAAAGCGTCGGTTCTCCGGCGGTATTGCATGTCGGCGCATGGAAAGGAGTGGGAATGACTCGGCAGGCACAGGACTTATCACGGCGAAGCGTTTTGAAGGGATCGTTGACGGGGGGGACGCTGTTGGCCCTGAGGAGAATCCCGGCGTATTCTCAGCCAACTGGGGACAGGCGTTTACGGCTGGGTGGGCCGGTTTTCGAGAAATGGCAGGACCCGCAAGGCTGGGTGGATGCGGTTCGACGTCTTGGTTACCGGGCAGCCTACTGTCCGGTCGGGCCCATGGCCTCCGATGACGAGGTGCGAGCCTATGAAGACGCCGCTCGAAAGACCGATATCGTCATCGCGGAGGTGGGAGCCTGGAGCAATCCGATCAGTCCCGATGAGTCGATACGAAAGGCCGCTTTGGAGAAGTGCTGTACACATCTGGCGCTGGCCGACCGGATCGGCGCGAGGTGCTGCGTCAATATCGCGGGTTCCCTCGGCGATACTTGGGACGGACCCTCCGCCAGGAATTTCACGCAGGAGGCGTTCGATCTGATCGTTCAGACGACCCGCTCAATCATCGACGCGGTCAAGCCGACGAGAACGTACTACACCCTGGAAACGATGCCCTGGGCGTATCCCGATTCCGCGGACTGCTATCTGCGGCTGTTCAAAGCGATCGATCGCAAGGGCTTTGCGGTGCATCTGGACCCGGTGAACCTGGTGTGCAGCCCGCAGCGGTACTATGGCAACGCGAATCTGATCCGCGAATGCTTCGAAAAGCTCGGCCCGCACATCCGCAGTTGCCACGCCAAGGACATTCTCCTGCAAACGAAACTGACCACGCATCTGGACGAGGTCCGCCCGGGCACTGGGGGGCTGGACTACGCGGTGTTCCTGGAGGAATTGAGCCGATTCCCCGGCACGCCGCTGATGCTGGAGCATCTGCCCAACGCTGAGGAATACCAGAAGGCCGCGGACCACGTCCGTACAGTCGCCAAGGGCCTCGGGATTTTCGACTTGTCGTAGGACCGTGCTTGACGTGGGCCCTTGCCATCGGATAGACTGAAAAAGGACTATTCGCCCATAGATCGCCATCTTGCGGGCTGTTTCGCAGGCGGATCCCTTGTCGCTCGAACTTGGGGGGATGGAGGACCGATGATGTTTGTGGAGAGAAACCCTCTTTCGATGCGGATGATCTCTATCTTGATTTCGGTCTTTCTGGCGGTCTCCGCCTCGACGGCCCAATACAGCGGCGGCACGGGCGACCCGAACGACCCCTATCAGATCGCCACCGCTGTTGACCTGATCGCTCTTGGCGAGCGGCCCCAGGACTATGACAAGCACTTCGTTTTGACGGCCGACATCGATCTGGACCCCAACCTCCCCGGGGGCAAGGTATTCGACAAGGCTGTCATTGGGGCGGCTGAATCTCCGACCGCTTCAGGGGACTCTCACGCGGGGATTCCCTTCACCGGCGTTTTCGACGGCAGAGGTCATGTGATCTGGAATCTGACAATCGTGGGAGGGGGGTATCTGGGCCTTTTCGCAGAATTGGGCGCTGAAGCTCAGGTCCGCAATCTGGGTTTGCAAGCCGTCGAGATCAACGGAACCGGCTGCTTCGTCGGAGGCCTCGCGGGCGCCAATGACGGGACCATCGCCATGAGCTATGTGGGCGGTTCGGTCAGGGCCGATGAGTGTGTTGGCGGGCTCGTGGGGTTACACCACGGTCGCATCGTTGCGGGCTACAGCCGCAGTTCTGTCGGCGGTACCAACAGTGTCGGCGGCCTCGTGGGTAAAAATTGGGCGGGCTCGATTGTCTCCAGTTATAGCAGCGGTCCCGTCAGCGGCATCGACCGCGTAGGAGGCCTTGCAGGGGATTTCGTCGCCTTTGCCGGTGGGCCAACCGTTGAGGAGACTGTGATCGGCTGTTTCTGGGACATTCAAACGTCGGACCAGATCGTGAGTGCCGGCGGTACAGGCAAGACCACCGCCGAGATGCGCAGGACAAGGACGTTTCTCGATGCCGGCTGGGATTTCGTGGGCGAGACGGTCAATGGCTCACAGGACCTCTGGTGGATCTTCGATGGGCGGGACTATCCGCGCTTGTGGTGGGAACGGGTGCTGGGCGATGACTTCGAGGACGGCAAGGCGGGTCCCTTGTGGTTTGTCTACGAGCCCGAGTCGGAACTCGCCCGAATCCGCGAGGTGAACGGGAGGTTGGAGGCGCGCACCGCCGGGTCGTGGGAGAACGTGGACGCAGTCTACGTTTCCGACGGCTGGCGGCTCGATACGACCAAGGACTTTGCGATCCGCGTTGATTTCCATTTCAGCAAGCAGGGCGCAGGCGATGGACGGGTCACTCTCGGCGTAGGGCCGAGTCTTGATCCTGATGCCAGGCGATGGGCGGAACTGGAGGCCGGCTGCTTCGACACCGGGCCGTTCTATTTGTACGAAGTGTCCGACGGGTTCTGGGTGCAGGAAGTAGTTGCCGATCGTTCCGCCGACGAAGGGACGCTTTTCATGTCCTACAACTCGGCTGCCGACGAGCTGTACTTCAGTCATTCGGGTTACGGCAAGGCGAACGCTTGGCAGACGGTGTCCGGATTGCTCGCAGGCCGATGGAGTCGCGCGCCGGTCTACGTTCTCCTGGGCATCGGTTCCGAGGGGATGGTTCTGACCGGAACCGACGCCTGGCTGGATGACTTCGCGGTCAATGTGGGTACGCTTGTCCAGGCAACGCTGGATGGCGAAGACGACCTGGATGACTGAGGTTCTCCCGATTGCGCCGGTTGCGCACGGCCAAACAAGCCGGGTCCATGGCGCCTGACCTGCGAGAGACCCTCGAACATGACTTTCCGTTCAATCGCGGGTTTCCGTTTTGCGGAAATCCGTCTGGATGCCCCGGTGGACGGCTCGTTTGCCGTAGCGGTCGCGGATCTTGTCGACGACCTGGTCGAGCTTCTTGAGCTTTTCCTCTTGAGGGTCGGGAAAAAGCAGTTGCTGGCCGGCGCGTTCGTCCTCCAAGCCCGAGACGCCGAAGCCCAGCAGACGCAACGGCCCGCCGGAACGACTGTGCCATTGGCGAAAGACCCTCGCCGCGGTCTGCCACAACAGGTTCGTTACATTCGTGCTCTCGCCAAACGTCTGGCTGCGGGTCACGGTGCGAAAGTCCCCATAGCGGAGTTTCAGGGTGATGGTCTTGGCCTTGAGCCCTCTTTGCCGCAGACGCTGGGCCACTTCTTCGACCTGCTCCATCAGTACGCCCAGCAGAACGTCAGGATCGGCGACATCTGTCGCGAAGGTCTGTTCGCTGGAAAGGCTCTTGCACTGGCGGTCCGGCTCGACCGGGCGGTCATCCCGCCCGTGGGCTAGTTCCCGCAGCTCTTCGGCGGCGTTGCCCACGATTTCCCTCAACTGGATTACGGTCCGGGTGCGAAGCTGGCCGATCGTCTCGATGCCCCGGTCGCGCAGGGCTTTTTCCGTCACTTTCCCGACGCCCCAGATCTTCCCCACCGGCAACGGGTCGAGCGTTGCCTGGCGGTTCTCTTCCGTAATGACCACGAATCCATCGGGCTTTCGCAGGTCCGAGGCGAGCTTGGCGAGAAACTTGTTGGGCGCTACCCCGACCGAAGCGGTCAGGTGGGTCTGCTCGCGAATGCGATCCTTGATCGCTTGCCCGATGGCGGGGGCGGGTCCGAACAGGTTCTCGCTGTCGGTCACGTCGAGGAACGCCTCGTCGAGCGAGAGCGGTTCTACCAGCGGCGTGTAACTCTCGAAGATCTCACGAATCGCCTGGGAGATTTCCGCGTACCGCTCCATGCGGCCGGGTACGAGGATCGCCTGCGGGCACAATCGCAACGCCTGGGCCGTGGGCATCGCACTGTGCACGCCGAACGGGCGAACCTCGTACGACGCGGCGCTGACCACGCCGCGGTTCTTGGGATCGCCTCCGACGATGACGGGTTTGCCCCGCAGCTCAGGATGATCGAGCTGCTCGACGGACGCGTAGAAGGCGTCCATATCTACATGAATGATCCGGCGTCGTTGGGCCATAGCGTTGCTGTGCGATCCATCTCAACCGGCCAAATGAGGCCGTCGTAGCCCTGATTATACACCCATCAGGAATCAGATTCCCACAAGTTGTTGGAGGTCTTCATGAGGAAATGACTGGTGGGGATGAATCCTGACTGACGGATGAAGAAATCCGTTCGTTGGAAGGCTCGCATCGCCGTTGCAAAGAGTGACACGGGCCGACCTGCCCCTGGAGAACCACCCGGACCGCAGCCTTGTGAACGCCGCCGAGGCGACGGGTGTCGCTGGCCTTGGGTGCAGACGTGCCCTGGTGGGCCCCAAGATCAAATTGACTTCTCTGCTGACTCGTTGCCCCAAAGGGACTTGTGTCTTCACACGCCCCGAACTTGCTCGACACAGAACTCAATGGGGCTGCACAGCGACTGTGCAACCCCCGAGGAAAACCGTTGTTGGAACTCTGCTACAGCGTCTTTCTTCTCCGCAAGCAGCCGACGATGCCGGCGCCGATGGCGCCCAGCAGGATTGCGCCGGGGGCGGGGATCGTCGGACCTCCGCCGAGATCGGCTGCGAAATTATCCAGGATGGCATAACCGTCATACCCACAAATTCCTATGCCGTTGCCGCCTGTGTTCGGAGCCCCGTGGGCGAAGTAGACTTGGGTGCCGGAACCGCCGTCGATGTTCGAGAACGTCATCGTGACGGTGTCGCCAACCCATTCCACTCGCATGTGAGCCGTTGTGAAAGGGTAGTCAAGATCAAAAAAGCCTGGGCCAAACAAAACACCATTGTTGCCCTTGTAGAATGCGGCATGGGTGAACTGTCCTGAATATGGACTTTGCTGCTGAACCTTCATGAACAGGCAGTTGTTGAGGTCCGCGTATCCCAGGACCAGTCCGGTATACTGGAGGGCGGTCCCATTGGCTGCGACGTCAGCCTCCAAAGCCCAGGAGGTCACGCCATTGTAGGTGGCCAGGGCTCTGTCGCCCCCGCGAGCTGTATTGCTCACGACGTTGAAGTAGCCATTCTGGATAGTCCAGTTTGGACCGAGGGAACCATCCGGGCGGTCGAAATCATCCAGCACGGTCATTGCCGCTGACGCGCTGCTATATGACAAGCCCGCCACACAGAACAACACGATCAGTCCGGTTCTTCTCACGTGATTCTTCATACCCTTCTCCTTCTCTCCCCTCCGGCGTGCTTTTGTGGTTAACGACGTCGCACATATCCAGGGTTTTTGTCTGCGGGTTTCAGCCACACGAGTGAAACCTCGCCCTCGGGCTCCCTCGGGTCATCAGGCGAGACGAAACAACACATACCCGCACACCACTATATTCTCACTATACACGAATCTGATGGCTTGTCAATGGAAAAACGGCACCGGTTGCGTTGTGTCGAAGTTGTTGAAATCCGGACGGTTTCTGGAAAAGCCGCGAAACTTTCGCGGCTGGGGCCGGGACGACTTCTATCTGGTCTCGGTTCTGTGGTCTCGGCGTTTCTGGGGATCGCCTTGCGGCAAGATCCGCTCTGATCGCAGACAGAGGGACAGAAGGTTCGTAGGATTCACATGGGCTTCAGATGGGCAATCCGACGGACGAAAGGAATGGAATGCGGCGGATTTGTCGATATCATGGTTTTCGGCGACTGCGGGTTCTGGACGGCCGACTCGTTCCGCAGTCCACAGTGATTCGGCCCTAGATTCATGAGCCAGGCAGTGAACGACAACGCCAACATCGAGAGAATTCGGGAGCAGGTCAAGGAGTTCCCCACCGGTCCCGGTGTGTACTTCATGAAGGGCGTCGACGACGTGGTGCTCTACATCGGCAAGGCCAAGAACCTGCGGTCCCGTGTCGCCAGTTACTTTCAGCCCAGCAGCAATCTGGAAGCTTCCCGCGGTCCGCACATCGCCGAGATGGTCAACAAGGTCGATCATGTCGACTACATCGAGACCGAGAGCGAGGTGGACGCCATGCTCAAAGAGGCCCGGTTGATCAAGGACATCCGTCCACCCTACAACATGGACCTGATGGACGACAAGACTTTTCCCTATCTGGAGATCACGGTCCGCGAGGATTTTCCAGGCGTCTACATTACCCGCAAGCCCCGGGAAAAGGGTACATTGCTCTTCGGCCCATTCACCAACGTCCGCGATCTGCGGGGGGTTCTTGTCGAGCTGCAGAAGGTCTTTCGGTTCCGCACGTGCCACCTGGAGATCGACGCCGATGAGGCGAAACGCCGCTTTTTCCGGCCCTGTCTGCTTCACAGCATCCACCAGTGCGCCGCACCGTGCGGAGCCCGGATCGAGAAGGACGAGTATCGCAAGAGCATCCGGGAACTCATCCGCTTCCTGCGGTCCAAGCGTTCAGTCGTGCTGCGCCAGATGTATGAGCAAATGACCGCGGCCTCGAAGAACCTGGAGTTCGAGAAGGCCGCGATGCTTCGCGACCGCATCCGCCTGATCGAGAGTCTGGACAAGCGGGGCACGCCGGACGAGCACGTCCAGCCCGAGGTCTTCGCCGCCGACCCGACCGAAGGTCTTGTCAAGCTGCGCGACATCCTTCAGACGCCCAATCAGATCCGCATCATCGAAGGGATGGATATCGCCACCATCGGCGGGTCCGAATCGGTGGGCTCCTTGGTCAAGTTCATCGACGGTCGGCCCTTCAAGAACGGCTACCGGCGTT
The DNA here is from genome assembly GCA_018055905.1 of Phycisphaerae bacterium. Lineage (GTDB taxonomy): Bacteria > Planctomycetota > Phycisphaerae > Sedimentisphaerales > Anaerobacaceae > PLanc-01. Next base: position 9,672 of record JAGPGT010000004.1, read on the forward strand.
TCCGCATCAAGACGGTCCAGGGCGTCGACGATTACGCGATGATCGCGGAGGTGGTACGACGTCGATATCGATACGCCTTGCGAGGCGAAGAACTTTGGCCCGACTTGATCCTCATCGACGGCGGCCTAGGCCACCTGCACGCCGCCGAGGCCTCGCTCCAGGGCATGGTCGCCCAGGCGGTCGCGGCGGGCGAGACGGTGGAGATGCCGCACTCGAAGATGGCCTCGATCGCCAAGCGCGAGGAGGACATCTACCTGCAGGGCAGCACGCAGCCGCTGAAGCTCCCGGCCAATTCCCCGGTCCGCAAGCTCCTGCAGTACGTCCGCGACGAGGCCCATCGCTTCGCCCAGCACTACCACCACATCCTCCGCGACAAGAAGATGTTGAACGAGAGCTGATCCTTCGGTTGTTTCTTGAGTCTGTTCTTTCGTCCGTCTCTCTGTCGTTTGAGAGTGGCCATTTTGCGAATGGGGATTTACTAACCCCAGGGACGGAATTAAGATTGTTGGCCGGTTGTGGCCGAAAACGTAGAACTCCTTTCAGAAAGGATGGGTTGAAGATGTCAATGAGGACATGGCGGTTGGCGGCGTTTTGGGTCGTGGTCGGAGGGGTCCTGCTGGCTCTGGGTTCGTGCAAGTGCCCGTGTGGAAAACCCGGCAAGCCGGCGAAGGCGGTTCTAGACATCGACGTCGCGGCGTTCGGCAAGACGCCGGAAGGGCAGGAGGTCAAGCTGTATACCCTTCGCAACGCCAACGGTGCCAGCGCCAAGATCATGACCTACGGCGCGATCGTGACGTCGCTGGAGATGCCGGACAGCCGGGGCCGGATGGACGACATCGTCCTGGGCTACGACAACCTGGACGGATACCTCAAGGCGAGCCCCTACTTCGGGGCGATCGTCGGCCGGTACGGCAACCGGATCGGCAAGGGCACCTTTACATTGGACGGTGTGGCCTATTCGCTGGCCCGCAACGACAAGGAAAACCACCTGCACGGTGGAATCAAGGGCTTCGACAAAGTGGTCTGGTCCGACAAACCGGTGTGGAGGTCCAACGCGGTGGGCGTCGAGCTGACGTACCTGAGCAAGGATGGCGAAGAGGGGTATCCGGGAAATCTCAAGTCCACGGTGACCTACCTGCTGACGAACAAGAACGAGCTGCGGATCGAGTACGTCGCGACGACGGACAAGGCGACGCCGGTGAACCTGACCCACCATGGATACTTCAACCTCACCGGCGGTGAGCGGGACATCCTGGGCCATGAGCTGATGCTCAACGCCAATAAGTTTACGCCGGTGGACGCGGGGCTGATCCCGACGGGCGAGCTGCAATCGGTGAAGGATACGCCCATGGACTTCACCAAAGAGACTCCGATCGGGGCGAGAATCGAGGCGGACTTCGAACAGCTCCAGGCCGGCGGCGGATACGACCACAACTGGGTGCTCAATCGCGCCGGGGACGGCCTGATCCTGGCGGCGCGCGTGGTCGAGCCGACGACCGGGCGCGTGATGGAGGTCTACACGACCGAGCCAGGCATCCAGTTTTATGCAGGCAACTTCCTGGACGGCACCATCACCGGCAAGGGGGGCAAGGTTTACAAGCATCGCTGGGGTTTCTGTCTGGAGACGCAGCACTTCCCGGATTCGCCGAACAAGCCGAATTTTCCGTCCACGATCCTGCGGCCGGGCGATACCTACACGACAACCACGGTATACCGTTTCTCGACGAAGTGACGGAGCGTGAAACCGACCCCGTGAAATGAGGGAACGTGTGGTCGTGGTCTGAGTAAGTCAAGCAGGGCTTCCGAATGCCGGATGGTGCATTCGGGAGCCCTGTTCATTTTCGACATCACTGGCTTTTCACGGGCGACTTGCTCTGGCCGTCGGGGGCGCAGAACCGTCAGGAATCCAGTCGATCCGCCGCGGAGCTTCTGGATGGGGGAATCGCTCAAAAGTCGCGGAATCCTGAAACGCCGGCTGGGTCGTCGCGTCTTAATCGTGAAAGCTGACGGTCCAATGATGCAAAGGCGGTTCGGGATATGGCGACAATCGAGAAAACGCAGAGCGACAGTGTGGAACCGACGGTGGGGCCCAAGGCGGAGGGGGCCCCGGCCGTCGATCATGGTCAACTGATTGCCAAGTTGCACGAGGGGTGTATCCGGCTCAAACG
>JAGPGT010000004.1:11939-48317 GCA_018055905.1 Phycisphaerae bacterium
GGTCCCCGGTCGGGGCAGTTCATGACGCTGGGGGCCAAGGCCCTGGCCTTGACCAAGGGGCGGATCACGCCGAGCTTCGACGACGTCAAGGCGATCTGCAAGCTGGTCCTGCGCCATCGCGTGATTCCGAACTTCAACGCAGAAGCCGATGGCATCAGCACTGAGGCGATCCTGGGCGACCTGGTGGAGAAGGTGGCGACGCCGAAATGAAGGGCGGCATAGGACGTATAGGACGGATGCGACCATGACAACGTCAAGTCGGGAATACCTCGATCCGCTGTTCTTGAACAAGCTGGCGAACCTGGAACTGGTGGCTCGGTGCGCGGTGGAGGGGTTCTTTTCCGGGCTGCACCCCAGCCCATTCCAGGGCTTCAGCGTCGAGTACAGCGACCATCGCCAGTACCATCCCGGCGACGAGGTGAAGTTCGTCGATTGGAAGGTGTACGCCCGCACGGATCGGCTCTGCATCAAGCGGTTCCACCAGGAGACCAATACGACGGTGTACGTTCTGCTCGACGTCAGCAAGAGCATGTCGTTCGGGGGCGGCTCGATCCGCAAGATCGACTACGCCCGTTGCTTATCCGCGGCACTGACGTACCTGATGCTCAAGCAGGGGGACAGCACGGGACTGATCCTCTTCGCGGAGAAGGTGATCTCGCAGGTTCCTCCAGCCTCCCGCCGGACGCACATCCACGCGATCCTGCAGGCCCTGGACCGCCAAACGACCGCAGGGCAGACGAATTTGGCCTCGATCCTGCATACGGTCGCTGAGACGACCAAACGCCGGGGTCTGGTCGTCCTGATCTCCGACCTGCTCGACGACGAAGCCGACATCTTCCGCGGCCTGGCCCACCTGAAGTTCCTCAAGCACGACGTGATCGTCTTTCATGTGATGGATCTGCGGGAACTGGACCTCAAGTACGAGGGCCTGATCCAGTTCGAGGACCTAGAGACCGGCGACAAGTTCCGCACGTTCCCCCAGTCGATCCGCGACGGCTACCAGCAGCGGGTTACCGATTTTCTCGACAACGTCAAGAAGACCCTGGGCAAGAGCGGCATCGACTACTGCCTGCTGGAGACCTCGCAACCCCTGGACCGGGCCTTCCTCGCCTATCTGCTCAAGCGAAGGAGGCTGATGTGAGTTTTCTGGCGTGGACATTCCTGTTCGGATCGGTGGCGGTGGTCGGGCCGATCCTGGCGCACCTGCTGGCCAAGCCGCGTTTTCGCCGGGTGCCGTTCACGATGCTGCAATTCCTTCGGGCCGGCCGACAGGAGAGCCACTCCCGCCGAAAGCTCCGCGACATTCTCGTGCTGCTCCTGCGCTGCGCGATCATCGTGTTGATCGCGGTGCTGTTCGCCCGGCCGGTGTTGAAGGTGCATTCACCGCCTCCGGCGCATACACCAATTCTCTATCTGGCCCTGGACGACTCGGCGTCCATGGCCTATCACGATGGCGGAGAGAGCCTGTTCGCGAAGGCGGTCGAGAAAGCCGTCGGCCATGTGCGTCAGGCCCCGTCTGACGCCATGTTCGGCGTGTACGGACTCGCGTCGGGCAAGACCGCCGAGGGATTGACCCGCAGTCAGGTCCTCGCGGAGATCAGGCGATTGGCCGTCGTGCCCAGGAGCGCACGGCCTGCGGATTTCGTGAAGGTACTGGAGTCGCAGGGCTCCGCGGCATTCCTCGCCGATGTGATCTCCGCGGTCGTGATCAGTGATTTCGGTCCGGACGTCTTGCGGGAGTTCGAGCGGATTCGCAAGCCCGCGGCGGTCGGCGCGTTGTCGCACGAAATCGTCGTTCCCTCCTCACCTGTGAGCAACGTGGCGATTGCCGACGCAAATCCCATCGAGACCGCAGACAACAAGCTCGACATCGACGTGCTCGTCGCCAATGGTGGCGACCAGCAGGAGCGTCGCAAACTGATCGCCAAGTGCGATGATCTAAGGCCGATCCCCACGGACGTCACGCTGTCGGCAGGTGAGCGGAAAGTGGTTCGTGTCGGGATCGATCTGGGGCCGCGAGGGCAGGGGACCCGTCGGTCCTGCCTTCCGCTGGAACTGAGCCTCGACCCTCGGGACGGCTTGGAAGCGGACGACGTATTCCGTCTTGGCGTCTGCATGCCTCAGGCCGCGGCCACGAAGGTCCTCGTGGTCAGTCGAGGGGATGAAGCATTCCTGTTTGAGACCGCCGTCGAGGCCCTCATGGAGAAAGGCGCCGCCGGTGGCATGAGCTTGCGGAAGACCCGCGAGAGCGACGTTCGCAGTGACGATCTCTCGTGGGCGGACGTTGTCGTATTCTCCTGCCTGCCGACGGACGCCTCCTATCCTGCGAGTCTTCTGAGGAGTTGTCTCGCTCGGGGCGGGCGGCTTGTCTTCTTCACGACGGAATCAGGCAATCCGCAGATCGCGGACATGCTGCTGCGTGAGGGGCTGATTCCCGCCGTGCCACAGAGATGGAGCCAGGGAGTTGCGTGGCTCCAGCCGCAGCCCGTTGCCATTGAGGGAACCGTATTCAGCGAGGCGGCGATTCAAACCCTTGCGAGCTACCGATTCGACAAGATCGCCCTGAAGGGGCACTGGCTGTGCCGGACGTCGAGCCAGGCACAATGCGTGTGGCGACTGGCCAACGACGCTGCGTTCGTCTACGCCCAACCTCAAAACACGGGCGTCTCGATCCTGGTGAACACAAGCATCGACGATTCGCGCGGGCTGCTCGCCAAATCGGGGGCTTGGGTGGCGTTCTGCAGGTTTTTGGTCGGCGAGGGCGAGCAGGTCCGGCGGCTCTGCCTGCGTGCGGAAGATCGTCCGACGCTCGAACTGCCCGCCTCGATGCGGGCCGTCGGGCGGACCCTTGTCAACGTGGAGAACTGTGATGGCGGAAAGGCCCGCGCCGCGATAGAAGGCGTCAGACTGGTTCTGCCTGCTCCGCAGGGACTGGGCTGGATGCGAACGCAAGGGGGTGATCCGACGCTGCACGTCGGCGTCAATTTGCCCCAGGGCGAGACGGATCTTCGCAGGCCGACCGAGGGCGCGGTCGCCGCCGCGATCAAGGGGGCGTTCGTGTTCGAGCCCGGTCAGGAGCGGTCGCTTGCACAAGGGAGTGCCCCCATGCAGAGCAAACCCGTCTGGAGAGAATTTGCCTGGGCGATCGTGGCGCTGCTGCTCTTGGAGCCGGCAGTCACAAACAGACTGAAGAGATGAAGTATGGCCGCTGCGGTTGACGACATTCTGGATGATCTGATCGCACGGGTGGGACGCGTGCGGCGGTGGCTGCTGGCCCTCAGCGTTCTGCGGATTGCCGCCTTGGGACTGGCCTGTGTTTCGCTGTACATCGGCGGATACGCCTGGCTCGACCATCGCATCCACTTCGGTTCGATTGGCAGGTTGTCCTCGCTGGTTGTGTTCCTGGCTATGGTGGCCGTCGGTCTGTATTTCATTGTCCGCATTCTCCGCCGCGACATGACGTACGCCAACGCCGCCAACTACATCGAGGCCAAACACAGCTTCGACCAGCAGCTTGTGGCGGCCGTGGAATACTACGAGGGACGCGGCGATTATCCCTACTCCAAGTCGCTCGCGGCCCAACTGGTCCGGCAGGTTGACTCTGCGACGCAGGAATACCGCTTCGACTCCACAATCGAGAAGTGGCAGGGGTATCTGCTCGCGTGCTTCGTTTTGCTGGGTGCGTGCGTCGTCGGGTTTTTCGTTCATCAGAATGTACTGTTTTTTTCCTCGTATCTGGCTCGGTTGCTGCGACCGTTCTCCGCTGTCCAGCCGGTACCCGACACAGTCCTGGAATCCGTCACCGGCGACCTCGTCGCAGGCGTGGATGACCCGGTGACGTTCGAACTGGCGGTCGAGGGGCGTGTCCCGGAATCAGCCTCGCTTGTTCTGACGCGGCGTGATCCGAACGATCCGAATGCCCCAGCCGAAGCCCTCACTGAGAGGATCGAACTCACACGCAGCACCGACGCCGAGGGCAGGACGAAATTCACCGCGACGAAGTCCTTCGACGCCCCCGGCCGGTTCGAGTACCGGTTTGAGACACCCAAGGCCCGATCCGATTCGCATGAGCTTCGCGTGTGCGAGTCGCCTTCGATCGATCGCGTCACGGCCAAGGTGTTTCCGCCCGGCGCGCCGCAGGAGACCAGCGACCCCGATCCGAACGCAACGCTCGCGACGCAGATGCAGCCGTATGAGGTGGAGCTGACGGACAAGCCGTTGGAGGTGCTGCCTCACAGCCGTATCGAACTGACCGCCCAGGCATCGACCCCGCTTCGCGAGGCGACGATGGCGAGGTCCGACGGCAAATCTGTCAGGCAGCCACTCAACGGTGAGAATCGCTTCGGCTTTGAGTTTACGGCCGACAAGTCCTCTTCGCTCCAGCTCAACGTCGTCAGCGCCGACGGTCTGACCGGTAGCCGGGCCAAAGAGCTTCAGGTCGTGCTCAAGTCGGACGCGCGGCCCGAGTTCAAGCTGGTCTCGCCCGACGGCGACTGCCTGGCCACGGACGTCGCCAGCATCCCGATCGCGTTCGAGGTGACGGACGATTTCGGGCTTGAGCGGGTCGAATTGCTCTGCGAGTTGCCGGGTCGCGAAGCAATTGTGCTGGAGTCGGCCTCGCCGCAGGGGGCCAGGCAAACGGCCCTGACCCACGTGCTCGAACTGGAAGAACACGAGTTGCGCGTAGGCGATGCGGTGCTCTTCTACGCCAGAGCCAGGGACATCGACACAGGCCATCGGCCCGCCGACGCGAACGTGTGCAGCGAGGTCTATCTCATCGAGGTCAGGCCCTATCGGCAGTATTGGCATCAGGAGTCCGGCGGCAACCAGTCGAACCCCGCGCCGGGATTGATCCCGGAGGACCTCATCACGGTTCTGGAATACACGCGGGCGGTGGTCAAGAAGACCTGGACGCTGGCCCGATCGCCGCAGTCGGCGGCAGAGGATCGTCCCAAACTCCAGATGCTGGCGGAAGACGTCCAGTACTGTGCCTTCCGGCTGACCACGATCCGCGACGATCCTGAAAAGGGCTTCGGCGAGGGCGACAAAGCCGTGATGAATCGCGTGCTGGAATCCTATCGTCAGGCCCAGACTCACATGAAGAACGCCGATGCGAACGCGGCGTTGCCTCCGGTCCAGGACGCCTATCGCATTCTCCGCATGTTCGTCGACGAGTTGCATTTGAAATGGACCCCGCCGGACAGCGGGACCAGCGCGCCGCAGGAGACTCCCGAGAAGGTCAAGCTCCAGGAGCAGCCGCAGGATTCCCAAATGGACAAGGACCGCGTTGAGAACCAACTCCAGGAGATGCAACAGAAGATCGACTCGCTCGCGAAGCAGCAGGAGTCGCTCAAAGCCGATATCTCCAAAGCGATGCGGCAACAGAGGGATTCGAAGTCGCAATCCCAGTCCGCGAACCCTTCCACCGGCGGAGACGGGAGGGCATCTCAAGACCAGGCTGGCGACAAAAAGGCCCGCTCGTCCGGAAAAGGAGATTCCGGGGAGCCGACCGGGGAATCGGGCAGTCAGGGGCAGTCTCCAGGCTCCCAGTCCAACGGTCAGGCCGGGCAATCGGGACAGGGACAGAGCGGACCGCAAGGGCAGGCCGGCCGGGGACAGAACGGGAACTCACCAGGCAGTCCCAACGGGTCGGAAACCGAGCAGACAGGTAACGCGCCGGGGCAAGGTTCTTCCCAAGCGGATGCGCAGATGCGTATGCTCCAAGCCCGCCAGAGGGCCTTGCGAGAGCAGGCTTCGCAGATGAGCAAGGATATGAACGGGCTAGCTGCTTCCGATGGTTCTTCGCGGGGACAACCCGGTGGAGAGGCCAAAGGACATCTCGACCAGGCGGTGGAGGCGATGCATCGTCTTGAAGAACGTCTGGAGGACGCCCGGTACGGGTCGGGCGAAGAGTCCGGATCCGAAGGTATGGTCGATTTGGCGGATTCCGCGGCTCGTCGGTTGGCCGAGGCAGGGCGTGCGATCCGCCGCCAACGCCCAGGTGAAGGAGAGGACTCGCTGGAGAAAGCCCGCGAAATGGCCGAACAGCTCGCGTGGGATGCGCAAGCGTACGACGAGTCGCTCAGCGAGGCCGAGAAGCAGAAGATGCAGGATCGGCTCAAGGCCGCCGAGCGGCTGTTGGAGAGTATGGCGGGAGTGCAGTGGACCACGATGTCCAGCAGGGGTGGTCCCGGCGTGGGGCATGTCTACACGAAGGACCCGCATGCCTCGCCCGCGGAGACCGCTCGACTGCTCGCTCGCCAGTTCTGGTCGATGGGCCTGAAAGGACAGAACCGTCGAAGTCGGCTCATGGAGCAGGAATCGTCCGGCGTAAAGTTCTTCGAGGCCGAGAGCGAGTTCTTCGAGAAGGCGGCGAAATTCGGATCGCAGAGCGTGCAGAAATGACCTTCGTGGATTACCCAGGACATCTCGTTGCTTTGGGGCTGACACTGGCAACTGCCGCGGTCGTCCTCGTCGCCTTCCATGCAGGCCCGCTGCAGACGCCGCAGCGCAATCGATACTGCCGGCTCCTGGCGGCTCTACACTATGCTGCGATTCTTCTGGTGCTTGTCATCCTCTGGAACCCTTCCGCATGGCGAGAGGAAGAGACGTTTGGGAAGAACACTGTCCTGGCGGTCTTCGACACAAGCGAAAGCATGTCCGTGGCCGACGACGGACGCCAGTCGCGACTGGATCGGTCGCTGAGCCGATTCGCGGAGTGCTTCGACAAGCCGGACGCGGATGGGCCTCAGTACCGGGTCTACGGCTTCGACGAACGCGTCTACCACTGCGGTTCCGCGGACCTGCTTCGGCGGTGGGGCTTGCGAAGCAATCTGCACGAGGCGGTTTCGCTCACGGCCGACTGCCTCACACGAGATGCACAGAGTCCAACGCGGGACGAGCCCACCGGTTTGGTCATCTTCACGGACGGACGGGCCGACGACCGGGACCCGCGGCGCTATCTGCCTGCGTTGCGGGAAGACCTGCCGATCCTGATCGTGGGCGTGGGGGCCCGAAGTCCGCGGCCCGACCTGGCGGTCGAGACGCTCCTAAGCCCGGCGGCTGTTTGGGTCGATACGACATATGACGTTGGCGTAGTGGTGTCCGCTGCGGGTGTGCCGAATGCTCCCGTGACACTGGAGCTGCTTTGCGACAACGAGATTGTCGGGAAGCGTCAGATCGATCGAGAGGCCTTCAAGGCCGACGGCACAGGGCCCGCACAGGCGACGCTCAGGTTCACCGTCCCGGCGCAGGGGCTTGGCGTGCACCTGTTGACCGCCCGTGTCCCACCGGGCCGGGGCGAGATCAACCTGGGAAACAATGCCCGCACGACGTCGGTCGAGGTGATGCAGGAACGCCCGCTGCGAGTCCTGCTGTACTCGCAATGGGCCAACTTCAACATCGGCAAAATCCGCCAGGTGTTGTCACGGGACAAGCACATTCGACTGGATCTGGGCTTCGACGTGATCAAGAATAAGCCCCTGTCGGATCGGGCGACGCGGGCCACGGGGTATGTGACCCTGGCGGAGTTCCACACCCGGCAGGATGAATACGATGTGATCATCGATGGATCCTCGTATATCGGTTTCCCAGGGGACGATTTCAAGGAGAAGACTTCGTATGATTTCTTCGCCAAGCGGGGCGGCGCCATGATTCTCCTGCCGGGTGAGACGGTGCATACTCTGGCGACAGACAGCCAGGAACGCGGCCTGTCCACGTTGCCGGTTCTGTTCGCGCGGCAAGAGCAGGGCGCCTTCCCCACAATGGCGGTTTCGAGTCCGGCGAGGGTCTGGCCGCCGCAACGGGATGCGATCAAGCTGTCCTTTGAAGCCGAGATCGCGTATGTGTTCGATCCGAGCGTCTTCGCGGAGCCGCAGTATCGGGTCTCGCCGTACTATGGAATCGCTGCGACAAAACCCGCGGCTACGACGCTGGCGATGGTCGGCGACACGCCGATCGTCTCGGTGCACAGGGTCGGCAGGGGTCGGGTGTGCCTGCTCAACATCTCGAAGCTGTTCACGCTTTACAGAGAGGACAGGCAAGGCGGCGCGCTGAGCGAACTGATGTGCGGCTTGGTGGCGTATCTGGGCCGCACACCTTCGCAGGGGGCGAATGTCGAACTGTTCGCCGAGTGGGTGGCCGAAGACCCGCGACGCGTTCAGTTCAATGCGTACATCATGGACAAGTCCTTCCAGCCGGCTCCAGGGGCGAACGTCCTGTTGACGGTGGGCGAACAGGTCGTGAGCATGGAGCCGACCGGACGGGGGTATTACCGGGCGACGCTCGACTGGGGTTCAGGACAATCCGTCGTCGCCAAAGCGCAGGCGGAGCTCAACGGCTCATTTCTCGGCGAGCGGATCCTTGCGACGACCCTGCCGGCGGTGCGCGACGAGATGTCCTGTGTCGATTTGGACGAACCGTTTCTACGCTCGCTGGCGGAGCGAATGAAGGCTCGTTATATCCACATCGACGACTTGAGCGAGAAGGCCGCGGAGATCTTTGAATCCCAACGTCAAGTCGGCACGATCGAAAAGGTCACGAGCATTTGGCCACGATGGTCCTTGCTGGTGGTGTTGTGTTTGTTGCTCGCGACCGGCTGGTTCATCCGCCGGGCGATTGGATTGGTGTGAGGAGTGTCGGGATGGTTCATAGAATTGTGATTGCCGCCTGTGTAGTGTCGCTCGCGACCGCGATGGTTGCACAAGACCGCCTCGCGGTCGAGACCTATGCGGTCGTCGTCAGCGGGGTCGGCAAGGACCCGCAGGACCTTCTTGCCAGGGGGCAGGTGCTGAGTGATTTGCGAACATATCTGAGCGAAAAGGTATCCGTCAAGGCCGAACGACTGACGGTCCTGTCGCCCGACGTCGCGACGGCGCAGGAGGCAAAGAACGCGATCGACGCGGTGGCTCGAACCGCACGAGAGACCGATCGATTCATTTTCTACTACATCGGGCAGACAAATCTGGCGGGAGGTTTGCTGCGATTCAATCTGCCCGGCCCGGATGTCACGCAGGACGATTGGGCCCGATGGCTGTCGGGAGTCAAGGCCAAGACCCAGCTTGTTGTCTTGGACTGTCCCTGCGCCGCGGCAGCGGCCCAAGCCCTTGCCCGTCCCGGCAGGGTCGTCGTCATGGCTGCGACCGAAGTGCAGGTGTACAGCCCTCGATTCAGTCTGCACTTCGTTCCGGCCCTGGCCCGATCCCAGAGCGACGCGAATCATGACGGTCGCGTAAGCGTGCTCGAAGCTTTCACCGCGACAGCTCGCGAAATCGAGCAGTGGTACCGTCAGATGAAGCTGCTGCCCACGGAGACCCCGTGCATGGAGGACAATGGCGACGGCCGGCCCACGGAGCAGCCCTGGCGGTATTCACAGGATGGCTGCGATGGCCGATTGGCCGCAGAGTTCGTGCTTGCTCCAGGGTTCTGAACAAGGGAACCATCCATAGGGGTGAGGTGACACAATGGAATCGATAGGACGACGAGACTTCCTCAGGCTCGCGGGCGGCGCGCTGCTGGGCATGGTCGCACAGGGGGCCAACGGATCTCGCACAGTCCGTCCCGCTACACGTCCAGGGGCAGCGAATTCATCGTACGATCCTAACGCGTCTGCCGAGCCGACCGATCTGGACGAGTACGATTTCGTTTTGCCGCGGGTCCGCGTGGTGGAACTGGCGTTCAAGGGCCGGGGCAAAGGGCCCGACGTCTGGAACGTCCGCCCTGGCGGCGACGCCAATCTGCTTCGCGAGTTGGCCCGTATCGTGCGCTGCCACGTCAAGCCCATTGTCGGGGCGATGGACTGGCAACCGCAGTACGCCTACGACGGGCAGTTGAACGCTGTGGTGACCTTCGACGACCCGGGATTGCTTCGCCACTATCCCTTTCTCTTCATGACCGGCGAGAACCACTTCGAGCTCAACTCCGATCAGAAGGGCAATCTCAAGGACTTCCTCACCGCCGGCGGCTTTCTCCTGATGGACGACTGCGTCGTCGGTTCCGGCGGCGATTTCTTCTACACGAGTTGTTTTCAACTGCTGGAGGGGCTGTTCGGTCGGGGCTCCGTCAAGGCGATCCCCCGCGACCACGAGGTCTTCCACAACGTCTTCGACCTGGGGGACGTCGGGCTTCCGCATCTGCAATACGCCGGCGGACGTGGCACGCACGGCCAGAATCACGGGGCCCGCGGATTGTTCCTGGAGGACCGTCTGGCCGTCTTCCTCAGTTCCAACGACCTCCACTGCGGCTGGTGCGACAGCCACGGCGTCGAGTGGGGGCCCGAGGGATACCGCAAGACCATTCAGATGGGGATCAACATCATCCTGTACGCGATGACGCACTGATCAGTCCCTTGCGACTCACAAGCCAGGAGGCATGAAGGTCCATCGCGAAGCAGATCTGCCGGACGTCAGTAGGGGATTGGCACGACAGCGCGACTCATTCACGGCTCATCCTAAGCGGCCTGACGTTGAATCGGGCGGCAGCGTTTCAGCCACTTGGACTTCGTGTTTTGGATTTGTTTCGAATCTCGGGCTTGGGATTTTCCGTCCGACGTTTACTTCTTCTTGTTGTATGCGAGTGCCGGATCATAGACCTTTTGGGCGATGAACTCCAGCTCGGTCGAACTGCCACGCTTGACGGCGCGGTAGAAGCAGGACTGGTAACCGACGTGGCACTGGCCTTCGTCCACAGCGACCTTCAGGATCAGGCAGTCCTGGTCGCAGTCTACCAGGATCTGGCGGACGGTCTGGACGTGGCCGCTTTCCTCGCCTTTCTTCCAGAGTTTCTTGCGGGAACGGCTGTAGTAGGTGGCCCGGCCTGTGGCGAGGGTGTGGTCCAGGGCCTCGCGATTCATCCAGGCGACCATCAAGATCTGCCCATTTTCGGCATCCTGAGCGATGGCCGGGATCAGACCGTCGGCGTTGAACTTAGGTGTGAACTCCAAACCCTCTTCAATTTGCTTCGATTCCAAAACGTACCCCGTTGCATTGACTCATTGGTTATTGGCCATTTGTGATTGGGCGAGCCCAACGCCGGGAATCGTCGCATCACATCGCGAACTCCAGCGGTGAACAATAATAAATCGCAAATAGTGAACCGTCAATGCCTTGCGTCTTCTTGCCAGAATCACCTTCGCCCACTATGATTTACTATGACAAGGGATTATTCGGAGACAAGCCGTTGCCGGATGCGCGGAAGGTTGGAAAGAAAAGACGTTGGTCGTGGATCGCCAGGATTGTCGTAGCCGCTGCGGCGATGTTATGGGTCTTTCATGGCCAAGACTGGGGAAAACTGGCGGCGGCATTTCATCGTCTCAGCGCGTGGTGGTTCGCTTTTACCTTGGCCGTTTTCATCGTGGCGCAGATCGCCATGGCTCTTCGGTGGTGGCTTCTGCTGAGAGCGCAATTTATTCATATCGGTATTCTTGCGGCCATACGACTGTCCTTTCTCGGATTATTCTACAACAACGCGATGCCGGGATCGGTCGGGGGCGATCTGCTGAAGGCTTGGTACGTGACCAAGCACACCCACCGCAAGACCGCAGGCGTGTTGAGTGTGTTCGTGGATCGGGCCGTCGGGTTGGCCACCTTGATTCTGATCGCAATTCCCGTGTATGGGATATTCGTGCGAGGTCGGCTACCGGACGGACCCGGCACCACAGTGGGGATTTCCCAGTACGCACGGGCAGTTTTCGGCTCCGTCGTGGTTATAGGTCTGATCCTGGGTTTGGTGTTGGTCCATCCCACCGGTCGGGAAAAGCTCCGTCGGGTTGTTGGTCATCTTTGGTTGCGGGGCTTGACGCTGTTGCAAGAGACGAAGGATGCGGTGGTTATCTATTGTTCAAAGCCCGGGATGCTCCTGCTGGCGATTGTCTTGACGCTGTTCTCGCAGAGCACGGTGATCCTGGCCTTTTGGCTGCTGGGGAGGAACCTGGGGGTCGAAGCGAACTTGAGGCATTATTTTGTGGTGTTTCCGGTCATGTGGGTGGTCTCGGCGGTTCCGGTGAGCATTGGGGGGCTGGGGGTTTTTGAGGCGGGGGTGGTCCAGATGTTTGGTCGGCTGGCCGGGGTCTCGGTCGAGTTGGGTATGGTCCTGGCCCTTTGTCAGCGGTTTGTCTGGGTGCTCACGTCATTGCCGGGGGGGGTGATCCACCTGCTGGGTGCCCATCTACCTCGGGACGAGATTTCTGTTGACTGTCAAGAGGCCGGAAATTAGGCTATCGGCGTCCGTTAGAACGCGATCTCGCTGCGTGCCTGGAGGCGCAAGGCTGTTGCGGCTTGAGGTTTGAGGATGTATCGTCTTCGACCTCGGCGCGGGGGATTTTGCCCGACAGGTAGGTCTTCGAACGCAGGAGGCGCTGGGATAACCGTGAGAGAATTGTGGCCGTTGTTTAAGGAGACAGGAATTGCTTTTCACCATCTCGGGCAAGCACGTTACCATAACCGATTCAATCAGAGCCTATGCGGAGGAGAAAACGTCGAAGCTCCCGCGATATTACGACGGGATCAGCCAGGTGGAAGTGATTGTGGACTGTACTCACGGGGCCAACAAGATCAGTGTGGAGGTGATTGCCAAAGGAGAACATGGGAACCTGTTCGTGGCGACCGAAGCGGGCGACGACGCCTACCCGTGCATCGACGGCGCCGTTCACAAGCTCGAACAGCAGCTTCGCAAGAAGAAGACGAAAGAGCGGGACGACAAGCATATGGGCGAGGGGGATGTTTTTAAGAAGCCGGCCCGCTCGTAGGGGCCTAAGCCGTCGGTAGTGTGTCGCCGGTCGGCGGCATCGCGGCGGTGGCTCTCCTGGGGACGCCGGGGTTTTCGTGTCAGTGGATGGTTGCGGTTACCGTTAGGTCTGGACGCAAAGAATGAAGTTCGAAGAATTCATGTGTTTCGAGGCGACGATCCCTCAGTTGCAGGCAAAGGATCGTGACGGAGCCATCAGCGAACTGGTGGCGGCTTTGGTCAGCGCCGGCAGCATCCCGGCCGAGCTGGGCAAGGAAGTGACCAAGGCTGTGATCAAACGGGAAAATGAGGCCAGCACCGGCATGGGCAAAGGCGTGGCGGTTCCCCACGTCAAGCACCCGGCGGTCAAGAAGGTTACGGCAGTGGTCGGACACAGCGCCGCCGGCATTGATTTTGCCTCGCTTGACGAACAGCCCGTCTATTCGGTGATCCTGTTGATCAGCCCGGTGGATAATCCCGACAAGCACCTGCAAGCCATGGAGAACATCTTCCGCCATCTTCAGAAGGAGCGGTTCCGTAAGTTCCTCCGGCAATGCCGCAACGCACAGGAGCTGGAGGATCTGCTCAAGGAAGCGGATGAGAATCCCTCCTGGTGAACGAAAGACAGATCCAGCGCCAGGCGAACGGGCCCAGGTTGCTGACGGGAGAAATGGTCTTGGGAAAACCGGTGTCTGAGACGACTATGGAGATCAGGAACGCCGACGGTCTTCATATGCGCCCGGCGATGCAGTTCGTCGATTTGGCCAGCCGGTTCGATTGCGAGGTCTCCGTCAGCAACGGTCAAACGGCAGCCGATGGCAAGAGCATCATGCAGATGAGCATGTTGGCGGCCACCTGCGGAACTCGCCTGAAGGTGCGGGCGGAGGGCCCCGACGCCGAAAAGGCGATCGAAGCTTTGCGCGAACTGGTCGAGGTGCGACTGTTCGGAGAGCCGCCGCCCTAGAAATCAGCCGGGATTGTACGAAAAGAATGCTCCGCGGAAGTCCGGCGAATACTGAGTCATCATTCGGTCATGGAAATAAAGAAGGGAATAGCTGTCTCGCCGGGAGTGTCGATCGGCAAATCGCTGATCATCGACTCCGAGGATTATCGAATCCCCCGGCGGGAGATCGAGCCCTCGCAGAGGATCATAGAGATCCAGCGCGCCCGTAACGCCTTCCGCGACGCCATCGCCGAGCTGACCAAGCTGGAGATGGGACAAGGTGAAGCCGGCGGCGGACGCATTCGCGACATCTTCGCCGTCCACATGCGGTTTCTGCGGGATCGCAGCCTGCGCCGCAAGATCACCGATCTGATCCAGGCTGAGTGTGTGACGGCCGAATACGCCGTCTCGACCGTGATGCGGGGGATCGCCTCGCATTTCACCAGCGTCAAGGACGCCTACATCAGCGAACGGGCCGCGGATATTTACGACATCGAGCGTCGTTTGCTCCGCCAGTTGCTGGGGACCAAGCGAGAAGACATCCTGCACCTTCGCGAGGAGGTCATCGTGGTGGCGCGGGAGCTCAGCCCGATGCAGACCGCGGGTTTCAACCGGGATTACGTCCGAGGAATGGCCACCGACGCGGGTGGGCGGACCAGCCATACCGCGATTGTCGCCCGCTCGCTGGGCATCCCGGCGGTCGTGGCCCTGGAGAATCTCACGGAGGTCGTTCGCGGCGGCGACACCGTGATCATCGACGGCAACCGCGGCATCGTGATTGTCAACCCGGACGAGGAAACGACCCGTCAATATGAAGCCTATTCCCGTGAATTCGTCGCGCTGGAGCACAAGCTCGACGGCATTCGCGAGAAGCCCGCGGTCACTCGCGACGGCGTGCGGGTCCACCTTCTGGGCAACATCGAATTCCCGGATGAGGCCGAGGTCGTCCTCCAGAAAGGCGGCGAGGGCATCGGCCTGTACCGCACCGAGTTCCTGTATCTGAATCGACCCACCGAACCGGTGGAGCAGGAGCAGTACGAGGCCTACGCCAGCGTGATGCAGGTCTTCAAGGACAAACCCGTCATCATCCGCACGTTTGATCTGGGGGCCGACAAGTACACGCAGAGCCGTCGTCTGGTGGCTGAGCCGAATCCCTACTTGGGACTCCGGTCGATCCGGTTCTGTCTTCAGAACCTCTCCATGTTCAAGACCCAGCTGCGAGCGATCCTGAGGGCCTCTGTTCTCGGGCGGATCAAGATCATGTTCCCTCTGATCACCAATATCCAGGAACTGATGCAGGCCAAGATGATTCTGCACGACGTGATGGAGGATCTGGACGAGGAGGGGATCGCGTACAACCACAAGCTGAAAGTGGGCATCATGATTGAGACGCCGGCGGCGGCGCTGACGGCTTCCACTTTAGCCCGTGAGGCGGATTTCTTCAGCATCGGCACCAACGATCTGACGCAGTACACGCTGGCGGTGGACCGAGGTAACGAACTGGTTTCGACCCTCTACTCGGCAGCCGATCCCGCCGTGTTGCGATTGATCCGCACCGTCATCCAGGATGCCTACAAGGCTCGGATCGACGTCTCGGTTTGTGGTGAAACCGCCTCCGAACCCGAGTACGTCATGCTGCTGCTGGGACTGGGCATCCGGACGCTGTCGATGACGCCTCCGATGATCCCGGAGATCAAGCAAGTGATTCGTTCGGTCACCCTGGAGGACTGCAACCACCTGACGCGCGAAGTGCTGGCGATGAACTCCGAACGGCAGATCTCCAGCTATCTTCGCAATGCGGCCAGGAAAATTCTGCCGGAGGCGTTCTGAGAGGGATGACCGATTCTACTTCTCTTTCGCTGTGATTGACCAATTGAGGAACGGTTATCGAGGCATGGAGCGACAATTCGCATCGGTCAGGGGAGGGCGGGCCCGGAGTTTCGATGCCGACCCGGGCAACAGCCGTGGTTCGATTCCGAATCGTCGGGCCGGTGGCGATGTTGTCGCATGCCGAGACGTTCCGGGTTCTCCAGCGGGCCTGCGCCCGCGCAGGCATTCCGGTGCGGTACAGCGAGGGATTCAATCCTCACCCCAAGTTGTCCCTTCCACTTCCCAGGCCGGTGGGGGTGGAATCGGAAGAGGAATTGCTGGTGGCCCGGCTCTACGAGGACCCGACGGTTCGACGGGGCGCAGCGCCGGCGGAGTGCGAAACGGCCATGATGCGGGCTTTGGACGATCAACTGCCTGAGGGAATGGACGTGCTGTCGTTGACGCTGGTAGCCTCCAACGCGTCATTGACCCCGCAATCGGCTCAGTACGTTCTGCCTTTGCGCGGGGGGGCCGATCCGGGGCTTGCGGACCGTCTTGGTTGCCAGATCGAGCGGGTGATGGCCAGGGAATCATGCGTGATGGAAAGAACGGTCGACCGGGACAAACCGGCCAGGAAGATCGACGTGCGTCCGTTTCTCTTGTCGATCCGGTTCGAGGACGGTCGTCTGATCGTCCGGCATCGTACCGGCGACGCCGGGTCGATCCGGCTCGACGAGATCCTGAGGCTCTTTTCGTTACGGGCCGAGGATTTGGCTGGACCGGTACAAAGGTGCAATGTCGTATGGGAGACAACCAATTTGCAGCAGACAACACAAAAACCCCATGGGGAAAGTGGGGCAGAGGACATAGAAGATGGCTCGAGAAATGCTGATTAACGTCGCCGAGCGCGAGGAGTGCCGCGTGGCGGTCGTCGAAGACAACCGGCTGGAGGAGCTCTATGTGGAGCGGGCCAGCGCCGGCACTCACGTCGGGAGCATCTACAAGGGGAGGGTCGTCAACATCGAGTCGGGGATTCAGGCCGCATTCATCGACATCGGGATCGAGAAAAACGGCTTTCTTCACATCAGCGATCTGCATCCGCGCTACTTTCCGGGCGGCAAGAAAGACGTGCTGGAAGTCATCGGACGTCGCCAGGCGCTGAAAGAACGTCCCCCCATCCAGAATTGCCTGCGGCGGGGGCAGGAGATCGTGGTGCAAGTGACCAAGGAAGGGCTCAAGACCAAAGGGCCGACGCTGAGCACCTACCTGGCCTTGGCGGGCAAACACCTGGTCATGATGCCCTGGATGAAGAACTACGGGATCTCGCACAAGATCGAGGACGAAGAGGAGCGAAAGCGTTTGGCGGGCGTGTTCGACGAGTGCAAGGCGCCCAAGGGCCACGGGTTCATCATCCGTACCGCCGGCGAGGGAGCGTCCAAGAAGGACATCCAGGCGGACCTCAAATATCTCGACCGCCTCTGGCGGGCGATCGAGGCCAGGATGGAGAGCGAGAAGGCGCCGGGCGAGATCTATCTGGAGTCGGATCTCGTGATCCGGGCTCTGCGGGACACGTTCGGCCCGGAAATCTCCAGGATTGTCTGTGATTCGGAGGTCATGGTCCGCAAGATCAAGGAGTTCTTGTCGATCTCCGCGCCGCGCCTGAAGCCCAAGATCGTCACGTACGAAGAGAAGATTCCGCTGTTCCACAAGTACGGGATCGAGGACGAGATCGCCAAGATTCAGTCCCGCGAGGTGGAGCTCAAGAGCGGCGGCTCCATCGTCATCGAGCAGACGGAGGCCCTGGTCGCCATCGACGTCAACAGCGGACGGTTCCGCAAACAGAAGAACGCCGAGCAGACCGCGTTTGAAAACAACATGGAGGCGGCCACCGAGATCGCCCGGCAATTGAGGCTTCGGGACCTGGGAGGCCTGATCGTGTGCGACTTTATCGACATGCGGAACGCCAAGCACCGCAAAGAGGTCGAGAAAGCGTTTCGCGATGCGGTCAAGGCGGATCGGGCCCGGTCCAAAATCCTGCATATCAGCCGTTTCGGGGTCGTCGAGATGACCCGCCAGCGGATGCGTCCGTCCCTGCAGTTCAGCACCTTCCTGGCCTGCCCTCACTGTGCGGGTATGGGTTTCGTCAAGAGTCACGAGTCGCTGGCGCTGGAGATCATCCGCCTGCTGAACCTGGCCGTGTCGAAGGAGCACATCCGTCGGATCGAGCTGACGGTTCCGAAAGAAGTGGGGGAGTTCCTTCAGAACGAAAAAAGAGCCGCCATCGCCCAGATTGAGCAGGCGACCGAAAAACGAATCATCATTCATTCTTCTCCCGATTACGTCGGCGAACAGCGGACGCTGTTGTGTCTCAACGACCGCGGCGGAGAAGTCAAGCTGTAACCGGCAGGGAGGCCCAAGACCGTGGAATTCGATCTTGATTACGCCCGGCGGGTCATTCTCGCCGAGGCCGATGCGATTGCGTCGATGACGCCGATTGTCAACGGCCGGTTCGTCCGGGCCGCGGAAATGCTCTATACTTGCACCGGTTCGTGCATCGTCAGCGGGATCGGCAAGGCCGGTCTGATCGGTCGTAAGATCAGCGCGACGCTGGCTTCGACCGGAACGCCGAGCCATTTTCTCCATCCCGCGGAGGCGGTGCATGGGGATCTCGGCCGTCTCCGACGCCAGGACGTCGTAATGATCCTCAGCTACGGCGGCGAGACCGACGAAATCATCCGCTTGATCAACCTCGTCAAACAACTCGGCATCCCTTTGATTGCGCTCACCGGAGACGAGGATTCGACCCTCGGCCGGCACAGCGACGTCGTGCTGTGCATGGGGAAGGTGAACGAGGCCTGCCCGCTGGGGGTGGCGCCGAGCGTGTCGACCACCTGCATGCTGACCATCGGCGACGCGCTGGCCTTCACGGTGATGAAGGCCCGCAACTTCAGCGTCGAGGACTACGTTCGTTTTCATCCGGGCGGGTCGCTCGGCGCCAAGTTGATGACGGTGGAACAGTCCATGATGTTCCGTCCGGGCGAGAAACTGCCGATCGTGAGCGTGAACGAAACGATCCGCGGGATGTTGGAGAAAACCAAGGACGTGAAGCGCCACGGGGCCGTGATGGTCGTCGATTCTTCGGGCCGCTTGGCCGGTATCCTTACCGACGCGGACTTGCGCCGGCTCCTGACCAAAGAGGGAGCGGCGGCTTTGGACCTGAAGGTGGGTGAAGTCATGACGGCCGGCTGCAAACGGATCCGCGCCGACGCTCTGGCTGCGGAGGCCACCGCTCTCTTCCACAAGTATCGAATCGACGAGTTGCCCGTCGTGGACGCCGACGACCGGCCGGTCGGTCTGATCGACGTGCAGGACATCGTCATGATCAAGGTGGTCGGATAATAGCCTTGGCGGCATTCCCCGACTCCAGGCGGCGGCGACATACGACTGTTTGTCGACGGTCTTGTTCGCCCATCGAAACGCAGAACTACCCAACGAGGACAAAACGCGATTGTTGTAGCTATGCTGAAATGAGCGAATATGGATACTAAGGGCAAGCCCAATTTGAAAGCCATCGAACTGTTGGTGCTCGACGTGGACGGCGTGCTTACCGACGGCCGCGTGTTCATTCACAGCGACGGGACCGAGAGCAAGGGCTTCTCCATTCTCGACGGGCATGGTATCCGCATGTGGCAGCGGGCCGGGTTGCACGTGGCATTACTCAGCGGTCGGGCCTCCGAGGCGACCGCCCGTCGGGCTGAGGAACTGGAGATCGCGCACGTGATCCAGGGGGCCAAGTCCAAGCTACCCGTGCTCAAAGAACTGTTGGAGAAGCTGAGTCTGTCGCCCGCGCAGGCGGCCTATATCGGCGACGACGTGATGGATCTGCCGATCGTTCGCTATGTCGGGTTCGGCGTGGCCGTGGCCAATGCGGTGGACGAACTGAAGAAACACGCGGATTACGTGACCGCCCGAAAGGGTGGGGACGGCGCCGTCCGCGAGGTGATCGAGTACATTCTCAAGGGCTCCGACCGTTGGGCGAGTTTGATGGAGCGGTATCTCCTGTAACTGTAACGACAATCGGCGCGCAGGATGGGTCTGAACCTTCGAAAAATCGTGATCGGCGGGATCGCACTGGGCGTGCTGGGCGCGGCCTTTGCCCTTTACCTGCGGTACAACCAGACGCCGCCGATCGTCGCCAACGAGGTCCGCCCGACGCCCACGCCTGTCGCGGAGATCGACGACCCCGATTCAAAACCCCCCAGCGGCCAAATCAGCGGCGTCAAGGTCGGACCGGTCCGCGAGACGGAGTTCGTGCACCGTAACGAACAGTTTCAAATCGACAGGAAGTTCGGATTCGAGCAGCTTCTCCACAAACAGGGCAGCCAGTGGGAAATCACCAAGCCGTACATGTGGATCTATCTGGAGCGGTTTGTCTGTCGCGTTACGGCCGATCGCGGCGTGGCCGAGCTGGTCGAAGCGTTCGGGCGGCTCATGCCCAACAACGCCACGTTCGTCGGAAACGTGGTGATCCACGTCCTTCCGACCGATCCCAACGATTCTTGGGAGTGTTTCATTCGCCTCGACGATGTGGGTTTTCTCGCGGACAAGTCGATGTTCTCCTCCACAGGGTCCGTCCGGTTTCTCTCCCGCGCCATACGTCTGACCGGTACCGGCATGGAGCTGATTTACGACGCCGGTCGCAGCCGGCTCGATCTGTTCCGCGTTTTCGACCTCGACAACCTCCGAATCCGCAGCAGCGAGGTCAAGGCCATGGCCCCCAGAAAGAAGGGGGATTCGTCGGTGGGAGACAAGGAGGATTCCCTGGCAGCAACCCGCGGCGCTGAAACGGCCGACACTACGGTGAAGAGGTCCGCCTCGTCCGTCCCCATCGCTGCGGCGCCCGACGTGTACCAGTGTGTCTTTCGCAGAAACGTCCGGTTGAACAGCCCCGACGGCGTCGCGATTGCCCGAGACGTGCTGTCCATCAACGGCATTCAATGGGCCCGGCCCGGCGATCGTGAGCCGAAGTCCCCGACGGAGACGGATCTGGATCCGGCCCACGAGCGGTCGTTGCCGGAACCGAGGGCTCTGAACACCGCCGCCTCGTCATACCCGGCCATGAGCGCCATTCCCGACGAACTCTACGACATCGTGGTCACCTGCGACGGCGGCGCCGACATCACCCTGGTCGGCGGTTCGCCCAATCTGGCGAACGCCTCGGTCATCCGTACCCCCCCCAACGCGCCGGCCGGACCGCCTTCCGAGGAGATGGATTCCTTCGACCGCCAGCAGGTCGTCGCGCAGCGGATCGATTTCGATTTCCCGACCACCGACACGACGATGCTGGGCCCGGTGGCGATGAAGTTCCTGGTGGCCTCCGATCCCAACAGCTCGCGCGCCAGACTTGGGGAAAAGCCCATGCCCATGACGGTCACGGCGCGAAGTGCGGTCCGCTATCTCGCGGCGGCCAAACGAATCGTCCTGGAAGGCGGCTCCACCGCCACCATCCAGCGGACCGAGCCCAACTTCGTCGACGAATACCGCCTCGCGGCCCCTCGCCTGACGCTGGATCTGATCGTCGATTCCAATGCGCCCGACAACGTCAAGGTTGATCTCCGCCGATTCGTCGCCGACGGCGGGCTGGGAACGGTGGATGCGGCGCCTGTGGCGGTTCGGATGTGGCGCCGCGCCGCCGGCAAGCTCCTCGGTCGCGTGACTTTGGACGCTCACGATCTGCGGTATGATGCAAGAGCGGCCGAACTGGCTGCCTCCGGTCCCGGTGTCATCTGGGTCCACAACGCCGCGACGGTCCGGTCGAAGGACGATCCCAATGAGGCCTTCAAACCGTTTTACGCCCGCTTGAGCAACTTCGACAAGCTGACGTATTGGACCCAGTCCAGGCGGATTGTCGCAGAGGACGATTCGCAGCAACTCGAACTGCGCTACTTCCCCCAGGTAAACGGCGAATGGGGGCCCCAGACGCAGGTGGTCGCCGGACACGTCGAGGCGACGTTGCGTCAGACCGACCCGAACCGCATGGAACTGGAGTCGTTCGTGGCGTCCCAAGGCATTGAGTACGACAGCGAGATCGATCATTTGAATTTCATCGGTTCCGAGCTGGTCTACGACCAGGGGCGGTCCCGCCTGCGGATCACAGGCGACGAGCTGCGTCCGTGTTATCTGAACGGTGCCTTGGTCGACGCAATTGTCGTGGACCTCAGGACCCGCAACGTCGAGACGCAGATCGCCGGGCCCAGCATCTTTCAGGTCCGACCGTAACTTCGGCCCCGCCGCGATTTCCATTTGGCAAGACGTGCGTGATGCCCTACAACAGGGCCATCGGTGTGTGCGTTCAGAACGTTTATATGATATGATAGGATGAGCGATGGATCAGCGAAGTACGTTGGGTTGGGCGGTGCTGTTGGCGATGGTTTCAGGAGCTTCGGGGAACGCATTCGGTCAGAGCAGAGAGATCCGGCCGGGGGAGAACTTGGTGGTCCAAGGCCTGCCTCCCCTCCCGGTCACGCTGGCGGACGAAGTCCGACGGTACACGGAATCTCGCTCGGCATCCTTTGCGGACTGGCATCCGACCGAGCGGTCGATCCTGATCTCCACACGATTTGCCAGTACCGCTCAGATTCATCGTGTCCAACAGCCCGGCGGGGCGAGAACGCAATTGACATTCTTCGACGAGCCGATCAGCGGAGCCACGTACGAGCCTCGCACCGGGCGGTACTTCCTATTCACCAAGGACGTCGGCGGCAACGAGTTCGGTCAGATCTATCGTTACGACCTGGCGGATGGAAAAATCACGCTGCTGACCGACGGAGGCCGCTCCCAGAACGGCGGCATCGAGTGGAGCACTCGAGGCGACCGGATCGCTTACGGCTCGACTCGCCGCAACGGCGCCGACCGCGACCTCTACGTGATGGATCCGCTCGACCCGAAGACCGACCGGCTCGTCCTGCAAGTCCGCGGTGGCGGCTGGTCCGTCCTCGACTGGTCGCCCGACGACCGAGGACTGCTGATCGGCGAATACATCTCCGTCAACGAGAGCCGCCTTTGGCTCCTGGATCTCCAGACAGGCGAGAAATCTCTGCTCATAGAGCCCGGCTCGGAACCGGTTTCTTATCGCAACGCCCAGTTCAGCAAGGAGGGGACGGGACTCTATCTGACGACGGACAAGGACTCCGAGTTCCAGCGGCTTTCGCACATGGACCTGGCGACCCAACGGATTACCGTCCTGGTGGACTCGATCCCCTGGGATGTCGAGGGCCTGGACCTGTCGCCGGACGGTCGGCGGATCGCGTTCGGCGTGAACGAAGCCGGCATCTCGCGGCTGTATCTGTTCGATCTCGCCGATCGCAGGCTGCAACGCGTGGACGCGGTCCCGACCGGCATAACCGGCGGCCTCAAGTGGCATCTCAAGGGGCGGCATCTGGCCTTCACGATCTCCTCGGCCCGCTCGCCTTCGGATGTCTACTCGCTCGATACCGAGACGGGCGAGGTCTCCCGCTGGACGGAGAGCGAACTCGGCGGGCTCGTCGCCTCCGAGTTGTCGGAGCCGAAGCTCGTGAGCTGGCCTAGCTTTGACGGCCGCGAGATCACCGGGTTTCTCTATGAGCCCCCGGCCCGTTTCACCGGAAAACGCCCTGTGATGATCGTCATTCACGGCGGTCCGGAGGGTCAGTCCCGACCGGGCTTCCTCGGACGCAGCAACTACTTCCTGAACGAGCACGGCGTCGCCTTGCTCCTGCCCAACGTTCGCGGCTCAACCGGTTACGGAAAGAGCTTCGTCAAACTCGACAACGGATTGAAGCGGGAGGATTCGGTCAAAGACATCGGCGCTCTGTTCGACTGGATCGCGAAGCAGCCGAATCTGGATGCCTCGCGGATCTTGGTCATGGGCGGCAGCTACGGCGGCTACATGACCCTGGCCGTCGCGACCCATTACAGCGACCGCATCTGCTGTGCGATCGACATCGTGGGGATCTCGAACTTCAATACGTTCCTCAAGAACACCGAGAGCTACCGCCGGGACCTGCGCCGGGCCGAATATGGAGACGAACGCGATCCCGCGATGCGGGAGTTCTTCGAGCGGATCGCGCCGCTGAACAACGCCGCCAAGATCACCAAGCCCCTGTTCGTCGTGCAGGGCGGAAACGATCCTCGCGTCCCGCTGTCGGAGGCCGAGCAGATGGTCGAGCGGGTCCGGGAGCACGGCACACCCGTCTGGTATCTCATGGCCAAGGACGAAGGCCACGGCTTCCGCAAGAAGGAAAACGCCGACTTCCAGTTCTACGCGACGATCCTGTTCGCGCGGCATCACCTGCTGGGCGGATCGTGAGTTCGCACGGCGGCGCGGGCGCGATCTTTGCGGAGACCTCCGTCCACAATCCCACCTCGCAGCGGGTCCTGGAGAAGAATGGGTTCGTCAGAACGGGTGAACGAGAAGACCCGGAAGACGGCCCGCTTACGCAGTGGAGATGCAGTCGCATCGTCAAGCCTCCTCTGTAACGTAGCTTGCAGTGCCCCCGTGTTCAAAGGTATACTGTGACCAGTGAGTCATCTGCGATCTGGTTGCTGCAAAGGAGAGAATATGCCGACCATATCGATGTTCTACGGCATTATCATTCGATTGTATTTCGCCCCGGGCGAACACAATCCGCCGCACTTCCACGCGTTCTACGGCGAGTCCAAAGCGTCTGTTGATATCCGTACAGGAGAGATCATCGACGGTTCCCTTCCACCTCGACAGTGAAAACTCGTTCAAGCTTGGACAGAATTGCACCAGGAGGAACTGATGGCCAATTGGGACTTGGTGATGAATGGCGATCAACCGTTCAGAATCCGGCCGTTGGAATAGGAGTATGTGGGAATGTATCAAGCCGTTGTAAGCGTCCATCCGAACGAGGACTTCTCACTTACCGTTGTTTTTGAAGATGGCGTCAAAGGCGTTCTCGACATGACGCCCTATCTCGATTTCGGCGTGTTCAAACAGATCAAGGATTTCGAGCAGTTCAAGCGGGTGCGCATCGTGTTCGACACAGTCGAATGGGAATGCGGGGTAGATCTGGACCCCGAATTCATCCGTGCTAAGTGCCAGCTGATTGAGAAAACCGCGTGAAAGTCCATGCGCGAGTTGTGAATGATGATGCGAAATCGCTCTGACAAGGTGTTGGTCAACCCAACGGGGGAACAGCTCGTCGAACGGGATCCTATTATCGCCTTTTCTTTCTATCTCTCCGGTCGGATCGGCGTGCTCCTTAGCGTTGCGGATGCGATCATCGGGAACCTTGATGCCGGATTTCGTGACGATTGCGTACACTTTGACCGAGTCGCACGTGCCGAATCATTGATGTGGCTCTGGACATTGGGAGCGCATGAAGTCGTGCGAACAATGTGCCAGGCGACGGGCAGCTTCTCGGAACAGGTAATGACTCAGCTCACAGGACTCAAGAAGACTCTTGCCGTGATTCGCATGCCCGCGGCGAAAATGGAGAAAGCTGGGAGGAAGGTCCCCGTGTCCTCTGATCGGAGTCCGGCGGGTTGGGATGCTGCCAACCGGGATCTGTTGGTGGGTGATCCGACATCGACCCCCGACCTCTCTGCTCGCTCGGTCTTGCAGGAATTTGACCGAGTGTTTTCATCCATTACCAAGGATGACGTGCTTCGGCGTCACGAGGAATCGTACGTAAGAGGGCAATAGAAAGAGACAAATGGTCCCGCGTGCAGGGCGAGAGGCCACCCCACACGCTGTCCTCTGTTATCCGTCCTCGATTTTCTGGCACCGGTGCTACTTCACCGGATAGGGCGGCAAAGGGGGAATCTCCTTTTCCTTGGTCTTGAGTTCTTCGAGGATGACCTCAATGGCCTTATTGAGTTGCTGATCGATGCCGGCGTATTCTTGAGCGGGATCGTTGTCTACGACGATGTCCGGTTCGACCCCTTCGCCTTCGATGATCCAGCGTTTGCCTTCGACGTCGTAACGCGAGAACTCGGGCTTGTTCAGCGAACCGCCGTCCAGCAGAGGCAGGGAGCCGCGGATGCCGATCACGCCGCCCCAGGTGCGTTTGCCGATCACCTTGCCCAGCTTGTAGTGCTTGAACTGGTATGTGAACAGGTCGCCGTCGGAGGCGGAGAACTCGTCCGCCAGGCAGACCATCGGGCCGTAGATCATCGCCTCCGGTTCCGGGGTCGGCGCTGTGTTGCGGGCGAATTCGATCATCGCGATCTCGCGGCGCAGCCGCTCGATCAGCATGGGCGAGACGTTGCCGCCGCCGTTGCCGCGAACGTCGATGATCAGGGCCTTCTTGCGGATCTGCGGATAGAAGTGCTTGACGAACTCGTTCAGGCCGGTCGTGCCCATGTCCGGCACATGGACATAGCCTACTTTGCCGTCGGTGGCCTTGGTTACCTTCTCGATGTTGCCCTGGACCCACCGATAGTAGTAGAGATTCCCCTCGTTGTCGATGGGCACGACGGTGGTTTCGTGGCTGCCTTCGAGTTCCGGCTTTGAATTGACCTTCAGGGTGACCTGCCGGCCCGCCTTGTTGACGAGCAATTCATAAAAATTCTTCACGTCGGCGGTCGAGTGCCCGTCGACGGCCAGAAGGAAGTCGCCTTCTTTGACGTCCACGCCGATCTCCGTCAGAGGCGAACGGGTGGCCTTGGCCCAGTTCTCGCCCCGCAGGATCTTGACGATTTGATAGTAGCCGCTCTGCGCGTCGCGGGTCAGTTCGGCGCCGAGCAGACCCATCGGAATTCGCTTGGGCTGGGGGGATTCCCCTCCGCCGACGTAGGCGTGTCCCGCGTTCAACTCGCTGATCATCTCGCCGATGACGTAGGTCAGGTCGGCGCGGTGATTCACGAAGGCCACCAGTGGCTCGTAGCGGGCCCGCAGGGCCGGCCAGTCCACGCCATGCAGGTTCGGGACGTGGAAGAAGTCCCGCATCTGTCGCCAACATTCGTTGAAGATCTGCCTCCATTCGGCCCGTTTGTCGAGTTGAACTTCCATCGTCGACAAATCCAGCGTCTCCTTCATCTCGAATTTGCCTTTGGGCAGATCGAGAATCGCATACTGGTCGCCGACCGAGACGAGCATCTTCTTGCGGTCGGCGGAGATCTCGTAGCCACGGGCTTGGCCCAGCTCGGTTTCCTTTTGTTCCTTGAGGTTGTACAGGCACAACTGCCCGTGGCGCAGGTAGTAGATCAGATCGTCGACGGAACTGAGATGACGATAGGACGACACCGCGATCGGCAGCGCCGCGATGCGGTCCTGGATACCGTCGAGATCGACCTGGATCGGCCCGGGTTCGGACTTTTCCTTTGTCTGGTGGTTCTTGGGCTTGTCCGTCTGGTCTTGGGAGGCGGCCTCGGTCTCCGCTTCCTTCTTTTGCGACTCCTGGGTCTCGACCTCGTCGCTCTTGGGCTCAAAGGGCGAAGGAGTCGATTTCGCCAGTGCGATCAAGTAGATCCGGGACATGTCCTGATAGGCGTGGTTCCATTCGGTGCTGCTGTAAATGGGGTGGAAATCCCGCTGCGAGACGAAGAACACGAACTTCCCGTCCGAACTGAAGATCGGATCGGACGAGCTGTACCAGCCGTCGGTCAGCTCATGCGAGGTCTGGTCCTGGAGGGAGTAAAGGTAGATCTTGCTCATACTGTTCAATTCGGGCTTGGCGTAGACGATCCACCGGCTATCGGGCGACCAAGCATAATCGCTGAACTCCCATTTGTCCGCCTTGCAGACCTCGGTGATCTTGCCGGTCTCGACGTTGACGAATCGCAGGCGCAGGGCTTTGTCCGCCCAGAGGATTTTCTTGCTGTCGGGCGACCACACGAGGTCATACAGATAGACGGCGTTGTCCTTGGTCACCTGTCGGGCGGCGCCCCGTCCGTCCTGCGGGACCACCCAGATCTCGTCTTCGCCCGATGCGTCGGAGACGTAGGCGATCCACCTTCCGTCGGGGGACCATTTGGAATTCCGTTCGTGCACGCCGGGCGTGGCGGTCAGATTGCGGATCGCCCCGTGCTTGGCCGGCACGGTGAAGACGTCGCCTCGAGCGCCGAAGAGGCCCCGTTTTCCGTCGGGCGAGATCTCGTAGTTGCTCACCTTGTTGGCGACGTTGACCAACCCACCCCGGCCTCCCTGGAGATCGTCCTCGATGAAAATGTTCACTTTCACGGCTTGTTCGGTCTGCAGGTCGTAGCGGTAGAGGTAGCCTCCGTTCTCAAAGACGATCGCCTTGGGACCCAGCGACGGGAACTTCACGTCGAACTCGGTGAACGCCGTCAGTTGGCGGGTCTCTTTCGAACGGATGTCGTAGACGAATAGGTTCATCCGTTTGTTCTCATCGCGGTCCGAGAGGAAGAAAATCCTGTCCCCGCTCCACATCGGGATGATGTCCTGGGCAGGATTGTTTGTGAGGTTCTCGGTGGTTTTGGCCTCGAAATCGTAGATCCAGATGTCGTCGGCCATCCCGCCGCGATAGCGCTTCCAGGTACGGAACTCGCGAAAGACGCGGTTGTAGGCCAGCTTCTTGCCGTCCGGGGAATAGGAGCAAAAACCCCCTCGCGGCAGGGGCAGTTCGTCGGGGATCTCGCCCGAGAGCCCGACGGAGTACAACCGACCCAGGAAGTCATTGAAGGAACGCATCCGCGAACGAAAGAGGATCCGTTTGCCGTCCGGCGTCCACGTCATCACGATGTTGTTGGGACCCATGCGGTCGCCCACGTCGTCCCGCCCGAGCGTGGCTGTGAAGGTAAGCCGCTGGGGCACGCCGCCGGCGGCGGGCATCAGGTAGACCTCGGTGTTGCCGTCATACTGGCCGGTGAAGGCCAGCGTTTTGCCGTCCGGCGAGAACCGGGCGAACATCTCGAACCCGTCGTCGTTGGTCAGTTTGCGGGCGGTGCCGCCGGAGGAGGCGACGGTGTACAGATCGCCCGCGTAGGTGAAGACGATCTGGTCTTCGTGGATTGCAGGAAACCGCAGCAATCGGGCCTCGGTCGCCGCCAAGGCAGGGTGGACACCGACAAGGAGGGCCGCACAGAGCGAAAACACGAGCTTCATCCTGATTCCTCGCTATTACAGAACAACCTCGTTCGATCCTTCAAGCGTTCTTTCGCCACAAGCAGACGCCATCGTATTCGAACCCCCGCTCGAGGTCAATGTTTCTCACGGGTTTGTCATTGCGGTTGGCGGTCTGTGCGAACGTAGTGGGGTTCTTCCGGCTGGTTGTCGGGGTCGTACTGGGGACCGTACCGGGCCGCGGCTTCCCGTTGGATGTGGTCCATGATGGTGGCCATGTGGATCTGCGGATTGATCCGTTTGCGGGATTTGTCGCCGAACGCGACGCGGAGGATCTTGCCCTTTTCCCACTCGTGGGGCTCGATTTCATGTTTGAGCTGGAAACCGTATTCGCTCAGGACCTCCAGCGTCGGAACCGGATACGAGAGGGGTTCGGCGTTGGGACACCGCGACAGACTGGGCACGAGAGTCGGTGTCACGTACCCGTCGTCCAGTCCGATGTCGAAGTTTCGCTTCTTCATGTCGAACAGCAGAACAAACGAGCCTGTGTACCACTGGCCTTTCATGGATTTGCTGGCCAAGCGGGCGTCCCGGGCCGACGGCAGGATTCCGAGTTTCTTCATTTCCCGGTCGATGGCCAGGGTTACCGCTTTATTGTAGGAATGCTCCGGGTCCTGGAGCGCCTGCACCCCGATGATCGTGCCCAGAAGGTTCGAGTACGAGTCTTCCCAACTGAATGCGGAATCGTATTCCACGGGAATCGCCATGCTCTTGTAGCCGTACCAGGTGGTGACCTCGTGCCAGGTTACCATCGTGAACGTCAGATACGGACCGATGGCCAGGGCCACTTTTTCTGCAATGGCGGACTTGTCCGTTTCACTGAGATAATCCCAGCCGGGCGGATAGGTGATTTCGACGTAGCTTCGGGACCGATCCACGGGCATTCGGCACGAGAACCCCCGATCTTTGCGCATGATGTGCTGGTAGCTCTTGGCGGATAGATAGGCGGTCCAGTCGATGCCGATCCGCATGTGGACGACGTCGATGTGGCCGCCTTGGCAGGTGTAAACGATCCCGTTTTTCTCGAAGAACGGCCAGTAATAGTTGTGCGATCCCAGATCCCGTCCCAGGAAGGTCATGCCGGGAATAGCGGCGGCGTAGCCTCCGAACCGGGTCCGCGGCTGCGTGTTGAATCCGTAGAACACCACGCGATTAGCCGGGCCTGAGAGGGCTCGATCGGGCAATAACCCACACCCGGCCGTCGCCAGCGACAGCAGGCCCAGGATACACCCTAGTTTTCGTGTGGGGTACGCAGTCATGATCGGACTGTGTCCGTATTTCCGTCGTCGTTGTCCATACAAAGGCTTCAGACGTGTCCATACGCAGGGCTACGCCCTCGAGAAAGGAAAGCGTCGGGAATTGTTTTGTACCACCCCGATGCCCAATTCATGCTTCATTATAGCATTGGGGGGTAGGGATTGTCAAGGCAACAGTGGCGTCGATCCCCGGAAAACCTTGTTTCTTGAGGGCCAGCACGAGTTATTTCGATCTCCAATCGCATTCGTGGGGCGGAGGCGGGCGATAGTCGCGGGCGATTCGATAATAGTATCGCACGGGTCTTTGGCGTACGGACACGGTCCGCTCTTCGATCCCGTCCAGTCTGGCCCAGCGGGGGATGTTCTGGCGTTCCAGGTTCGTGCGGTCCAGGCTGATCAGCAGGAGTGTCCAGCCGGCGTACCGGCGGGGCGGGAACCAGAATCCATACATCAATCCGCTGCCGCCGAAGAGATGTCGGCTCGATGTCAGTTCGACGCTCCCTTGCGTATGACGACGGTAGAACGCCAGTTCGCTGGCCAAGGCGTATTTGTCCATGCCGACGACCAGGGGGCGGACGCCCAGATCGGTTCGCAGTTGTTCTTCCAGCCGCTGCACATCGCGTCCAATCTCTTCCCACGCGATCGGCCAATTCCAATCTTGAACGACCGGGACGCCGGGAAGGCCGAGAGAAGCACAGTGCAGGAATCCCCCGAACACCAGAACGCACGCCACCAACGTCGGAGGCCAGAGCTGCCGGCTCAAGGCGTCCAGTGATGGTCGCACCGCACAGGGGGGCGTCACGATCTGCCTGGCCAGGACCGGTAGCGCCGCCAGCCACAGAGGGCCCGTCCAGTTCATTCTCCCCTCTCGCGAAAGACTAAAGAGAACGAACACCGACAGCGGGACTATCGTGAAGACCGTCGTGAACAGACGTTTCGAGGAGAACACGGTTCGAAACGCATCCAGAAGGCCCAGCGGAGTGATCAGCAGGGCTATGGCCGCGACGAGCAAAGGAAGCCCGAACCGGCTCTGCCCGTCGAGGCGGTGGACACTTTGAAAGAGGAACGACGCCCATTCGTTCCGCAGGTTCCACGCGATCACAGGGCTCAGCAGCAGGCCCGCCAGAACCCCGGCCAGATAGGGTTGCGGACGACGAAGCCACCGTCGGCTGGGTCGGTCCAACAGGATAAAGACCCCAGTCGCCGGGACCAGCAGGGCGATCGTGTATTTCGAGAGCATCCCCAAGCCGATGCAAATCCCGGCCCCCCACCAGGCCCTTGCCCGTCCAGCGGAGAGGGCGCGTTCCAGGAAGAACAAAGCCCCCGCCCAGCAGGCGGTCAGCGGGGCATCGGGTGTCATGAAGAACCCGAACAGGAAGAAGAAGGGCAGCACCGCGGTTAACATCGCGGCCGTCAGCGCGGTTCCTTTGCCATAGAGATTGCCGGTCAGGGCCAAGCAGAACCCCGCGGTGACGAACCAGCACAGGAAGGCCCCGACGCGGACGCCCAGCTCCGTGTCGCCGACCAGGGCTGTTCCCGCAGCGATCAGCCAGGCCACCATCGGCGGATGGTCCAGATACCCCAGGGCCGGATGTTGGGCGTAGTTCCAATAATAGGCCTCCTCGGGCAACAGGTCCGGCAAGCCCAGATACGTCAGCCTCAGAAGAACCGAATAGCCGATCAGTCCGAGGGCCGCCAGACGCCAGGACAGCCCGTCGGAGCGGCCGTCCTCCCGTCGGAACACGAAGAACGCGCAGCCCAGATAAGTGACGATCGCGCCGGCCGACGCCGCGATCGACAACGCCACCAGTTCGGACCCACCGGCTCGTTCCGTCAACAAAGCCAGCACGCCGCCGCGCAGGAACAAAGCCATCAGGCAGGTTGTGACAAACCGCACCGGCTTCGTCCGGCCGGAAGGCCTGTGGTCCGACGGCGCGAACACCCAGTGAACGCACATCCCGTAGGTGAGCATCGCCACGATCGCAAAGCTGAGGATGTGGGACAGGCTCAAATCCAGGCCCCGGTCCCGCAGAATCGTGAACCCTCCCACGTCCACGACTAGGCCCGCCAGCCCCACCAGGGCGAATCGCCCCGCAGTGACTGGGGTCGCCGCGCCGCCGACCAGTGCGACGGTCCGACGAAGGTAGCAGGCCGCCTGTCGCAAGCTCATCTTGGACTGCCCGTGGAAGCGGTCGCCGAAGCAGATGGGGATCTCGCTGACGCGCAGGTCGCCTGGATGGCGAAGCAGGATCTCCAGGGCGATCTTGAATCCCTCCGCATCGTCGGCCACGCCCAGCAGCCTGTCGCGACGGATTGCGAAGAAGCCCGAGGTCGGGTCGTGCACGTCCGTCAGCGGCCAGACGACCGCGCCTGCGATGCGGGACATCGCCCGCCGGGTCCAGGACCAGTGGGGAATTCGTCCCCCCTGGACATACCGGCTGCCGATGACCATGTCCTGAAGTCCCTCGAGCACCGGTCGCACCAATTCGGGCGCCTGCTCGGGACTATGGCTCAGGTCGCCATCCATCACGAGGATTGTGTCGGCCCTCGCCCGGCCGGCGGCGGCCAGGACGTCTCCGGTCAATCCTCGGCCGCTTTGGGCCTTCACCAGCGTGACCGACGCCTTCGATTCCCACCGGCGGATTCTCTCTTGTGTGCCGTCGGTGGAGCCGCCGTCGGCGAACAGGACCTCAATGGACAGATTCGCCCGGTCAAAGGCCGCAAACAGGCCGGTCAGCAGACAATCTACATTCTGCGCTTCGTCCAGTGTCGGCACGATGACGGAGATATCAGGGGGTTTTCCCCGCTTATCCATAGGGACCCAGTCCTTCGGCAACCACCCGGCTCGCCCCCCCAAGGAGGCGGGTCGTACAAGAGCTTATCGAGGGCGACCGGGGTCGGCAAGAGGCGGGATCGCCCCGGTGATCGCGACGCCGCGATGTTGTCTTTCGCAGGAAGATCCCCTCTTGCAACGGGACCGAAAAAATGGTAT
Source organism: Phycisphaerae bacterium (assembly GCA_018055905.1). Taxonomy (GTDB): domain Bacteria; phylum Planctomycetota; class Phycisphaerae; order Sedimentisphaerales; family Anaerobacaceae; genus PLanc-01. The sequence goes on from JAGPGT010000004.1 coordinate 44,750, forward strand.
AAAAAAGAAGGTTCATATCGGTATGCGGTTCAAGCATTGTGTGTGGAGGTTTTTCCGTGTAACAGGGCAGTTCCCTCGTCGTGTAAGTCTTTTTTTCTGGAGGCCTACTATGCGTCGTGAGGTGAGAGTGTGGTCTTCTCTGGGGTTGGTGGCGATTCTCGCAGCACCTCTGTTCGGCCAATTGCCCGCCGGCTGGACCAGCCAGGATGTCGGAAATCCGGCCGCCGCCGGCCAAGCCCAGTACGATCCGGTCACGGAAACCTGGATCATCCGAGGCGGCGGCACAGGCATTCGGTCCACTTCCGACCAATTCCAGTACACTTACAAAACTCTTTCCGGTGACGGCGAGCTCGTTGCCCGAGTCGTCAGTCTCGATCCGCCCCTGGCGGATTGGGCCATGGCCGGCGTGATGCTTCGCGTGATGCTCACGCCCGGTTCGCCCTACATTTTCCAGGGCGTCAGTGCCAATACCGCAGGTCTCCAGCACGGCGTCACCTTCTGGGGCCGTCAGACGTTCGACGCACCTGCCGACCAGGTCAGTAGCGGGGCCACCGGCGCTCCCCACTGGGTCAAGGTCCAGCGGGCCGGCGACACGTTCTCTGCCCACTCCTCGCCCGACGGCAAGACCTGGACCCAGCAGTACAGCACGACGGTTCCCGGCATCCCCAAGAACGTCTATATCGGCTACGTCGTCACTTCCGAGGTCGGCAGCCAGCGGGTCACCGCGGTGTTCGACCGGGGACCGGTCAAAGCGTGGAGCCCCGATCCCGCCGACGGCGCCAAGTACGTCGAAACGCCCCTGGTTCGCTGGACCGCCGGCGTCAACGCCATCGCCCACGACGTCTTCTTCGGGACTTCTGCCACCCTGGGACCCGACGACTACAGGGGCCGCCAGTCGCTGGACAATACGTCGTATCGCCATGGTCCCGGCCTGACCCCGGGGACGACCTACTATTGGCGAATCGACGAGGTCGCTTCGGACCACAAGACGATTTTCCCGGGCGACGTCTGGTCGTTCAGCTCGGTCCCCGCAACGGCCTACTCGCCCCGGCCTTGGGACGGACTCGACGGGGTCGCCGTCGACGCGGATCTGGTCTGGGTCTCGGGCTACATGGCCGTCTATCACAAGATCTATTTCGGGACCGATAAGGCCGCCGTCGAGGCCGGCGATCCGAGCGTGTTCAAGGGGGATCAACTCGTGCCGTCGTTCGATCCCGGCCCGCTGGCCGAGAACACCACCTATTACTGGCGGATCGATGAGCAGGATGTCACTTGGACCGTGCACGCCGGTCCCGTCTGGAGCTTCAAGACCGTCGGTCCCGGTCTGGGCGTTCAGGCCGAGTACTTCGCAGGCGTGGAACTCGCCGGCAATCCGATCCTGACCGTCAAGGAGAACGCGATCGACCACAACTGGGGCAGTAACGAAGTGGCAGGGGGGCTCAAGGACAACGTCTCGGCCCGCTGGACCGCAGACCTCGAAGCGCCCTTCACCGAGACGGTCCAGTTCATCACGACCTCCGACGACGGGGTGCGGCTCTGGCTCAACGGCAAGCTCCTCCTCGACAACTGGACTTCTCACAGCAGCGCCGAAGATATCGCGTCGGTCAACCTCGTCGCAGGCCAGTTTTATCGCCTGAAAATGGAGTGGTTCGAGAACGGCGGCAACGCCGTGGCCCAGTTGGCCTGGCAAAGCCCCTCGATCGCCCGGCAGATCATTCCGGCGGGCGTCCTGCAATGGCCGGTCCACGCGGTCGATCCCTATCCGGCCCATGCGTCCTCGAACGTTCCCCAGACGCCCCTTCTCCGTTGGGTCGCAGGCCCGTCCGCGACGCAGCACGATGTCTACTTCGGCGCCGACGCCAAGGCGGTGGCCGAAGCGGACCCGACCACCGCAGGGATCTACCAGGGTCGTCAGGAGGTCGAGGTCGCGACGTTCGATCCCGGCCCGCTGGAGTGGAACACGACGTATTACTGGCGGGTGGACGAGGTGGAGCCAGGCCAGGCAGGGGGGACATGGACCGGTTCGGTCTGGAGGTTCACCACCGCTGATTTCCTTGTGGTCGACGATTTTGAAAGCTACACGGACGAGGAGGGCCGCCGCATCTACGAGGCCTGGCTCGATGACTATGCCGCCGGCGTTTGCGGTTCCACCGTCGGGTACATGAACGCTCCGTTTGCCGAGCAGAAGATCGTCCACAGCGGCGCTCAATCCATGCCGTTGGACTACAACAACGTGTGTACGCCGCACTATTCCCAAATCGAGCGGGAGTTCTCGCCGGCTCAGAACTGGACCGTCAATGACGTCAATACGCTGGTGCTCCATGTCCGAGGCCGAGCGGGCAATGTCGGCGCGCCGCTGTTCGTCGCGATCCAGGACAGCACAGGCAAGCTCGCAACGGTTCGCCATCCAGACTCCGCGATCGTTCAGACCCCCACGTGGACTGCGTGGAAGGTCCCGCTCAGCGAGTTCACGGCCGGCGGAGTGAACCTCACCAGGGTCAAGAAGGTCTTCCTCAGCGTGGGCAGCAGCGCCCAGCCGGCGCCGGGCAGCTCCGGCGTGATCTTCATCGACGATCTCTGGGTGGTCAAGCCGTAACCGCAAAAGTGCCTGGGACGAATAGGACGGAGGGGCCCCCTCGGGCTCGGTGGCGTCCCGTGCGATCCTATGGGTCCGCAAGGAATTTTCGAATCATCGCGCCGCAGAGTTTGTCCAGGCCTTCCGCGGCGCCGTCGCCTCCGCGATTGGCGGCCACGAGAACCGCGAAGTTCCTCTGTGGAGCGACCCAGACGATGGCGTAGTGCATCGTGTTCGTGCCGGAGTGGGTGAAGACTGTGCCCCCCCAGTCGCGGTCGTGGAGACTCCAGCCCAGCGCGTAATCGCCGCCGAAAGGGGGCTCCTTCACCGGTTGGATCGCGGCCGCCGGGAGCAGGCCGTCCTGGCCCCGCGCGGCCGTCAGGATGCATTGGACGTATTTGGCCCAGTCGGCCATCGAGCAGTGGACGCGTCCGCCCGGCGTCAGAAAAGGCGGATTGTCGGCCTGCGGCCCCGGCGGGACGGGAACAATTTTATCTGCGTTCTTGCGGTGTCCCCACAAGGCGTCCGTTCGGCCGGGCGTCCCCATCGACCCGAATCCTGCGGTCCGCATCCCGAGCGGGTCGAAGAGCATTCGTTGCAGCAGCGATTCATAGTCCTCGCCCGTCGCACGTTCCGCGATGACCCCTGCGATCGTGAAACCTGCATTGGAGTACTCGAACTTCTCGCCGGGCTTGTGGACCGGCGGCTGCGTCAGGACGATCTCCGTGACCCGCTTTCGCTGCTGGGCGGGGGACTTCATCTTGCAGATCCTGGCGAGTTCTTTGCCCTGGACGGGCGCGAAACCCGCGGTCATGGACGCAACGCCCGCCCGGTGGGACAGCAGGTGCACCAACGTCACGCCCCGATAGTCGGGGTGCATCGTGTCCTTCAACTCGGGGAAGTACTCGACCAGCGGCCTGTCCCATCGGAGCTTGCCTTGTGCGACGAGCATGCCGATCAGCGATCCGGTCATCGCCTTGGTGCACGAGCCCA
>JAGPGT010000107.1 GCA_018055905.1 Phycisphaerae bacterium
CCACACAGTCCCCCTCTGTAGCCTTGTCCCACTCCTGAAGATCGAGGGGCTCCGTTTTCCGCTGGCGGGCCTTCTCCTTCCAATATCGATAACCGACCCGCGTGGCGATTCGTGTGAGCCAGTGTTCAAAAGGGGCCTCGCCGCGATAGCGACTCAGACTCAAATACGATTCCACAAAAACGTCCTGTACCAGTTCCTCGTGCACTCTACGATCCCGGCTGAACCGCCACAAAACTCTGGCCACGTGATCCTGATACCGTTCGATGAGCCGGCGGTAAGCGTCGCCGTCGCCCTGGCCTGCGAGACGGATGTCCTCCGAGTCCTTTGACGCGGAATCCACCCCAAAATCGGACTGTCTCACGCGCACCGCATGCACCAACACTCGAATCGCCTCGATGAAAATCGATTCGAGTCCGACATCCATCGGCGTTGAGAAACTCGCATCAAACATGGCACCAAGAATAAACCGCATCGGGGACCCAAGGCAAGGTTCTTTCATTCGAACTCAGCCCGCGCAAGACACCGGCCCCGCCTGCCGATTGACATGCAGACGGGGCCGATACCCACAGGGTGATTCCCTTACCATCGTCCCTGTCGCCCCACGCCTGGTCTGAACTTCTCATGGAACGCCCGGATCTCTTCCCGAGTGAGGGCTCCATCGTTGTTCGCATCAGCCTGATCGAACATCTGCTCGATCGGCGGCACGTTGCGATTTCCGAGTTGCGCAGGCCCCGGGCCCTGCCCATCGGCCGGAGGTCTGGCGCCGGCGTCAGGCTGATTCGCCCAACCGCGCGACTGCATGCCTCGTCCGGCCCTGGGACCTCCCGCGAACGGCTGCCCATCAGGGCCCTGTCCTCGCGGTCCCATCTGAGCCCGCGGACGCTGGCCTCGCTGGAGGCCCGGACCTGTCGGACCGCCAAACCCGTCTTGCACCGCCGGACCTCGGCCACCCTGTCCGAACCGTCCAGCCCGGCCGCGCATCAGTTCCAGTTGTTCCGCCTGCTCTTCTGTCAGCACTTCCTTGATCGCGGCCATCGTCCGCGAGCGGGCTTTGGCCACGATGTCGCGGATCTTCTCGACTTGATTCTCGCTCAGACCGAGCCGGCGTGCCAACGGGGCTCCAAGTCCCAATTGCCCCTGTCCTGGCGCATTCCATACGCCGAGGCCGCGGGGCCCGATCCCGAACGGGCACCACACCGGGGCGTCATCCCGTGGATCGCCCGCCCTGATTTGCTGCCTCATGGGGCCGGCTCCCTGCGCCATCCTGCCCATTCCGCGTCCACGACCGAAACCCGGTCCCTGCCCCCCGACGCCCCAGGGCTGCGCCATGACCTGGCTGCTCAGAAGCGTCAGAATCGTTCCCATAACGACCAGAGATGTCCATTTCGCGTTCATATCCGGCTCCTTTCGAATTGGTTGTGTCCTGTCTTTTGTCTTTGTCGTTGCCATGGCTCTTCTGACAGGACAGTGAACCGCGGAGCCTCGGAGGTTACACCCTCGGTACGGATTTTTCGAAATGGTGAGAGTATCCTTCGGTTAGGTCCGCGAATCAACTCTTGAGCGGAAAGACTTCGGAGTCCGTTCGGCCAGAAACAAGAATCTCCGCGAATCGAGCGACGAGATCCGGAAGCTCGGCGGCAATGTCTTTCTGCTCTGAAAGATCGGTCTTGAGGTTGAAGAGTTGGATATTCTGGGCGGGCTGGAGACGGACGGCTTTCCAATCGTCCATACGTACCGCCTGCTGGTTGTCCAATTCCCAATAGAGGTACCGGTGTTTCCTCTGTTGTTCAGATCGCCCCAGGAGTGTGGGAAGGATGGAAACACCATCGATGCCCGTCGGCGGCTGCTCGCCCAACAGTTCCGCGCAGGTGGGCATGAAATCCCAGAATGCGCAGACATGATCGCTCTTCGTGCCCGGCTGCATCCGCCCCGGCCAGCGGGCGATGAAAGGCACGCGTATCCCCCCTTCCCAGACGGAGCCCTTGAGTCCGCGTAAGGGGCCGGCGCTTTCGAAAAACCCGGCGTCGGAGCCACCTGCGTATGTCGGACCGTTGTCGCTGGAGAAAATCACAAGCGTGTTGTCATCGAGGCCCAGCGCCTGGAGCTGGGCCATGATCCGCCCGACGTCCTTGTCCATGCGGGAGACCATGCCTGCATAACACGCCCTGGGGTGTTCGTGGGGAACATATCCTCGCTTGCCGTCATACGCCGGATCGGGCCATTGATCTTTGTACTCCCCGAGCGAATCCTGGGGCACCTGCAAGGCCACGTGCGGGATTGTGAACGGAACGTAGAGAAAGAACGGCCTGTCCCGGTTGGACCGGATAAACTTGAGGGCCTCTTCCGCGATCAAATCGTGTGAGTACACCTTTTCGGCGCCGTCCTTGTTCTCCTCGATCCAACTCACCTGGCCGTCGCGCCACAGGTGATTCGGATAATACGTATGGGCTTGTCGTTGACAGATATAGCCGAAGAAGTGATCGAAGCCCTGCCTCTGGGGATCGCCGCTGGTGCCGACCCGTCCAAGGCCCCATTTGCCGAAAGCCCCGGTGACGTAACCCGCCCGCTGGAAGAGGTGGGCGACGGTGAACGTGTCCTCCGCGAGGGGCCATTGCCCTGTGGTCGTGGAACCGAGGAGCCAAGCGTCCCCTTCGCCGACCTGCTTGTTGCCTCGCACCTGGGCATGGCCGGTATGGTATCCAGTCATCAAAGAGCAGCGCGAGGGCGCGCAGACGGGATTGCCAGCATAGGCCTGGGTGAACCGTATCCCCTCGGCGGCGAGCCTGTCGATGTTCGGGGTCTTGATCTTTTTCTGGCCGTAGCAGCCCAAATCGGCATAGCCCAGATCGTCGGCCAGGATGAACACGACGTTGGGGCGTCTCGCAGTTGCGGCCGATCCCATCTCTGCATGGAGAAACGGCAGCCCTGCCGCTGAACCCAGCACGGTGGCCTTCAGGAAGTCGCGTCGCTGCATGACTACACCTCAATCACAGACCGTCCCTTGGGCAGATCGAAACAAATCGTCACGTCGCCGGCGGCTTGATGCCAGGAGCCGCTCTTGAGCGATAACTGGTTCGATGCTTTCTCCAGGACAGCCGGGGTCGTGCCCATAGAAACGCTGGGCGGCCGCGGCCCGGCGCTCTTCACGCGAACCGTGAAGCGGGGAGCGGCAAACGGTGCGTCCAAGACAATTCGATTGCCCTCTCGCGTGATCCGCGTGAGTTCTTTCGCCGCCCAATAACGAGCGATCTCGCTGAGTTTCATCCAGATGAGGTGATCGTACCGGGCATGCAACCGTCGGACCACCTCCTGGAAGATCTGGAAGCCGACCTCCTGCCCGTTGAAGTAGATTCCCGGCCAGTGGCAGACGAGGATCGCTGGTTCGCCCTTGTCGATCACCTGTGGGAGTCGGCCGCCTCTGAGATCGTCGGTGATGAACTGGTCCACGGAGCCCCGCTCGAGCCCATCCCAGCCTCCGAACCAGTCGCCGGTGCAGCCGATGATCGAGACCACACATTTCGGGTCCGGCCCACCCAGTCCCGAAGCGTATTCGACGCGAGGCGCAACGCTTTGGTCGTCCGTGAACAGATGGCGGAAGTAGTGGGGAATCTCCGCGCCATAAACGTCCCGGCAGGCCTGCAACGTGGCCTGGGCCAGTTCGGGCAGCACGCGGTTGCCGAACCCACCGGGCGTGGTGATGCCTTCGCACGGAAGCCCCACGTTCTTGAGAATACGCAGAGCATAGCTCAGATAGTCCGCCAACTGGTCCACGGATTTGCCGTCCGTCCAGCGAAAGTTCTCCATGAAGTATTCGGTTCGCTCGGGAAACGGTCGGCCCGTTCGAGTGTCGATCACCCACGTGTGCGAGATCATCTCCGGATGAATATCCCAGTCGGGCACTATGAGTTTGCGGACGAGATCCAAGCTCTCATCCAGTTCCTTCTTTGACCAGCCGGGCAGATCACGGTCCAACCATCCGACGCAGGCGGGGTAGGGGACGATGCTGTACTTTCCTTTGATCCCCTGTTGGTAGCACCATTGGGCGAACTTGCGGACGAAGGAGTCGGGAATCTCACGAGGCAGCTTTCGCCAATCCTGTTTGTAGTTGTCGGGAAACGCTTCCGCGAAATGAGGGATGCCGAAATGGGCCAGGTTCACCAGGCAGGTCGAATCGTCGATGATCAGACTGAGGGGAACCCGCCCGCAGGGGTTCAGCACCTCGACATCCGTCGCCCGCTCGGGGCGATCCCCTCGTTCCTGGGCGATCGACCGAATGCTCCGCAAAGCAGCGCCGGCGCCGAGGGCGACAGCAAAGCCGCCTTCAAGCACTTGGCGACGGGTCATCCGTTCCGCACTCGTCGTGGTCGTTCTACGGTCAATGTGACGGAGGGGTTGGTTCTTACTATCCTTCATATCGTATTCCTGTACATCTGTCGCGAAAAAGTGTTGGATCAATGGAATTCACATAGTTGTCGCTGGGCCGCGATGGCTTGTGGGTTACACGTGCCCGTGTGCAGATTTCCCCAGTTCCTTCGCCCACCGGCTCGGTTGTATAGAACGGATCCCAAATATGCGGCAGATGCTCGAGGGCGATTCCGACTCTACCATAAATCATGATACGGGCGCGGTCCACGACAATCAAGAGAAACTTGATCGCTTCAAGGAACGGGCGAAAAGGAGTGACGAAAGACCTGCAGAGGCAAAATGCCGACGGGGTCACTTCTCCAATAAAGCTGTTTCCAGAGACTGGTCGGCGCGCTCCGGATCCACCGCCGGGACGCTGGGAGGAACCAACGGCAGGAATAACGTGAAGGTAGTGCCTTTGTCCAATTCGCTTTCGACCTCGATTCGCCCGCCGTGGGCGGCAACGATCTTGCTTACGATGGCCAGGCCCAACCCCGTCCCTTTGATCTCCTTGCCCGGGCGGTGGACTCGGTAGAAACGGTCGAAAATCTTCGACAGGTCCTCCTGGGGGATGCCGTAGCCAGTGTCGCTGACCCGGACGACTACGTGGTCGGGTTGGCTGGATACGGAGATCTGGACATGCCCCCCCTGCGGCGTGAACTTGATCGCGTTGCTGACGAGATTGATCAGGACCTGGAGAATCCGATCATTGTCGTACACGGCCGTCGGCAGACCCGGCTGAAGATCCACAGCCAAGTGTATGCCGCTTTTGGCCGCGTTCGGTTGCATCGTGTTGAACACCTCATTGACAGCCGCGGCGATTGAGTTTGGCTGCATGTTGAGCCTCATCTTGCCGGCGTTGAGTTTCTGGAAATCCAGCACGTCGTCGATCAATCTGGACAAACGGTCGATGTTGCGTTTGGCGATGTCCAGGAAATGCCTCTGGTCTTTGTTGATCTTACCGGCGACGCCGTCCAGAACGATGATCACGGCTTCTTTCATTGAACTCAAAGGGGTTCGTAGTTCATGCGATACCGTCGAGATGAATTGTGCCTTCATCTCCATGGTTCGCTGCAGTTCCTCTTCGGCCCGTTTGCGGTCGGTGATGTCATTCATCGCGATAAGCACATGCTTGTTTCCATCGATATTGACCGGTTCAACGCTCACCGCCATCCACGCCCGGCTATGGCCATTGCTCAAGGCCAGTTGCATTTCTTTTCCCCGAATGGATTCGTCGGCAACCAAAGCTCTACGGACCATGTCCCGGAGCAGGCAACCTTCGCAAGACCACAAATCTCTTGCCTTCTCGACGACACCGGCGACATGGACGCAACCGAATGCCTGACAGGCATCAGAACCGATGATACCTGCGTAGTCCTTCCCGGACATCTGGCGGATGACATCGTTGGCGCGAGTCACCTTCAAACAGTCGTTGACCAGCAGCATGCCCAAGGGGGTGGCATCGAAAATCGCTTCGAGATTTTTCTGCTTGCGGTTGAGGATCTCGTGAATCCTCCGGCTTTCGGTCACGTCCACCAGTGAAACCATCAGGCAGATGGGTTTTCCACTTGCGTCCTTGACAACGCTGGCGGAGACTTGTGCAATGAAATCGGAACCATCGGCACGGCAGGCTTCCAGGTCTCCGTTCCACATGCCGTTCTCCAATGCCGATCGACAGGCATTCATCGCCTCCTGTTCGGATTTGATGAAAGTGGAGATGGATTTACCCAGAATTTCGCTCTCCCGGCTGTATCCCCACATTCTCAGAGCAGAGGGATTCGCAAAGGTCAGCTTATTCTCCAGATCGACAAACACGATACCACTGGCGGCGCTGTTGACGGCACTGTCTTTGAGCAAGAGTGCCTCCTGTACCCGCTCGGCGGTCGCCCTCGCCTCGTTGGCGTCTTCCGCCAGACTCAAAGCTGCTTCCCGCTGTTGTCGCAACGCCTGGTTGGCCCGGTTGAGCTCCTGGGCCCACCGCAGCAGATCGGACTCGTGAGCAGTCCCCTGAAGTCGTTCAAATCCGACTTCGGCCATGAGTTGCGCGCAGGTCGTCAGGTACCGGAGGATGCTTCCCAACTTTTCCCGCGAGATCACGGGCACGCAGGAGAGGGCCTCCAGGTAGGCTGCCTCGTCGAAACCGAACTCCCTCGCTTGTCTTCGGAAGAATTCTTTGTCGGGAGGCTCCAGAAGAAACTGGCCGATGAAAACACTGCCCACATGCCGTCCGTCGACGAGGATTGGCGACGCCGCGTCCGTCAACCCGTTGTGACAGCGGTACAGGGAGAATTGTTCGCCTTCTTTCAACTGTCCGGCCAGGGAAACGTCGCTTTCCACGCACCGAGCGCAGGTCTTCGGATTGACACGATGGAAGTCACGGCAAATCCGCTGCCAACGGGATTGCAAGAACACATTACCCTGGGGATCGATGATTGCCGCCGCGACACCGACCGCATCGCAGAAGCTGTTCATGAAATCCTGCATCCGAACCGGCGAAAGAACATCCGCCAGGGTGTAGCCCGCCCGTTGCGTTTCCACAGGAGCCTGCACCGCCGCATCCGAGAGCGAATCATGCGAGTTGCCGTCGGATCGCTCTTCCGCCGGTGTCAGGTAGGGGGCGGGCTGGCCCAACGCCACAGCCAGGTTGTTGATTTTCTGCTTGAGTTCGATGATACGCAGTTCCCGAGCCGTCGCCAGGCGATTGAACCGTTCGATTTCATGGACATGATGACGCAGCGCTTCCTCGGCGGTTTTTCGTTCCGTGATGTCGATGTCTGCGCCTCGATACCCCAGCAGGTTTCCCCTTTCGTCGAGGATCGGCACACCGCTACGCAACAGCCAGACCACGTTTCCGTTCTTGGCGACGGCGCGGAGTTGAAAATCCATAAACACGTCACGCCGTCGGCAGACCTCGCGGCTTTCCGCGATCAGACGCTCCGCGTCCCGCGGGTGGAAAAAGTCGGACATCCGTTTCTGCCCGAGAATTTCCTCCACGGTATAGCCGAGAATCTTCTCCACGACGGGGCTGGCATATGTATACACCCCGTCGGCGTCCACCTCCCAGATCCATTCCCGCGCGTTCTCCGCGACCTGTCGGAACCGCCTCTCTGATTGACGCAGGGCTTCCTCCATCTGCTTGCGTTCGGTAATGTCCCGAATGACTCCGATGGAACCTGTAACGCCCCCATCGGAGTCATATACGACGCTCAACGAGATATCGACGTCGATGACCCGCCCGCCGGCGCAGATCATCTGCGTCTCCAAGTGATGCTGCATGCCCTTGCGCCGAACGCTCATCAGGCGAATCTTCTGCCACTCCGATTCCGGATAGAGGCTTTTGATGTGCCGGTTGCGAAGCTCTTGTTCACCCATGCCCAGCAACTGTTCCGTGAACTTGTTCCACGAAATCAGCCGTTCCTCCGCATCCACCATCATGATTGCCACCGCGGAGTTTTCGAAAATCGTCCGATACCGAAGTTCCGCAGCCTGCAACTGACGCTCCGCCTTTTTGCGTTCCAGGGCATAGCGGATGGCCCTCATGAGCAGGTTGGCATCGACCTGCCCCTTGATCAGATAGTCCTGGACACCCATCTGCACCGCATGCGTGGCGGTGTTCTCGTCGTCCAAGCCGCTCAGAACAATGATGGGTAAATGGGGCGCATACGCTTGGAGCCGACCGACCGAGTCCATCCCCTGGCTGTCGGGCAAGCCCAAGTCGAGCAGGATGATATCGAAGGGGTGCTCTTTGAGCAACCTCAGCGCCGTCTCTAGCCGGTCGGCGTGTTTCACGGCGCAGCCTCCCAGGGTCGACTGCGAAAGCAGACGCTCGAGCAGCTTGCGATCGATGATGTCGTCTTCGATGATCAGAATTCGCAACGGATTGGCCATAGCCGGAGCATTCTCCTGGTAACCGCTCTTCGCATCGTCTTGGGTCGTGACCGATGCTACGCGTCTTTCTGGTCCTTCAACACCGCGTGAATTTTGTCCATCAATTGGGCAAAATCAAAGGGCTTGGTTACATAATCGGAAATCCCCCGGGCCGACGCCGCCGCGATATCCTGCGGCTCGCACCGGGCGGTCAGCATGATCACCGGCGTATGTTTGAGAACCGGATCGGCGCGGAGATGCTCAAGCATCTGGTGGCCGTTCATCCCGGGCATATTCGTGTCCAGCAGAATCAAGTCCGGCTTTTCCGCCGCTGCCCGCTCCAGACCTTCTTGTCCGTTCGATGCCGTCACCACATTGCAGTTGGCGAATTTCAGGCGGTATTCGACCGTGCTGACCAAGTCCGGTTCGTCGTCCACCACGAGAATCTTCACACGGTCGGTTTTCTTCTTGGTCTTGAACAATCCCAGCATATGCGCTTCTCCTTCGACAATAGATTACGGATCCAACGCTTCTTCGACAGCCCCCCGCGGTTTGTCCTGGCCGGGGTCGTCATTCCGTGAGGACAACAGCGACATCTCGCGAAGCCGATCCCGTGCGGCCGCAATGCCCGCAGGAATGGGTTCCTCTCCACAGATGCGAGGAGACAAAAGAATGACCAGTTCCGAGCGACTGGTCACAACGGCGGTGCGTCGGAAAAGCAACCCGATCAACGGAAGATCCCCAAGGAGGGGAATCTGCCGGACTTCCTTGGTCTTTTCCACACGCCGCAAACCTCCGATGACGATCGTCTGGCCGTTCCGAAGCAACAGAGCCGTGGTCGCATGGCGAGTATCGACCACCGGAACGCCTCGGGCGCTTTCGCCGGTGCGGACGTTCTGCTCGGCGTTCACGGTGAGAAAAATGTTGTTGCCGTCGGTCACCACCGCCGAAACTTCGAGGGTGACTCCGACTTCCTTGAACTCAGTGGCCGTCAACGCCGCCGCGCCACCTTGGGCGGTGTCCATGACCTCCTGGTAGGGAATCTCTTCGACCGCCTTGATCGTTGCCGATTGGCCGCTGACCACCAGAGTGGTCGGGCTGGCCAGGATTTCCACGTCTCTTTTTTGCTGAATAGCGTGCAGAACGTGACGGATGGTGCCGCTGATCAAACTCAGATCACCCCCGGCCCCGACCGTGTTGAATACGGTCGCATTGCCGATGGTCTCGTCGTCCGATCGGGTCGACCGCAACCTTTCGGTTGTCAGATTCTGCCGGTAGACCACGTCGTAGGTATCGTGGGAAAGCAGATCCCAGTTGACCCCGATTTCGGCATCGTCGCGCAACTGTGCGTCGAGAATCACAACCTCGATCAGGATCTGACGCGGAGTCTGGTCGGCTTTCTTCACCTCCATCATGATCTTCGCGAGATTCTCCGGCGTGTCACAGACGATCACGGAATTGTTCTTTTCATTGACGGATACCGTCCCGTATTCCGTCACCATGCGGTCCAGAACGCTCTTGAGACTCTTGGCTTCAAGGAACTTCAGGACGATCGATTCCATGGCCAATTCCGGCCTCGCGACCGACACGTTCGGTTCCGCAGGCACGGAGGTCTCGGGCTCGGTTTCCTTCTCCGCCAACAAAGCTGTGAACGGATTCTTCGAGGTCTGTCCGTCGGTGAGAGAAGTCTGCCCAGTTGCGGTCGCCGCCACGAGAACCATCGCAGCCGCACACAGTAGAACGAAATCGCGAAATGAACCATTCATCGGGTGGATTCTCCAGGACGTACCAGAGTATAGAGGGTCAGACTGAGTTGACATTGCAGTCGCCCTCTGCGAGAATCGACAAGGTCCAGGCGGCAGGAATCCACCCAGACTCGCGGACGGTGCCGTTGCAGGGTCCGCAGCAATACAACGATCTGTTCATATGATCCTGCTGCCACCAGATCCACGTGGGAGACTTCCAAGGTCGCCGGCAAATTGGGCTCCTCGGATTTGCCGTCGGCGTTCCCATGGCGCGTGAAGTTCGCTTCCGTCATGACACAACCGGTCGCCTCCACCACGGCCTGGAGGTTGTGGAGAAACGCTTTGCATTCCTCCTGGGTGAAAAGCCCCTCTTGCAGCTTCGACAGGTCACTGCGTAGGGCGCGCATGTTCGCGAGCTTCCCATCCAAACCTTCAGCGACGGTGTCCAGTTCCTCGGCCATCTTGTCCATCACCGGCTCTAACCGCTGCATCGCTCGCAGGTAGCCGATGTGGGGGGAGAACACCCAGTTGTACAATGCGGCCGCTGCAATGACGAAGGGGGCTGTCGTCAAGACGCATCGCCTCGGTTTGGAGATCGTTTTTTTAGGTCCTCTGGACACGGGTATATCCCTGATCAATCGGTTTCAACACGCAGTTGATCTCGTATTCCACGATTTCACCGGCCGTCTGTCGCCGTTGGATGCGAGTGAGCCGAACGGAGATGAAAGCCCCTGCGTCGTCCAGGTTCTGCACGAACGCTTTGGCGTTTTCGGGCGAGAGCGCCAATCCTTTCAATTGAAGGGTCTGGCTGTCACCACAGACGACATGAGTCAAACAGACGCCTGTCGGCGTGGACTGCCCGATCGAATCGAGCATCCCGGACCAGTCCACCTCGCGCCGGGAGCGAACCGGTTCCAGACTTGCCAACTCTCGCGTCATCCTCAGAATCTCACTGTCGACAAACCGATCCTGGGCGATCCTCGTCGGCATTGTGGGAAGCTGTTCGACGATTCGGTTCTGCTCAATACGACGGTTGATGGCGTCGGTTTTCCAGGTCAGGAACTGCGTGAGCAGAAACACGGCCACAAAGACGCTGGCGGCCGTATTGGCTATGATCCATCCCCGGCGCGACGACCGGCGGCCCTGTATCACTTCTTCCGGGGTCAGGTCGATGCGGAGTTCGTCTCCTTCTACGTTCAGAAGCTTCAACGCCGCCCCGATGGCCGGCAAGGATGGTGGGGCGGTTTGGTCTTCTCCCTCGGCCCAGGAAAAAATGCGATCGTCGACGTTGTGGACGAGCAGCGACCGGATGTTCGGTTCTCGTGTGGGAAGATCTGCAAAACGGTCTTTGCCGATGTCCACCTCGCGTAGGATCAGGCGGACCTGCCACTGGGAAACTTCGTCCGTGCACACCATCCCGGAATACTGCAAGACAGTGTTTAACTCCGTACACAGCCAGGAAGACAGGGACTCGGGGGCGTCTGTATCCGCGGGAACCTCCCGGATTCTCACGAAATCAAATGTCCCATTGACGAACACGCACAGAACCAAATTGTGGCGACTCGCTATCGCAATCAAAGCCAAACCGCGACGCAGTTGACTGTCCGTGGCCAACAATCCTCGAAGACAAGCCATCGCAACAGGTTCCACCGAGTCGGGCGTAAGACCCGCCGCCTTGCAGACTTCGAGCGTTTGAATAACCTCTGTGGTGTCCGCGGCCACCGCCAGCACCCGCTTTCGCTCGCCGGTTCCGATGCCGCAGAAGTCCGACGATATCTTCCGTCCGGACATCGCGACGTATTGTTTCAGTTCGTTCGCCACGAATTCACCCAGATTTTGAGGCATCTGTTTGGGCAACTCCAGCAATCGGAGGACCACCGAACCCGCCGAGGTTGTCACCACGATCCGAACCGCCCGGGTTCGCGCATACGGCCCCAGTCTGCGGAGAATCCGCGACAACGCTTTGTTGTGCGTCGAGGATCGCCGAACGGGCTGGCCGCAAGGCAGATCCTCTGCCGCCGATGCAACAACTCTGAAACCCCGCTCGGTCTTCTCGACCAGCGCGGCGCTGATTCGGCGGTCGCCGATGTCGATCCCCAGAGCTGTTTTTGTGCGATATTTCATGGATTGATCCGCCAATCATCAATTCGAATCAGGTGCGGCGG
>JAGPGT010000108.1 GCA_018055905.1 Phycisphaerae bacterium
CCGGTGGTGTGGCCGCCGCCGTGCTCGCGGAAGGCGAGTTCGCCGTCCATCAGTCCGGTCTCTCTGGGCGGATACTCGGCGGTTCCGAGGTCTCGCTTACCCAGGAGTTTGTACACAGGTCCCGCTGCGACCGCGGCCATGAAGCTGCCTTTTTGGTCGACCCATCCGCCTTCGGCGCCCGCGCCCGACATCGCGCCGTAGCTGATGAATGTAGGACGCGGCGCGCACAGAGCAATCAATTCGTGTGAATCCACCGGCAGATCCCCTGCATTAAGCGGGCCGGCGTACTTGAGAAAATTGCCGGCCATCCAGTGGTATTCCCCGCTGCCGGCGAGGTTCTCGACGAGTTCGCCCCAGTTGCGGCGGTACAGTTTCGCGCCGCCTGCGCCGGAGGAGCCGATGAAGCCGATGGCGAACCGCTGATCGTACGCCATCGCGACGAGCGCGGCCTTGCCGTAACGCGAGAGCCCCTCGATGCCGACCTGCGTGGCGTCCACCGCCTTGTCGGTTTCGAAGTAGTCTAGGGCCCGGCTGGCACCCCAGGCCCACGCCCGCAGAGCCCCCCAGTCTTCGGGTTTGCGGGTCTGGCCCTTATTGACCAGGCCGATGATGCCTGAAGTGAGTCCCGCGCCGTTGTCGGCTTGGATGCTGCTGGGAACAAGGATCGCGTACCCCCAACCCTTGGCGAGGACCTGTTGTTGCCAAGTCGGCCCCGTGCGACCCCGTCCACTGCGAGGCGGGCCGAACCCACCACCCGGGAAGATGAACCCGAACTCCATCATCACCGGCACCGGACCGGTCGCCTTGGCGGGCGTGGTGAGCGTCAATTGAATGTCCACGGTGATGGCCGGATAGGACGAGTTGTCCACGTGGCCCACGAGTTTTTTCGTGATGACCGGGATGTTGGCGTCAGTCCCTTCGGTCGTCTCGGTCACTTTCCACGTCACCTTGGGCACATTGGCAGGCACGCGGCCATAAACTTCGCGATCGAAGTCCTCCACGATCTCCGGTCGACGTTGCTTCCACCACATCTCAGGCGTCGTGACCTTCTGTCCGTTCTTGAGCGTCAGCGGGTCCGGCAAATTCGGATACGGATTGGCCTTGGTCTCGTCGTAGTTGGCATAGTTCGGGGCTTGGGGGTCCATGCCGTTCGCCCCCGGCCGCAACGACGTGATGCCAAGTTGCTCCATCATGTTCCGGTGGTCCTGTTGTGCGGTCAGCTTGAGAGGTACGGGCGCCTCCGCCCCACCTGCCCATGAGCCGACACATAAGACCAGCACGATTGAGCCAAGAAACCCTCGAACCGACTGCATTGCGACAGTGTGCATGAACCTCTCCTCAATTCCGATTTCCATGTACCCATAGGGTTATCTGAAGGACGAATAGCGTTGCAATGAAGAGTATCTCACGATATCCGGGCCAGGGAACACAACTCTTCAACGGTTATTGTGCCAGGATAGCACAGCAGCGGGGCGCCGACAATCCGAAATGGCTTTGGACGCAGTGTCTATGAAGAAGAAACCGGTGTCCGTAGCCGTGCCGGCAACGGGTCATTCGCGCGTTCGCAAGAGCCATCCACCGAAAGAAAACAACGGACTGTCCTCGCCCAAGAATTGGCACAGATACACAGGTCTTGCGACCAGTCTTTTCTGTTGACGGCGGCCGACGTCAGGTATAGAGTAACTGGTGAAAGTCATACGTATACGTAAGATATAGCTGTGAGGCGTACGATGGCGTCGGGACACGAGATCGCGATGGGGTTGCGGGCGGCGTACTGGGCGATGCACCGACAGACCGAGGCCTCACTGGCCGCCAACGGCGTGACGGCCGATCAATTCGTTCTCCTGTCTCTGCTGGCCGAGCAGGACGGAATCACCCAGCAGGAACTCGTTCGCCGGGCTTCTTCCGACGCCAATACGGTGCGAGCCATGCTCGTGCGGCTCGAACGCAGGGGGCTGGTGACCCGCCAGCGTCATCCCACCGATGGCCGGGCGCTCAGCGTTACGTTGACCTGCAAGGGCCGTCAGACCCATGAACGACTTTGGCAACAGAGTGAATCGGTCCGCGCCGGGTTGTTGGCGGCGTTGGGCCTACAGAATTCGGATGCGTTACTGGAATTCCTCAATCGGATTTGCGAGGCGATGGCGAATGGCGGCGGGCGACCGGATCGGTCTTGGCCCGCGGCGCCGGTGACCGTCGCGGATACCTGGCCCAATGTCTGATGAAAGGAGAAATGTCATGTACAGACCCAGAGCGATGATTCCCCTTGCAGCGATTGTGATTCTGTGCGCGAAGGCCCTGACTTCCATCGCCTCGGCACAACCGGCGGGCGAAACGCCTCGATTCCGGCCACAGGGGCCACAGGTGGTGTCGCCCGAGGTGACAACGGACCGCAAAGTCACGTTTCGGATCCTGGCGCCAAAGGCCGAGGCGGTGATGCTCAGCGCAAGCGACATTCCCGGCCAGGGCCGGACCGCGATGACCAAGAACGCCGAGGGTGTGTGGGAGGTGACAGTCGGCCCGATCGACGCAGGCGCCTACCGGTACAATTTCAACGTCGACGGCGTCTCGGTGATCGATCCCCGTAACCCGTCGACCAGCGAATCCAACGCCAACACCTGGAGCCTGGTGTACGTGCCCGGCTCGGACTTCATGGACACCAAAGACGTTCCACACGGCGCGGTGGCCGAGGTGACGTACTACTCTAAGTCGCTCCAGCGGTTCCGCCGGATGCACGTGTACACGCCGCCGGGATACGAACGGGGTGAGGGCCGGTACCCGGTTTTCTACCTGTTGCATGGCGCGATGGATTGCGACGACTCCTGGTCGTCCGTCGGTCGGGCGGGGTTCATCCTGGACAATTTGATCGCGGCGGGTAAGGCCAAGCCGATGATCGTCGTAATGCCCGCCGGGCACACAGGGCCGTTCACGTTCGGACGGGGTGGACTGCCCATGGATGAATTCGTGAAAGACTTTACCGGCGACATTCTGCCTTATATCGAGAAAAATTATCGTGTGTACGCCGACCGTGCAAACCGCGCCATTGCGGGTCTGTCCATGGGGGGGGCACACACGTTGAGCATCGCGTTTCCGCAACTGGAGAAATTCGCCTATATCGGGGTCTTCAGCTCCGGCGTTTTCGGCATCGCAGGCGGCGGTATGGGCGGCGCCCCCCAGGGACCGAGTTGGGAAGAGCAGAACAAAGAGAAGCTCGACAACGCGGATCTCAAGAAAGACCTCAAGCTCGTCTGGTTCGCCACGGGAAAAGAGGATTTCCTGATCGAGACTTCCCGGGCGACCGTCGCCATGCTCAAGAAACACGGCTTTGACGTCGTCTTCAACGAGACCGACGGCGCCCATACGTGGATCAACTGGCGCAACTATCTCAAGGAGTTTGCGCCTCAACTGTTCCAGGAATGATCTCTATCGCCCGTTCGTAGTGACGCCGTACGACGTTGCTTTCTTCGCGGACGAAGATGCGTCTTGACGGATTCACTATGAACGGGCGAGCGTTGCATGAGAGGAGAAGCCATGATTCCCAACAGAATGAAGCTCCTGCCGGCCATCGTTCTGTGTCTAATGACTGCAGGGGGTGTTCGGGCCGCCGATGTCACTGGGGTCTGGAAGGCCGAGTTCGACACGCAGGTCGGCATGCAGAAGTACGTGTTCACGCTCAAGCAGGACGGGGACAAAATCACCGGCAAGGCCGCCGCGGACATCGAAGGCGAGAAGCATGAGGCCGAGCTCAAGAACGGCAAGATCGAGGGCGATACGATCGTGTTCGTCGAGGAGTTCGAGTTCCAAGGTATGGAAATCAGCATCGCGTACCAGGGCAAAATCGCCGGCGACAAAATCCAGTTCACGCGGAACATCGGCGAGTTCGCGACGGAGAAGTTCGTCGCCAGCCGGCAGGCCCCGCCGGCCGGCCCCCGCGCCGGGGGGCGAGGCACGATGCGTATGCCCAAGCCGGGACCGTGTCCGTTGCCGATTCTGCCGGCTCTGGCAAGCTATGCAGACACGAGTTTCTACGCGAAAACCGACGTCCCCCACGGCAAGGTCGAGCAGGCGAACTACAGGAACTACGCGGGTGTCGAGAAGCGAATGCATATCTACCTGCCGCCGAATTATGAAACGAACACGCAGGCCCGGTATCCGGTGCTTTACCTCAACCACGGCGGCGGCGACGATGACGCCAAGTGGAGTTCCACCAACCCGCGCGACGGGGGGAACGCCCAGTTCATCCTGGACAATCTAATCGCGGCGGGCAAGGCCAAGCCGATGATCCTCGTCATGCCCAATACGCGAGGCATCGCTTCGGCCAACCCGCCTGTCCTGGGCCAAGACGATGCGTGTACGCAGGAGTACCTCAAGGACATCATCCCCTACGTCGAGAGCCATTACCGCGTAAAACCGGGCCGGGAGAACCGGGCTCTGGCGGGCCTGTCCATGGGCGGCTTCGTCGTCATGAACACCGGTCTGTCGCATCTGGACACCTTCGGCGAACTCTACATCTACAGTTCGGGTTACTTCGACGATCAGCGGCAGGCCTTCGAGGACCACTTCCACAAGGTACTTGCGGACCCCAACACCAACGATTTGCTGAGAACGCCGCTCTACATGGCGGCGGGTGAAACCGACATCGCGTTGTTCAACAGCCAGAAGACTCTTTCGGTCTTCAACAAGTATGGGATCCGAAACTTCTGGGTCCTGAGCACGGGCGGGCACGAGTGGGCCAACTGGCGTCGCTACCTGCACCAGACAGCGCAAATCATGTTCCCGGACTGATGCCGCGTCGATGCGGATCGACTCGCTCGTTAGACGCAACAAGCCGCACTCGATGCTCGATCGAGTGCGGCTTGTCGATTTTGGCTCAGCCGTGGTGCGATTGAGAGATACGATATTACAGGCCCTTGGCCATCATGTAATAGACTTCGTTGGCCCGCATCTCTTTCTTGAGTTCGCGGATCGTGGTGTCCGCGTCGATGAACAGGCACTCGATGCCCGCCATCTCGGCGAAAGCCTCCATGTGCTCGCTGGTCAGAGCCATGCTGAAACCGGTGTGGTGGGCTCCGCCGGCGAGGATCCAGGCAGCCGCGCCGATCTTGAGGTTGGGCTTGGGCACCCACACGACACGGGCAACCGGTAGTTTGGGCAGCGGTGCATCGGGCGGAACTACGTCCACTTCATTGACGATCATGCGGAAACGGTTGCCCAAATCGATGACCGAGGCGTTCAGGCCGGGACCGCTGGGCACATTGAAGACCAGCCGGCAGGGGTCGGCCTTGCCACCGATGCCCAGGGGGTGAACTTCCAGAGACGGTGTCGTCTCGGAGATCGAAGGACAAACCTCGAGCATATGCGCCCCGAGCACCTTGGACCCCAGGGGATCGAGGTGATACGTGTAATCCTCCATGAAACTGGTTCCGCCCGGCAAGCCGGTGGCCATAACCTTCATCGCACGAACCAGAGCAGCGGTCTTCCAGTCGCCCTCGGCGCCGAAGCCGTAACCGTCGGCCATCAGCCGCTGGACGGCCAGGCCCGGCAGTTGCTTGAGGCCGTGTAAATCCTCGAATGTCGTCGTAAAAGCCTTGAAATTTCCCTCTTCCAGGAAAGTCCTCATACCCAGCTCAATGCGGGCGGCCTCGCGAAGGGCTTCGCGACGTTTGGCATCCTGGGCTGTCTTAATAATCTGGTATGCCGATTCGTACTCGGACACCAGAGCGTTGGCCTGGCTGTCGGTGATGGCGTTGACGCGGGCCACCAGATCACCGACGCCGTAGCCGTCCACGGAGTAGCCCATGCGGATCTGGGCTTCGACCTTGTCGCCTTCGGTGACCGCCACCTGTCGCATGTTGTCGCCGAACCGTGCTACTCGGGCACCTTGGGCGTCGAACCACGCCGCCGCGGCACGGGCCCAGACGCCCAGTTCCGCCTGCACTTGTTCCTCTTGCCAGTGCCCGACGATCACTTTGCGGTTGCGACGCAGGCGGGAGCAGATGAACCCGAACTCACGGTCGCCGTGGGCGCTCTGGTTGAGGTTCATAAAATCCATGTCGATCTCGGCCCAGGGGATGTCTCGGTTGAACTGCGTGTGCAGGTGCACGAAGGGCTTGCTCAATGCGGTCAGCCCGGCGATCCACATTTTGGCCGGGGAGAAGGTGTGCATCCAGGCGATTAAACCGATGCAGTTGGGGGCGGTGTTGGCCTTCATGCAGATCTCGTAGATCGCCTGCGGCGTCGTCACCACCGGTTTAAAGACGATCTTGACCGGGACGTGTCGGGAACGGGACAGGCCTTGGGCAATCTGACGGGAGTCTTCATCAACCTGTTTGAGCGTCTCAGGTCCGTAAAGATGCTGACTACCGGTCACAAACCATATCTCCAGTTTCTTCAGGTCAACGTTCACACTATGTCCCTTCCAAATTCATACGTTCAGCGTGTCATTCCAGGCCCATTGGTTCAACAGCAGCAATCTCTGCCATTGGCTAAAATCCGCTCCCCAGGGTTTACGGTTTCCTCACCAGAGATGTCTCCATCGCGTTCGGCGCCTGCCTGTAGCACTGAACGCAGCGTTGACATGATATCGTCGGCTGGCTTGGGCAGTCAACTACCCAGACACCTACCTCCTACGAAATCTCCGATTCTCTCAGCGTCATCTGCAAAATGGCGGATTTATGCCACATTTTGCGAATCCCCACTTCATGGTTGGGTGGGTCATTCTAGGTGTCGGGAACGTCCGCATTCGCCTGAAATACAGAGTACCGCGTCTGAAGATTCCCGGCGCGGTACTCGAAAGAGAATCACTGTCATTCATCTTCTATACGTTGGCCTTGTACTTGGCCCAATAGTCGGGGAAGAACTCCTTTGCCTTGGCGGCGAGTTCCTGGTCGCTGATCGGAGTCAGACGACCGTCCACTTCGTACTGATCGATCACCCAACGGGCGAGTCGGTGTACCTTGATCTTGTTGATTCGATCATCGCCTTTGAGGCCGAAGAATTCATTGACCCAGTGAACGACGCCGTCGGCGCCACTCTTGTCGGTGATGGCCACGCGGGGCGGTCGACCGAGCAGTTTCTCAGTGTCGAAAATATTGTAGATCCGTTCGTCCTGCCGGAGTCCGCCAGCATGGATGCCTGCCCGGGTGACGTTGAATGAATGCCCTGCAAACGGATAGTTGTCCGGAATGGGCAGGCCGATCGAACGCATGTAGTCGGCCAGTTCCGTGATCGCCAGCGTGTCGATGCCACACAGGCTGCCTTTGAGGGCAATGTATTCGAAGACCGCCCCCTCCAGCGGCGGATTGCCCGTCCGTTCGCCGAAACCGAACAAGGTCGAATTCAGAGCGTCACAGCCATAGAGCCAGGCGGTGGTACCATTGATGTGGACTTTGTGGAAGTCGTTGTGGCCGTGCCATTCGAGCCGGTTACTCGGGACGCCGCACTCGCGATTGAGCTTGTAGATCAGCTTCGGGATGCTCCGAGGCAATTCGGCCCCCGGGTAGCTGACGCCGAAACCCATGGTGTCGCACAGGCGGATCTTGACGGACAGCTCTTCCGGCACCCCCTCGCTCATCTCCATCAACCGATCCACAAACGGCAGGACGAATCGTTCGATGTCCGCCCGGGTGACGTCCTCCAAGTGGCATCGAGGACGCACGCCTGCGTCGAACGCGGCCTGGACCACTTCGCAATAGGAGTCCATGCATGCTTTGTGGCTGGGGAACTTAAGTTTGTGAAAAATGTGATAATCGGAACAACTGGTGAGCAGGCCCGTTTCTCTGAGACCGGCCTCCTTGACCAACCGGAAATCTCCTTTGACCGCCCGAATCCAGCCTGTGCACTCGGGGTATCGGTGTCCTAACTCGCGGCAACGGTCCAGGGTCAATCGGTCGTTCCTCGTGTAGAGAAAGAACTCCGTCTGGCGGATCACCCCGTTGGGCCCGCCCAGACGCGAGAGCAGATCGTAGATCTTCACCATCTGGTCGACGGAATAGGGAGGCAGCGACTGCTGTCCGTCCCGAAATGTTGTATCGGTGATGACGATGTCCCGGTCTTTCACCGTAGAGAAGTCGAACTGCGCCGGTTTGCCGTCGATGTATTCGACCGCAGGGCCGTCGAATCGGATTTTCGGAGGCAGATCGTACGGGAAAATGTCCTCAAGCAGGTTCGGCCGGACCACGTCGGGCAAATTGTGATGTCGTCTCGATTTAGCCATGTGTGCGATCCTTTCCTGTGCGGCGGCATCTACTCCTCGATGGCCACGCCCTGTTCTTTGCATACTTTTGTAATGAAATCGACGGCCCCACCGACGGTCGTGACTGCAAGGGCCGCATCTTCATCCATCTCGATGCCGAATTCTTCTTCAAACATCGCCACCAACTCGATGGACTGTACGCTTTCGGCGCCCAGGTCCTCCGTGAAGCTGTGTTCGAGTTGGATCTCTTCCGGACTGAGGTCCAGAACTTTCGCGGTAACCATCTTCACACGTTCTTCCACTGTCGCCATTGGCATACCTCCTGTCATTGGTGATTGGGGATTGATGATTTACGATTCGGCCGACGCATGGCGAGAGTTCCCAAATCGTAAATCGTCAATCGTGATACCAGCCGGTTCGTGTTTCACACCCGGTTATTTCATCATCGCCTTGCGGCCCTTCTTGACAGCCTCGTCGCGCGGACCGGCGGTCATCTCGAAAATCGCATCCCACATAGCCCGGTCCGCCTCTGTCCATCGACACTTACGGCGGCTCATCGCCGTGGCGGCGGTCTCATACAGGCTCTTTCGTCCGAAGCCCTTGGTGACGACCCCCTCCACGAACCAGGAGAAGGACGGGATGAACTTCGGCAGCGGCTTGCCCGTGGACATGAGAATACCCATCGCGCCGACGTAGGAGCCGGTGTTGAAGAACACCCCGACCGAGGTCTTGGTGTGATCGCCGATCAGGCAACCCACCTTCGTCGAACCGGTGTCGATGCAGTGTTTGCCGTCGAGCATCACCGAGACGTTCGTATAATCGTTCTTGAGATCGCTGTTGGTTGTCAGGGCCCCGAGATTGACCCACTCGCCCACGTAGGCATGGCCGAGAAAGCCGTCGTGGTATTTGTTCGAGTAGCCCTGAATGATGGATTCCTCGACTTCGCCCCCGACCCGGCACCACGGCCCGATCGAATTGCCCTCGCGACACTTGGCCCCCAGCAGGATCGACTTCTTGCCGATATAACAGGGCCCTTCGATCCGCGTGAACGGATGCACCTCGACATCCTCCTCGATGTAGATCGGGCCATGCTCGGCGTCCAGCACGACCATCGGATGGATCTTGGCGCCCCGTGCGATGTAGACGTCGCTCTTGCTGCCCCGAATGGCGCTGGGCTCCTCGACGGTTCCCTCGATCCCGCTCCTGCCTGCGGCGGCGAAATCAGCCGTGATCTGGTGCGGGCTGGCCAGGATCAGGTCCCACGTATAATTCCAGGTCGCCAGTTTGCAGGGCACGTTCGGCAGCGTGGCCTTGGCCGATTCCAGGAACGCATCGAGAGTCCCGCCGCACAGCTTCTTCGAATCGCCGGCCATGACACGGACGTACAGGATCTGGCCCTGCTCGTCCACGCCCACCTCGCTGCGGCTGGGGATGGTGAAGCTGTCGGCCTTGACGCGGGCATCCACAATCAGGAGATCGCCCGCCAGAGACGAGACGTCGTTCACCAGCCGATCGGTCCTCGCACGGTAGACCTCGGCCATGTACTCGGGCAAAAAATACGCCACATCGGTGGCGCCGACCCTGGCTTGGAGCTTTTCCCCGAGGGATGTGATCCCACAGCGTAGCTCCCACACGGGACGACTCAGGGCAACCGGCCAGAAGTGACGCCTGCTCTCCGCAGGCCTATCGATAATGATCAATCGCATAGAGGGCCTTTCCAAGTCGTGATATGATTCGACGGAACTGTCCCCAACGGGGACGAACCCACACCGGCAGGCCAGATTCTAGGGGGTCGGCCCCTTGTCGTCAAATCGAAACCCTGCCTGGTTGCCGATAGCCGCGAGAATGGGTCGTTCCTGTTGGCTCCGGCAGCGGATATGGCGTACAATACCCCCGGTTGCCAGTGAGGCATTGCGGGTGCGAAACGATACGGTTATTGGCTCAGGGGGCATCCATGTGGTTCTCCAAATGGGTTTGTCTGACGGTTCTCCTATCGCTGACTGCGGCCTGTTCGGCGGTGGTGCGGACCGGGCTCGACAACGTCGGGCAGCACAAGGGCCTGTTCGAAGGCAAGCGAATCGGCATCATCGCCAACCACACCTCGTACAATAGCGAAGGCAAACACATCGTGGACGTCTTTCGGGCGATGTCCGGCGTCCGCGTGGTCGCTCTGTTCGGTCCTGAGCATGGCTTCCGTGGGCTCGAAGAGGCCGGGGCGACTATCGACAACCAGACCGACGCAGCGACCGGCCTGCCCATCCACAGCCTTTACGGCCAAACGAGGAAACCCACGCCGCAAATGCTGGCCGACGTGGACGTGCTGGTCTTTGACATTCAGGACGTCGGCGCGAGATTCTACACGTACCTGTACACGATGTCGTTGGCCATGGAGGCGGCCGCCGAGAACGGCAAGCGGTTCGTTGTCTTGGACCGGCCCAACCCGCTCGGCGGCGTCCAAGTCGAGGGCCCAGTCCTTGAGCCGCAATTCGCCACATTCGTGGGTCTGTACCCGATCCCCGTGCGATACGGCTTGACCGTGGGCGAACTGGCGAAAATGATCAACGGCGAGGGCTGGCTGGCGAAGGGAGTGAAGGCCGACCTGACGGTCGTGCCCCTGACCCGCTGGAAACGGGGCCTGTGGTACAACCAGACGGGCCTGCGATTCATCAAGCCTTCGCCCAACATGCCGGATCTGGAGACCGCGACCCTCTATCCCGGCTTGTGCCTGATCGAGGGGACCAATCTCTCCGAGGGTCGGGGAACGCCCAAGCCCTTCCGCCAGTTCGGCGCGCCGTGGATCGATTCGAGTGCCTTGGCGGCCCGATTGAACGCCTTGAACCTGGCCGGTCTGCGGTTCGCCCCGACCTCGTTTGCGCCCACAAGCTCCAAGCACCAGGGCAAGCAATGTCACGGCGTCGAAATCACTCTCGTGGATCGCAATCGCCTGGAGCCCTTCTGGGCCGGCGTCCTGATCGTCAACGAGATCCGCCGGATGTACCCGGATCAATTCGAATGGAACGCCTCGCACTTCGACCGCCTCTGCGGCACCGCGACGATCCGCGAAGCGATTACATCAAGGACATCTCCGGAACCGCTTCGACCCACCTGGGAGGCCGCCTGCAAGTCCTTTCGCGAGACCGGGCGAAAGTACTTCCTGTATTCCGACTGAGTTACCGTCGACAATACCGGTAGCCACAAGGCGGTAAACGCATCACACAATCTTCTTCGAGTACTTGTCCCACAGAGCGGGGGGCTACTCGGACGCCGTGAAGACCTGCGGATAAGACCTCTTGGCCTGCATGGGCTGACGGCGGTATGATGAGGAGCTATGAGTACGAATCGATTCTTCATCTCGCCTTCGGATATCAAGGACGAGCGGGTCCGCTTGAGCCCGGAGCAGTCACACCAAGTCCAGCACGTCCTGCGGCTCAAGGTCGGGGATGAGATTGTCGTCCTCGACGACAGCGGGACTGAATACAGCGTGACGCTCACGAAGGTGGACAAACGCGAGACCGTCGGCCAAGTCACGAGCACGCAGCAGGCCCGAGGCGAGCCGACGGCGCAGGTGACGCTCTTTCAGAGCATGCTGATGCGGGAGAAGTTCGAGTGGGTGCTCCAGAAAGGCACCGAAGTCGGCATCTCGCGGTTCGCGCCGGTCCTGACGGCGCGGAGTCTCGTGCGGGTCAAGGACGTCGAGGACAAGAAGCTTGACCGCTGGCGGCGGATCGTAACCGAGGCGGCCGAGCAGTCGGACCGGGGTCGTGTCCCGCGGATCGACCAGATCGCGACGTTCGCCGAGTCGCTCTCCGAGATGGCGGGCTTCGACCGCTGCCTGATCGCGACGCCTTGGCATGCAGGCGCCGGGCTTCGCCAAGCCCTGCACGACCTGGGCGGCAAGGCAGCTTCCGTGGCTCTGATGGTGGGGCCGGAAGG